>JADZFZ010000801.1 GCA_020854145.1 Deltaproteobacteria bacterium | reverse complement strand
GACGCCTGCTGTGCATTGCCGATCTCGTCACCAGGATGTTCGCACGCGCCGACTCCGAGCAGCGCGAGCAGTGGGATGGACAGGATGGAGAGCTTCATCGGTACCTCCTGCACCACCATGCGGCCGCATTCCTTTCGATTCGCTTGCGGCGATGTTGCGAAGTGTGAAGGCAGCGACGCACGGCCCAGAGGCGCGCGCCCGGGTCGCGCAGAAATCGCGTCGGGCGTCGTGGACCGCGACGTGGCTGTCGCGGAGCGCGACGGTCTTGACAATCGGGCGCTCCGGACCGCGAGCCGGCGCCGTTCGAGGCCCAGGTCGTGCACCGCGCGTGGATGTGCACCTCTCGTCCAGCGACGCCGTCACGGCGCCCAACCGCCCGCGCTTCCGGCCCGTCGGGTTGCCGGATCGCATCGGCGCCTACGTGATCGAGGAGCTCGTCGGCTCGGGCGGGATGGGCGTCGTCTATCGCGGTCGTGATCCCCGGGACGGGCGCGCGGTCGCCATCAAGACGCTCCACGCGATGACGAGCGACGCCATCTCGCGCGAGCGATTCGCACGCGAGATCTTCCACATGTCGCGCATCTCCCACCCGGGAGTCGTGCGCGTGCTCGACTGCGGCACGAGCGCGCACGGGCTGCCGTACTACGCGATGGAGCTGCTGTCGGGCATCGATGCCTCGTCGATCGTCCGCGTGCACGGACCGCAGCCCGCGGCGCGCGTGCTCCATCTCTTGCGCCAGGCCGCGGCGGCGCTCGGGGAAGCCCACCGGCACGGAATGATCCATCGTGACGTCTCGCCGTCGAACGTCCTCGCCTGCGTGCAGGACGGCGTGTTCGACGTCGTCAAGGTCATCGACTTCGGGCTCGTCAAGGACCTCGAAGGACCGTCGGGCTTCTCGCTCGAGGGCGTCGTGATGGGCACGCCCGGCTACCTCCCGCCCGAGAGCTACGGCGCGTTCGGCCGTCCCGACGCGCGCACCGACGTGCACATGCTCGCGGCCACGGGCTATTACCTGCTCACTGCGTGCAGACCTTTTCCCGACTCGGAAGCCAGCCTCTACGAGCGCGCACGCTGGAAGCCGGTGCCCCCGTCGCTCCATCTCCACGCGCCCGTCCCCGCCGACCTGGAGGCCGTCCTGCTCGCGGCGCTCGAGCCCGACCCGGCGCACCGCCCGCGCGATGGTGCCGTGCTCGCCACCGCCTTGGCGGCATGCACCGACGTCCCGCCCTGGACCCAGCGCGATGCAGGCGCGTGGTGGGCGAACGTGACGCGCCGATGACCTGCTCGTTCGGTCGCTAGACTGCCCGCGCGCCTGTGCACGGCAGAGCACGAACGCGTCGCCGGCGCTCGGGTCAGCGCGCTCCACCCGTCGTCGCGCGCCTCGTGATCTCCCGAGAAAACCCGGCAATCGGCGTTGCCCGCGGCCTGGACCGGCGCTTGAACTACGGCAGGCGATGCCCTCGCGTCGCTCTCCGCTGCTCGTCGCCCTGACGCTCGTGTCGTGTGCCTCGGGCAACGACTCGCCGCCTTCGGCAGCGAGCTCGGCGCTGGCGAACGTGGCGCCGGCCGAAGCCGTCGACGTCGTCGAGCTCGATCGCCGTGCCGACGGGATCGTGCTGCTGGGGTCCGTCCTTCCCGCTCCCGAGAACGCCGACCCGGATCGTGTCGTCGAGATCGCGGTGCAGGTCCCCGACGGGATCGGCGCTGCGGCGTGGCCGGCGCTCGACGGTCGCCGCGCGCTCGACGCTCGGTTTCTGGGCGATGGGTCCATCGCCGTGCTCGACACGGATCACGCGCTCCGCATCGCCACGACCGCGGGGCACTGGCTCGACCTCGACGTCGACGTCGAAGGTCCGCTCTCCGTGGCCGGCACCGAGATCGTCTACGTGCGCGGCGAGATGCCCGACCTCGAGGTGGCGCGTGCCGACGCCGCGACCGGCGTGGTGGAGACGCTCACGCACGGCATGGCGCCCGCCTGGTCGCCCGCCATCTCGTCCGACGGGCGAGCCATCGTGTTCGTGTCGGGACGCTCGGGCTCTCCGCGACTCTACCGATGGGTAGAGAACGAAGGATCCGCACTGCTCCCGCACGCGTCGCGATTCCCGACGTCACCACGCGCGCCCAGGCTCGTCGGCTCGATGTTGTCCTTCGAGGACGAGACCGGTCCCGCCACGGTGGATCTCGCCACCGGACGGGTGGTCGAACCGCCCCGCGAGCAGCGCCGATGAGCGCGCGGACGCTCGTCCTGGTCCTCGTCGCCACCGTGGCGCTCGGGCTCGCCGTGTCCCCGGGCGCGAGCGCACAGTCGGTCCGCTATCGGCGACCCTTCGAGGAAGGCCATCGCCTCAACTACGGCTTCGACCACGACGGAGGAGGCGGCGGCTGTCAGGACTACGCGTGCTCGGGCGCCTGCTACGACGGGCACACCGGCTCCGACTTCGGCGCGCCCCTCGGCACCACGTTGGTCGCGGCTGCGCCCGGCCGCGTCTCGGCGACCCACGACGGATGCGCGGACTACGGCGGGCTCGGCAACACCTGCGGCGGTCGCTGCGGCAACTACGTCCAGATCGACCACGACGACGGCTCGCGCTCCATCTACTGCCACATGCGGCGTGGCTCGCTGCGCGTCTCGACGGGAGACCGCGTCGGCTGCGGCGACGTCGTCGGTCAGTCGGCCTCGAGCGGCAACAGCACCGGACCCCACTTGCACTTCGGGCACCGTTCGCCCGGCGCGTCGTCGTCGAGCGATCCCTTCGCCGGACGCTGCGGCCGCTCCACCAGCTTGTGGCGCGAGCAACGCGACTATCGCGAAGCGCCCAGCACGAGCTGCGGCTGCACCCCGAGCGCCGAGTCGTGCAACGGACGCGACGACGACTGCGACGGTCGCGCCGACGAGGACGTGAGCCGTGCATGCTCGACCGCTTGCGGCGGCGGCCGCGAGGTGTGCAGCGGCGGTGCGTGGGGCGCGTGCGACGCACCGCGCCCGTCGGGCGAGACGTGCAACGGACGCGACGACGACTGCGACGGCACCGTGGACGAAGACGTGTGCGACCGCATGAGCGCCGAGCCCTCCGCATTGCCCGATGCGCTCGACCTCGGCCAATCGTCGGCGTTCACGTTGGTCGTCGCGAACACGGGAACGACGACGTGGCGCCCCGGCGTCTACTCCGTGCGTGCGAGCGCCGAAGGGGCGAACGTGCGGACGCGCGGCGCGATCGATGCCGACGTCGCGCCGGGCGCGGCCATCGAGGTCCAGGTCACGCTGACGCCGCGCGAAGAAGGCGACGTGCGCGCGTCGGTCACCGTTTCGCACGACGGCCACGACCTCGAAGGGACCTGGCACTGGGACACGACCGCACGTCGTCCGGTCTTCGGCGTGCGCTTCGTCGATGTCAGCCTCCCCTCGACCCTCGTAGCTGGCGAGCGCGCGACTGGATGGGTGATCGTCGCGAACGAAGGGCGCGAGCCGTGGCCCGCGGAAGCGCAGGTCACCACCCGTGAAGGCCCGGCCGGCGGGCGCATCGTGGGCGGCACGACGGGGGTCGTCGCACCCGGCGCGCAAGCGCGTGTTTCTTTGTCCATCGAGACCGCGGCGACGTCGGCGCCGCGCGCGAGCCTGGAGCGCACGTTGGTGGTGCGCGACGCCGAGGGGCACGAAGCAAGCTGGCCCGATCCCGCGCGCGCCGTGGTCGTCGCGCTCCGTGATCGACCCCGCACAGCGTCGAGCGGCGACGCCACGGCCGTCGATCCCGATGCCGGTACGGCGGGTCTCGACGGCGGCTGCACGGCAGCCCCGAGGCAGGGCCATCGCGCGACGCGCAGCGGGCTCGGCACGATCCTCCTGGCCCTCTCGACGTTCGTCGCAGCGACGCGCGTTCGTGCCCGGCGAGCGCTCAGGCGCGCTCGGCGAGCGCGTTGATGTCGCGAACCTCGAGGATCCGCTTCTCGTAGCCGCCCGACGCGGCGGCGATCATCGCCCGACCCACGTTGGCGCTCGTCGTCACGATCCCCGGTAACAGCCTGCGCCACACCGGGTAGAGCGGCCCGAGCGCGCCGTACGCGATGCGGTAGAGGGCGGTCTTCGAGCGCACTCCCGGACCCGGCTGCACGTAGCCGGGCCGGAACATGAACGACGCGGCGAACGGCAGCGCCAGAAGGTCGTTCTCGGTCTTTCCCTTCACGCGGGCCCACATGCTGCGGCCCTTCTCCGTGCCGTCGGTTCCGGCCCCCGACACGTAACAGAACGTCATCTCGGGCGAGACCCGCACGAGCGTCTCGGCGGCGCGCATCGTCAGGTCGTACGTCAGTCGCCGATACTCCGCCTCGCTCATGCCCGCCGACGACACGCCGAGACAGAAGAAGCACGCGTCGTATCCCGCGAGCCGCTCCTCGATGGCGCGGTAATCGAAGAAGTCCGAGCACAGCACCTCTCTCAGCTTCTCGTGCTCCACGCCGCACGCGCTGCGACCCACGACGAGGATCTCCTCGACCCGCGGGTCGCGCAGGCACTCGTTCAGCACGCCCTGCCCGATCATCCCCGTCGCCCCGAACACGATCGCGCGGAAAGGGGAGCTCGCAACGACGCCCCCGCTTCCCGAGTCGGCGGAGGGGCGCGCACCCGACGCGCCCATCAGACCACCACGTACGCGCGAACCGGGAACGTCGCGCCGCCCACCCACGGGATCGGCACCGCGTGGAGGAACCCACCCCGCTCGGGCACCGACGCGAGCCCCGTCATGTGCTCGCACACGGGTACTCCCGCACCCAGCAAGATCGAGTGCGCCGGTCGCGCGAGGTCACCCACGTCGTCGATGTTGAGCGAGTCGATCCCGACGAACAGCGCGCCCGCCTCCACGAGATAGCGGCACGCATCCTCGTCGAGATGGGGATTGTCCGAGAGGTACTGCGGCGTCCGCCAGTGTCGCGAGAACCCCGTCTGGACGAGGACCGCCTTGCCCCGCACGTCGAGCCCGCGAAAGAGCGACTCACCGATCCGCCGGTCGGCGCCGGCGTCGATCCGGACGCACGGGACGTGCGCGATGCGATCCAGCGGCAGCGACGCGACGTCGGCCCCGTCGCGATAGCGGTGGCGCGGCGAGTCGACGTAGGTCCCGGTGTTGCCGCACAGGTGGAGCGACGCGATGCGGAACTCGACGCCACCCTCGTAGCGCGCGCGCGACGCCTCGTAGTCGAGCAGCACCTCGGACCGGGGCTCGGGCAATCCCGGGTAGGTGACCATCCCGTCCTCGATCCGATGGCTGACCTCGATGCGCTGCACGGTGCGGCATCCTACCGGAACGCGACACCTCCGCGCGCGCCCGCTCCGACCCCCTCCGTCGAGCTAACCTCTTCGCGCATGAAGCCATGGGCCACTCCGCTCTGCACGTCGCTCGCGCTGCTCGTCTCCGCGTCCGGCTGCGCCGGCTATCGGATGGCTGCGGGCGGAGCGACCCTCGGGATCGGCGAGGACGCGCACGATATCGGCGCGGTGATCGACCTCGAGCAGGGCATCACGATGCCGTCGGGCGACGGCCAGACCATCACGCGGTCGCCCATCGGGCTCGCCGCGAACCTGCGCGTGAAGATCGTCGATGAGCACGTCCAAGCGGCTCCCGGTATCGCGCTGCTCGTGATCCCGGTCACGGGCATCGTCATGCCGTTCTTCGATCTCGGCGCGCGTCTCTTCCAGATCGACGCGTCGGCCGACGGCGTCGGCGCCGGCGCCTTCTCGCCGTTCGCGAGCCTCGGTGTGATCATCGGCGTGCCCGGCGAGTCGGTCTCGACGGAGCGCGCAGCGGGCGGCCTCGGTTTCGTCGTGCACGCCGCGGGTGGATACGACATCTGGTTCCACGATCTGCCGAACAGCTGGTGGATCTCGGCGTCTCTCGGGATCGCGTACTTCTTCGGCGTCTCCTGAGCCCTAGGCTCGCTCCGCCCGACGCGCCGTGGTGGCGGCGAGCCTCGCGAGGTGCGCGCGGAGGAAGAGCCCGGGCCCATCGTCGTCGAGCGCGGAAGGCCAAAGCAGCTCCATCGCCGCACCACGCAGCACGAAAGGCAGCGCCGCCGTGCGCAGGTGCGGCCGCGTCTGGCGGGCTTGACGCGCGACGAGCGCCGGAACCGTCGCGAGCAGGGAGCTGCCGTCGATCACCGCGCCGAGGTTCGCGAAGCTCGACACCGAGCACCGGATCCTGCGCGAGCGCCGCATCACGTCCTCGACGATGCCGCGCAGATCTCCGTTGTACGAGACGATCACGTGCTCGCGCGCGAAGTACTCCGCCTTGCGGAGCGGGAGCTTCATCCGCGCGTGGCGCGGATCGTAGAGGCACACGAAGCCACCGGTGAAGAGCGTCGTACGTCGCACGCCTGCGGGGACGTCGTCCGCCACGGTGATCGCCGCGTCGAGGCCGCCCGTCGCGAGCGCCTGCGAGACGCTGCGGAACTGCACGGGCAACGCGATCACCCGCATGTGCGGCGCCTCCTGCTCGAGCGTCCGCAGCAACGCGGGCAGGAGCCACACCTCCGCCGCGTCGGAGAATCCGATCCGGAACGTCCGGTCGCTCGTGGCTGGGTCGAAGCGCGCCGGAGTCAGCGCCGCGTCGATCAGCGCCGGAAGGTGGGCCTGGACCTGTGCGCGCAGCTGCGCTCCGCGACTGGTGAGCGTCAGCCCGCGCCCCTGACGCGCGAACAGAGGGCTGCCGACGGCGGTCGTCAGGCGGCGGAGCGCCGCGCTCACCGCTGGCTGCGTCAGGTACAGCCGCCCGGCCGCCTGCGTGACGCTCCCCGCATCTGCGACGACCGCGAACACGCGGAGCAGGTTGAGATCGAGGTCGCGTCCATAATTGTCGCTCATGGATGTCATGCATCCTATTCAATGGTGGCATGTGACGCACGCGCCTACGGTCAGCTCGGAAGGAGACACGAACATGACCCGAGAGCAGTCGACTCCAGTCGCATCCACGCAGCCGGCAACGGAGACCCACGAGGCGGGCTCGACCCGTCGGACCGAGAGGATCCGGCTCGGCCGCACCGGCCCGCACGTGTTCCCGTTCGCCCTCGGCTGCATGGGCATGTCGGACTTCTACGGAGCTGCCGACGAGACCGAGAGCATCGCCACCATCCACGCCGCGCTCGATCGCGGTGTCCAGGTGCTCGACACCGGAGACTTCTACGGCCTGGGCGCCAACGAGCTGCTCATCGGAAAGGCGCTACGCGGCCGGCGCCGAGACGACGCGGTCGTGTCCGTCAAGTTCGGTGCGCTGCGCTCGCCCGACGGCGGCTTCCACGGCGCCGATGGACGGCCCGCGTCCGTGAAGAGCTTCCTCGCTTACAGCCTCGTGCGTCTCGGGCTCGATCACGTCGACGTCTATCGACCGGCGCGCCTCGATCCCACGGTGCCGATCGAGGACACGATCGGTGCCATCGCCGACATGGTGAGGGCGGGCTACGTGCGCGCCATCGGCCTCTCCGAGGTCGGCCCCGAGACGATCCGCCGCGCACACGCCGTCCATCCCATCGTCGATCTGCAGATCGAGTACTCGCTCGTCAGCCGCGGACCCGAGCGCGCCATCTTCCCCGTGCTCGACGAGCTCGGCATCGCCGTCACGGCGTACGGCATCCTGTCGCGCGGGTTGCTCACGGGCTCGGGACCCACCGGACCCACGGACTTCCGTGCGCACCTGCCGCGCTTCACGGGCGAGAACCGCGCGCGCAACGAGGCCATCGTGCAGGCGCTGCACCGCCTCGCGAGCGAACGCGACGTCAGTCCCGCGCAGCTCGCGATCGCGTGGGCACGCGCGAAGGGCGCCCACATCGTCCCCCTCGTCGGCGCACGCACGCGACGTCAGCTCGACGAGTCGCTGGCCGCGATGACGCTGCGCCTGTCACCCGAAGAGGTCGCGCGGATCGAGGACGCGGTGCCGTCGAGCCAGGTGTCGGGCACGCGTTATCCCGAGCCCCTGATGCAGCACCTCGACAGCGAACGCTGAGAGGGTCGCTGCCGGGAGCTCAGGACGCTCGGTCGAGGGGCGCCATTGCGTGCTTCGACGGGCTCGGCACGCACGGTCGTTGTCACCCCTTCCGTGCTCGGCGGAGCTCGCGCCGCCCCCGCTGGGCGATTTCCTTCCGGGAAAGGGCGGGGCGACGGTAGATTCTGCGCCGGTGGCTCGTGACGCCGTGCCTGCGACGTTCGGCCCGTTCACGCTGAGGCGTCAGCTCGGGGCGGGCGGGATGGCCGAGGTGTACCTCGCCACCGCCACCGGCGCAGAGGGCTTCGAGAAGTTCCTCTGCGTCAAGATGATCCGCCGTCGCTACGCGGAGGATCCCGACTTCATCCAGCTCCTCGTCGAGGAAGCGAAGATCCTCGTCCACCTGCAGCACCCGAACATCGGGCAGGTGTTCGATCTCGGTGTGATCGACGGCCGGTACTTCCTCGCGATGGAGTTCGTCGACGGTATCGACGCCTTCAAGCTCCTGCTGGCCGCGAGCGACAAGGACATCCACCTGCCCATCGAAGCGGCCGCCTACATCGGCCGCGAGCTCTGCGCGGGCCTTGCTTTCGCGCACGAGCAGACCGACTCGCTCGGGCGGCCGCTCGGGATCATCCACCGCGACGTCTCGCCCCAGAACGTGCTCATCGCGTACGAAGGCGAGGTCAAGCTCGTCGATTTCGGCGTGGCCAAGGCGCGGCTGCGTGCCCAGCAGACCGAAGCCGGCGTCGTCAAAGGCAAGTACAACTACCTGTCGCCCGAGCAGGCTGCCGGCGAGACGCTCGATCCGCGCAGCGACATCTTCAGCGCCGGGATCGTCCTTCACGAGCTCATCACCGGGCGTCAGCTGTACGAGGGCGACAACGTCGCGCTGCTCCTCGACATGGCGCGCGCGGCCAAGGTGCCCCACCCCGCCAAGCTGCGCACCGACGTGCCGAAGGCGCTTGCGCAAGTCGCGCTCAAGGCTCTGGCCCGCAAGCCCAAGGATCGGTTCGCGACGGCGGGCGAGATGCGCGACGCGCTCGACGCCTTCTTGCGTCAGCACGCCCCCGGCTACGGGGCCGCCAAGCTCTCGGAGCTCGTCGCATGGCTGGTCCCGCCGCCCGAGCCCGTGGCCGATCTCGCCGTGAAGATCCAGTCGTCGCCGGGAGAGCGACGCGGGCGCTCGTCGCTCACGCGCATGACGCGCGGCGAGCTGCGCATGAAGGAAGCCGTCAGCATCGTGTCCTCACCGGGCGTGGCGCGCTCCGACCTCGATGGTCCGACGGTCACCAGCACCGCGCTGCCGCTCGCGGCCGGAAGCGGTCCGGTCCCGTTGCGCGTCGGAGGCGCGAGCGATGCCGTGGTGCTGCCGCCGAGCGGCCACTCGCCGTCGGGACGTCGGCTGACTCCGACGGAGCTCTACGTCGAGGCGCCCACCGACGACGCGCAGCCGACCCGCACGGACGTCGCGATCATCGAGGTCGCCCCGGCCGGCACGCCGCCCCACCCGAGCTTCGCGCGCGTGGGTGGATCGTCCTCGAACGTCGAGCTGCCGACGCAGAGCACGCAGCCGTACGTCGAGATGGACGCACCCACGTCGGCGGCGGACCCGCGCGCCGTCCCATCGTTGCCCCAGGCCGGCGCGGGCTTCGTGCCCGCACAGACACCCTCCGCGAGCGCGAGAGGCCCGGCGTCCATCGACTCGCGCCCGTCGTGGATGCCGCGTACGGCCCAGCCGTCCATCGAAGCGACGCCCATCAAGGGTGGCTCGCTCCCGCCACCGATCGCGATGCGACGTTCGGGCGGACCGCCGGCGGACGCGCTGACTCCGAACGTCGAGCTGCCGCCGAGCAGCGCGCGGATGCAACAGACGATCGAGCTCACGCAGGTCCAGGCCGCCGCGGATCGCGCGCGCCGGCGTCTGGTGATCCTCGCCCTCGTGCTCGGCGCGGTGCTGCTCGGTCTGGTCGGTGTTCTGGGATACCGCCTCTACGGGCCGCGCTCCGCCTCCATCCGCATCCGCTCCACGCCCGCGGGCGCCGCGGTCTACGTCGACAGCGTGCGCGAGAGCGCCGTGACTCCTTCCGTGCTCGAGCTGAGCCTGGAGCGCGACCACGTCTACACGATCGAGCTGCGCAGGGAGGGCCACTACTCGTGGACCAGCCGCTTCTCGGGAGATGCGCCTCCCGCGGCGATCGACGCGACGCTGGCGCCGAGCACGGGCTCGCTCGCGATCACCAGCGAGCCCCCCGACGCGGACGTATACGTCAACGCGGTGCCCAGGGGCCGTACGCCGATCGACGTGTCGGACCTGGACCTCGCGCAGGACGCGGAGGTCCTCGTGGATCGGCCGGGCTATCGCCCTGCGCGGCTGACGCACCGATGGGGCGGGCAGACGCGCGGCACCATCCACGTCGTGCTGGAGCGCATGCAATGACCATGGGGGACGACCGATGAGCGAGCACCTTCCGCCGGGTGTACGCAGGCGCGATCCGGGCGCCGACAAACACCGGTTCGGCAGTCGCGGACCGAAGAGCACCGTGATGGGGACGGTGCTCTTCGTCGCGGAGATGCAGCGACGCGTCCCGCTCCGGACGAAGCTCGTGGTCTTCGTCGTGTTGCTCCTCGTCGGCGGAGCGGCGACGGGCGCGTGGTGGATGTTGACCGCGCGCGCACGCGAGCAGAGCGAGATCGCCGAGGTGCTCCAGCTCCAGTACTCCGAAGGGGTGGGCCGCGCCCGCAAGCTCGCGGACGAGGCCCGGTCGGACGAGGTGCGCATCCAGGCGTTCGGTTATCTCGGCGAGGCGCGCGATGCCGACGCGGTCCCGGTCCTCGCGCGCGGCCTCGAGACGGGCTCGTCGCCAGCGAGGCGCGCAGCAGCCGAGGCCCTCGCGCGCATCGGACCGCCGGCGATGTCGGGCGCGCGACAGGCGTTGATCGCTGCGCTCGGACGCGCCGAGCCGGCCGACGCCCCGCAGGTCGCGTATACGCTCGCGCTGCTCGGCGAGCCCCGCGGGATCGATGCGGCCATCGAGCACTTCGCCGCAGGACGCCTGCAGCGCCTCGCCGTCTACGACGCACGCCGGTTCACCGAGAGCATCGGACGCGAGCGCCTCGTCGAGCTGACCCGCCACGCCGACGACGCCGTTCGCCAGCTCGCCGCGACCTCCCTCGGTCGGCTGTGCACGTCCGCCGCCGTCCCGGCGCTCACGGGCCTGACCACCGATCGACGACGAGAGATCGCGGTCGCCGCGGCGGCGAGCCTGGGCGAGTGCGACACGCCGGAGGCAGGCGACGCGCTCGTGCGCGTGGTCGCGTCGCGCGAGGACCTCCGCGGCGCAATCGTGCGTGCGATCCTCGACGACGTCGGCGCCCCCGGCCTGCTCGCGCTCCTCCGACGCGAGACGGACGCGGAGCGCAGGCTGACCCTCGTCGGGCACTTGCGAGATTTGCGGGATCCACGTTCCGCCGACGGCCTCGCCGCCGAGCTGTCGACCGCGACCGGCAGCGCACCCGGCGCCTTCCGGCTCGAGGTGGGTCGTGCGCTGGCGTCGTTGGGAGACAACCGCGCCGTTCCTCCTCTGCTCGCGGAGATCTCCGGCGAAGACGTGGTGACCATCCGGACGGCCGCGTTGGCGCTCGTCGAGCTCGGCACGCCCGATCCCAGCGCGGCCGCGACGCTGCTCGAGGCCTATCGCCAGCGGAGGGACGTGCGTCCGTCCTTGCTCCTGGCACTTGCCGCAACTGGCGTTTGTCCGACGCGCGAGATGGAGGAAGCCTCTCGAGACGGCTGGACGTTGGCCGCAGCCGTCGAGGCGCTCAACCGGTGCCGTACGCCTCGCGGCGTCACCCTCGCGCGCGAGCTCGCCGCCCGCGGATCGCCGCTCGACGAGAACCAGAATGCCCGCATCGCGGCGCTGCGCGCGCTCGCGACGCGCGAGGACACGGCGTCCCTCGCCACCATCCTCGCCGTCGTCAACGCGACCGAGGTCGATCCGCGGGTTCGCGCCGCAGCCGCGGACGCGCTCGGCGCGATCGCCGACGACGCCACGCTCGAGCGCGCGGTCGACACCGCGCTCGACCCCAACACCTCGCGTCCCGTGCGTTCGGCGCTGCTGCGCGCTCTGTTCCATCGCACCCCGCCGTCGGCCATCGGACGCCTCGTGGGCCACCTCCGCGCGGGCGGCACCTCGGACCGAACCACGCTGGCCGCGCTCGCCGTCGGTTACGCCGCCGAGCCATCGCTCGAAGCCGAGCTCCGGCAGCTGCTCGAGGACGAGCGGGCCAGGATCCCCGCGGCGATCGCCGTCGTCATGGGCGGCGACGCGGCCGCGGCGGCCCGCTTCGTCGAGCTCTCGCGCGCCGAGCGCTCGCTCGACGACACGGTGCGCGCTGCGTACGCGACGCATCCACCGGTCGCCGACCGCCGTGACCTCGAGAACGGACGACTGCTGCGCCGCCTTCGCCAGCTCCACCGGATTCGCACGCTCGGGCTCGGGGAGTACTGGGAGCGGCACGTACGAGGACTGCGCACGGTCGACGGTGTCACGCCGGCGGAGCTTCGGCGGGCGCTGTCGGCAGTGCTCACGGGGACGCTGCCCGAGCCGCGCGAGATCGCGGCGGCCGCGCTGCGCGAGCTCGGAGAGCGCGGCACGTTGCTCGCGACGCGGGCCCGGGGTGGACCGGGGGCGACGGAGGCGGACCGCGCCCTTCGATACGAGGTCGGCACCTCCGAGGGCTCCGAGACGACGCCCGCGCCGGTCCCACCCCCCCGTTGAGCGCCGTCGCCCGCGTCACCCGTCCGACAGTCCCACCCTTGCCCATAAAGAGCCGGTCCGGTATAGGCCGCCGGCCTCATGTTCGGCCCGTCGGCGTCGTGTCGCTCCTGGAAGAAGAGAGCGCTCCCTTTTCTCGCGCTCGTGGGGCTCGTGCTCGTCCCCGTCGCCCAGGCCCAGCAGCTGCCGACCGACGAGCCCGGCGGCGGACCCCAGCCGGAGCGCAGGCGCACCGACGAGGAAGAGGACGAGGCAGCCGAGCAACGCCGCGCTGCCGAGGCCCTCGAAGAGGAAGAAGAGCAGGCCGAGGAGGAAGAGGAGCAGGAGGAGGAGCCGGAGCCGACCGTTCGCCTCCCCGACAGCGCCTACGAAGGGCAGACCGTGCTGGACGTCCAGGTCCGCGGCGTGCGCGCCGTGGCCGTCGAGGACGTGCGCGCCACGATCTCCACGCAAGCGGGCGCCCCGTATGCCCAGAGCGAGATCCAGCGTGACGCCCGCGCTCTGTGGGATCTGGCGTTCTTCCAGGAGATCACCATCGAGGCCATCCCGGCGACGCGCCGCGGCCGCCGTGGCGTCATCATCCGCCTGACCCTGCGGGAGCGCCCGACGATCGGGGCGATCCGGTTCGACGGCAACGACGAGGTCGACGACGACGACATCGACGACGAGATCGAGCTGCGCGAGGGCGCGATCCTCTCGATACCCAACATCCGCCGCGCCGTGCAGGACATCCGCGACCTCTACGCGGAGAAGGGCTTCTTCCTCGCGCGCGTGACCTACCGCCTCGAGCGCGACGAAGAGCGCAACGAGGTGGACGTCGTCTTCCAGATCACCGAGGGCGCCGAGGTCGAGGTCCGCCACATCAGCTTCGTGGGCAACGACCACATCCCTGCGGACGAGATCCGCGGGTTCATGGCGACGCGCCAAGGGAACTTCCTCTCGTTCCTCTCGAGCGACAGCACGTTCCGTCGTACGGCGTTCGAGCGCGACGTCGGCAACATCCAGGCGCTCTACTACGATCGCGGATACCTCGACGTGCGCGTCGGGACGCCGCGCGTGATGCTGTCGCCCGATCGGCGCTACATCGACATCCTCATCGACGTCGTCGAAGGCCCGAGATTTCGCATCGGCCGCATGCGCATCGAGGAGCAGAACGAGGACGGAGAAGAGGTCGAGCCGCTCGGCGGCCGCCGCCGCGTCCGCGAGATGATCACCGCGATGCCCGGCGAGTGGTTCTCGCGCACCACCATCGCGCGCGATCTGCTGGCGATCACGCAGCTCTACCGGGACCGCGGCTACGCGTCCGTGGAGATCGAGCCGCAGACGGAGCTCGACGGCGAGCGGCGCATCGTGCACGTGACCGTGCTGATCCGGCGGGGGCCGGTGACGTTCGTGGAGCGCATCGACATCCGCGGCAACACGAAGACCGACGACGAGGTCATCCGCCGCGAGATGCAGATCTCCGAGGGCGACCGTTACTCGCAGACCGGGGTCGACGAGTCCAAGCGGCGCATCCAGGCGCTCGGCTACTTCGAACGCGTGGATCTCTCGACCGAAGAAGGCTCCGCGCCCAACCGCATCGTCATCTACGTCGAGGTGCAGGAGCGCGCGACGGGCACGTTCCAGGTCGGCGCCGGCTTCTCTTCGATCGAGTCCTTCATCTTCACGATGCAGGTCCAGCAACAGAACCTCTTCGGCAGAGGCCAGTCGCTCACGCTGCAGGCGCAGCTCTCGGGGCTCCGTCAGCTCGCGACGATCCAGTTCGTCGAGCCGTACACGTTCGGCACGACCTGGACGACCGCGGTCGATCTGTTCTCGACCATACGCCAGTTCGTCGACTTCAACCGGCAGTCGACCGGCGGCACGTTGACGTTCGGCCACCCGATCCTGACCGACCGGCTGCGCCTGTTCCTCACGTACACGGGCGAGCAAGTCGACGTCACGACGCGCACCTCGGGCCTCTTCTCGTCGGGCTCGCGCATCGGCAACTTCGGCAACCTGCCGCTCGCGAACCTCTTCCGCGACGGGTTCACGTCCGCGCTCCGCCTCTCGCTCACGTACGACTCGCGCGACGATCGTCTCTTCCCGACGAACGGTTTCTACGGGTCGATCAGCGCCGAAGCCGCGGATCCGATCCTCGGATCGGAGAACGTGTTCACGCGTTTCCGCGCGTTCGCACGCTTCTATTACCCGCTCTTCGCGGGTCTCGTCTTTCGCGTGAACACCGAGTGGGGCCTCATCACGTCGCGCGAGTCTGCGGGCGTGCCGATCTTCGAGCGCTTCTTCCTCGGCGGCATCCTCGACGTGCGCGGTTTCCCGCTCCGCTCGCTCGGTCCGCGCATCCCGCTCGCCGCTGCCACCGACCCGAACGCGCCTCTCATCAACAACGGGGCCGTGCTCGGCGGCAACATGCAGGCGTTCTACAACGTCGAGATTGAATTTCCGATCCTGACCGAGGCTCGAATACGTGGCGTCGTCTTCACCGACGGCGGCAACGCCTGGAACCTGGAGGACACCCTCTGTCAGGCTGCGGGTAGCTCCGTCGTCGATGGGACGACGTCTCCCTGCGGCGTCGATCCCTTGGCCATCCGGACCTCGTGGGGCTTCGGCTTCCGATGGTTCTCGCCCCTCGGGCCGCTGCGCTTCGAGTGGGGGCTTCCGTTCAATCCCCGCAGCTACGAACGCGACATCACCTTCGAGTTCACCATCGGCAACTTCTTCTGATGCCTTCCTGTCCGATCGGGGATAGGACCACCTTCGATTCGCAGCGGTCTCTCAGCGACGGCCGCTCCACGTCGAAACCACGGAACTAGAGATGCTTCGAAAGCTCCATCATCCTCTCACGCGACACGCGGCGACCATCGGCGCCGCCCTCTTCCTCGCGACGTTCGCGCCCAAGCTCTACGCGCAGGTGCGGATCGCGGTGGTGGACCTGCAGCGCGCGCTCAACGAGACCGAAGACGGTCGCCGCGCCAAGGCCCAGCTCAAGCGCCTCTTCAAGCGACGCCAGGGCGCGCTCGACACCAAGCAGGAAGAGCTGAAGAAGATGAAGGAGGAGATCGAGAAGCAGCGCAGCGTGCTCTCGAAGGCCGCCCTCCAGAAGCGCATGGAGGAGTACCAGAAAGCGTTCGTCGACCTGCAGACGACCTATGTCGAGTACCAGCGCGAGCTCGCGGAGAAGGAGGCCGAGCTGACTCGGCAGATCTTCCGCCGCATGGAGCGGATCCTCCGCAGAATGGGCCAGTCCGAGAGCTACACGCTCATCATCGAGCGCAACGAGGCCGGCGTGATGTGGGTGCCGACGAACCTCGACCTCACCGATGCCGTCATCCAGCGATACAACGCGGGCGAAGGGCGCAGCGGTGACGACGCCGGCGGCGGCGGCGGCGGCGGTGGTGGCGGGGGCGGCGGCGGCGGTGGCGGCGGTGGCGGCGGCGCCACCAAGACGAAGACCAAACGGGCGCCACCTCCGGAAGTCCGCTGACGCAGCTCCGTCTTGGGCATCGACGCACGACTCTCCGAGCTCGTCACCGAGCTCGGAGGCGAGCTCGTGGGGCACGACTGCCGAATCCGCGGCATCGCTCCCCTTCACACGGCGGGTGACGACGATCTCGCGCCCTACCTCGATCGTCGGTTCGCCGCGCAGGCAAGCACCTCCATCGCTGCGGCGCTGCTGATCCGCCCGACCTCGCGCGCCACGTTGCCGGGAACGCTCGCGCCAGCGCTCTGGGTGCACGACGACCCCGAAGGCGTGCTCGACGTGCTGCTCGGACGAATCGCCAAAACAGACAATGCGCCGGCCGCAGGCGCGCACGCCTCCGCGGTGGTCGAGCCCGGCGCGACGGTCGCGCCGAGCGCCTCGATCGGCCCCCAGTCCTTCGTGGGCGCACGCGCCACGATCGGAGAGCGGACCGTCGTCGGCGCCGGCGTCGTCGTCGAGCCCGGCGCCGTCGTCGGCTCCGACTGCGTGCTCGGCGCGCGCAGCGTCCTCACGAGCGCGGCGCGCGTGGGAAACAGGGTCTGTATAGGCCCGGGCGCCGTCGTGGGCTCCGAAGGCTTCGGCTTCCGGCTCGGCAAGGCGCCCGCAGAGCCCGGCTACGACGCCATCGCGGCGCTCGGGCCGCGCCGCATCCCGCACGTCGGCCTCGCCGTCCTCGAGGACGACGTCGAGATCGGCGCCAACACCTGCATCGCTCGCGCGACCTTCGGCGAGACCCGTATCCGACGATTCACCAAGATCGACAATCTCGTCCAGATTGGCCACAACGTCGACGTCGGCGAAGGGACGCTCATGGCGGCCCAGGTCGGCATCGCCGGCAGCACCACCATCGGCCGCGGCGTCCTCCTCGGCGGCCAGGCCGGAATCGCCGACCACCTCGACGTCGGCCACTACGCCCGGATCGCCGCCAAAGCCGGCGTCATCGGCGACGTCCCGCCCGAGACCACCTACGCCGGCTACCCCGCCCTGCCCCGCCTCACCTGGCTCCGCATCTGGGCCCGCCTCAAGGGGACAGGATCGACGTAGCCAACCCATCGGAATCGTTGGCCTTCGAGACGAGCAGTTCCAATCCGTCGGCTTCGCCCTGAAGAAAGCCGGTCTCCTCGGACTTCGGGTGCGCCATCGTTGCAGCGTTTGCGCGCGCCCATCCATCTCGCCTCCCGCGGGTTGCTCTACTCGGTCGCAGCCCTGACTCCGCTCGTCGCGCTCTACGCGCTCTTCGACGCCGCGGACCATGGTCTCGGCGCGGCGCTGCCCACGATCAGCCGACTGCTGTCCATCGCCTCGCAGGTCGCACCCGTCGCCGCCTGCTTGGGCGCAGTCGCGGCAGCGACCGTCGCGGCCTCGCGCGGTGAGCTGAGCGCCCTGGCCGCCCTCGGTGTGCGCTCCACGAGACCCGGCATCTGGGTCGGCGCCGGAGCCGTGCTGGTCGCGTCGCTCGGCAGCCTCGCGCGCGCCGACCTGTCTCCGCGCATCGCGCGCGCGTGGAGTGACGCGCGGCCCGATCCCGGCGCGATGGCGTGGGCGTTCTCCAACGAGCCAGGCTGGATCCGCTCGTCCGGCGCCACGCACCCGTCACCGCCACCCCCCCAGGGAGCGGAGATGGAGCCCGCAGGCGATGCTCTCGTTCGTTGCGCGAACGCAACGTGCACGGAGGTCTGGAGCGCCACCGCAACTGGCATCGAGCGGCGCGCGGCCTCCCGCTCGGAGCAACGCGCGTTCGCTGCGCGATCCCCCGCTCCCGCGATGCGCCTGACGGCGAGCGAGCTCGTCACCGTCGCCGACGTCCGCCGCGCAGCCGGCCTCCCCGCGATAGCGCTCGACGTGGAGCTCTGGCTCCGCATCTCGCTCGCCGCGCTCGCGATGCTGCTGCCTTTCGGCGCCGCCTCCCTCGTCGCGAGCCGGCCGTCGCGCGCGCGCACGACCGCTTTCGTGGTGGCCGGCAGCGTCGCAGTCGTCGGGCTCGCCGTCGCGGCGACCGCCCAGGGAGCCACCGCCGGCGCGTGGCCAGCGTGGCTCCCGATGATTCCCGCCCTCGGCACGCCGGCGGCGCTGTGGCTCTGGGCCGAAGCGCGCGCCCGACGCGCGTGAGCGGCAGATCAGGGACAAGCCATGTTCACCATGCCAGGCGTGGAGGGATCGGTGATCAGCGTGGCTGTCGTGCTGACACACCAGTTCGCGGGGTCGTCGTTGGCGGCAGCCGTCAGCGTCGCCATGGTCGGATGCAGGCTGATGCTGGCACTGACAGCCGGCGGCCAGTCTGCCGGAGGTGCAGCCCCCTCATCATAGGCGACCAGATCGATCAGGGTTCCGCCGCAGCTGATTCTGATGTCGTCGCTACCGTTTCCAAGCTGGATGTTCCCACTGCCGCCGTAGACATAGACCTCTGGTAGGCCGGTCACCATGTTGGTCCGCGCGACCACCGCGTACGTTCCTGGATCCATGACGATGCTGCTGCCGATGGTGTGATTGGCCGCACCCGACGTCAGCACACAGCCCTGCAACTCGTAGGAGACAGACGCGCTCGGGTTGAACAGCTCGAACCACTCGTTGTCCGGCTCGGTGCCGGTCGGATCGTACATGATCTCGGTAATCACCAGCTGGCCTGCGGCGCTCGGAGAAGACGGGCCCGCGTCTGGAACGTTCATGTCGGCGACATCGGCGGTGTTCATGTCCGCCACGTCGGCAGTGTTCATGTCGGCCACGTCGGGGCCCAGATCGGGGATGCTCATGTCGGCTGCGTCGGCGCCCATGTCCATCGGGCCCATGTCCATCGGGCCTGCGTCGAGCATGGGGCACGCGGTGTTGGCCGCGCCCGGCGTGCCGCGATCTCCGGTGGAGAACATCGACGTCGCCAGACACCAGTTGGTGGGCGAGTCGTTCTGAATCGCAGACAGCGCGCCTGGGCTCAGGTTGAGCGCCGCGTTCATCGCGACTGGCCAGCCGCCGCCCTCGTCGTAGCTGATGCCGTCGATCAGCGTACCGCCGCACGTGATCGAGACGTCGTCGGAGGTGTTGGTGAACTCCACGCCGCCGCCGCCGCCGTACACGTACGAGGGGATGAACCCGGGCCCCGGGCCACGCGAGAGCGTGACGTAGGCGCCCGGCGCCACGACGACGCTGGACCCGACGATGTGTCCGGGGGGACCGTCGTTGTCGCGAATCGAACAGCCAATCAGGTTGAAAGTGACCGTCGTGCTCGGGTTGTGGATCTCGACCCACTCGGTGCCCGGCTCCGCGCCGCTCGGATCGTACATGACCTCCGAGATGACGAGCTGACCCGCGACCGACGGGATCGTGCCTGGCGGGCCCATGTCCATCGGGCCCATGTCCATCGGACCCATGTCTCGAGGGCCCATGTCTACAGGGCCCATGTCCACAGGACCCATGTCCACTGGCCCAGTGTCGGGCGGGCCCATGTCGACAGGACCGGTGTCCGGCGGGCCCATGTCCACAGGGCCCATGTCCGGCGGACCGGCATCCGGCATGACCACGGGGCACGCGGGATTGATCTGCTGCGGGCTGCCGAAGTCACCGGACGCGAAAGGCATCGTCGCTGCGCACCACGCCGCCGGCGAGTCGTTGGCAATCCCGTCGTACGACGACGGATCGAGGCTGAGCGATCCACCGGTGGGGTCGGGCCACGAGGCGGTGTCGTAGACCACGCGGTCGATCACCACGCCGCCGCAGGTCAGCGTGACGGTCTCCATCCCGCTGTTGTTGAGCGCGAAGGCATCGGCGTAGCTGTAGTCGGGCGTGAACCCGGGGGTGGCGCTCCGGGCGAGCACGATCGATTCGCCCGGCCCGACACGCAGGCCCGCGGCAGCATCGATGACGTGCGTCCCTCCCGCCGAGCCATCGGCGAGCTCGCAGCCACCCAGAAAGAGCGTGTCTCCACCGGGGTTGAAGAGCTCGATCCACTCGCCCATCTCTTCTGCGACGGCGGTGGGGTCGTAGAGGATCTCGGTGATGATCAGATCGCCAGCCACGCTCGGCGTCATGACGCCGGGCCCGAGATCCATCGGCGGCGGGCCCATGTCGAGCGGCGGCGTCCCCATGTCGAGCGGCGGCATCCCCATGTCGAGCGGCGGCATCGCCATGTCGCGAGGCGGCATCCCCATGTCGAGCGGCGGCATCGCCATGTCGGGCTCTTCCATCGACATGTCGGGCTCGGCGCTCCCGGTGTCGCGTCGCCCGCCGTCGCCGGCGTCGCGCCGACCCATGTCGACGCTGGTCGATGGATCGTCGTCGCCGCCACAGCCGGCGAGCACGGCTGGCACGCACGCGACGAGCGCGGCGCACGCGCCGCTCGCCACCACAGAGCGCAACGGAGTCGATCGGAGCCTCATCCCACGCGTCGCCATGCGCTGTCCTCTCCTCGGCTCATCGCCGCGCCGACCGTCCACCGACGACCGCCCGTCGTCCATCGACAACTCGGAAACAACCGAGCTTGCCCGCCGGTCACGCCGTCAGCGCAACCTGCACACGTACGCGATCATCTCGCCACGCTCGTCTTCACCTTCGGTCTCGAGCCCCCCTCCGCTGTCGTCGAGCGGAGGCGCAAACCGACTCGTCCGCCAGACGACCTCGAACCCGTGCGACTCGAGGAGGAGCATCGTCTCCTCGGGAAAGAGCTGCCGCACGCGCAAGGTCAGCACCTCGGGCTCGCCCGCTCGCGCGGCCGGCGCGATCGAGACGCGGGTCGTGAGCACCTGCGAGAACGGGTCGTACTCGAACGTCTCGGTGCACCGGACCGGCTCGTTCGTTCGCGGATGGAAGAACACCGGCGAGCACGTGCTGCCTCCGGAGAGCAGCGTCGGGTTGGGCAGCCAGACGTCGAACGCGAACACACCGTCGGGCGCCAGGTGCTCACGCACCCGGACCAAGAACGCGCGCAGCTCGTGCCGCCCGTGGTGGTGCGCGATCCCGTTGAACGGGCAGAGCACCAGGTCGAACACGCGACCGAGAGAGACCTCGCGTGCATCGCCCTCGCACCATGCAAGACGCGATTGCACGTCGCGCGACTCGTTCGACGCCCGCTCGGCCAGGGCCCGCAACATCTCTGGAGACGTGTCGACGCCGAACACCTCGTACCCTGCGCGCGCGAGCGGGATCCCGATCCGGCCGGCCCCCACGCCGTACTCCAGCACGCTGACCGGCCGGGAGAGTCCCTGGATCGAGTCGCTCGACGCACGCGCGGCGAGGTGCGCGTAGAACGCGACGTCGGACTCGCGACCGTCGAACAACATCGAGTAGTAGGCGGGGTCGGTGTAGAGCGACCGCAGCGATCCCGCGCGCGCGCTCACAGCTTCTCCATCTCGAGATCGATCACGGCCGAGCAATCGACCCAGCCCGTGCACATGCCGCCGTCCGTCACTGCGGCGCGTTGCGTCACCGTTCCGGCGAGCGTTCCGCCGGCGTCGAGGCGTGCGCGCACATCGACCGCGAAGGTCACGGTGCAATCCGGGCCTTCCGGGACCGCGCGCAACGTCCCGCTCGCCAGGAGGTCGCCGTCCTCCACGCGGGCGAGCATCGCTTCGAGCCCGAGCAGCATGTACTGGCGACCGGTCGGCCCCGTGAAGCGCAGCGTGCTCTGCACGGTGCTCGTGGCGACCTCGAGCGACTCCTCCACCTCGAGCCCCGGATCCCACGTGAGCTCGGGCGGACAGCTCGACGCGCCATACGTCATCGTGCCGCGGTAGAGCCCGCGGTAGGCGTCCTCGTCCGGGACGGGCCCGTCCTCGTCGCCGCCGCATGCGCCCAGCATCGCGGCGATCGTCGCGAGCGCGAAGGCGACACGCGTCGACATGCCGCGAGGGTAAGGGGGCCACGAGAAATAGAAAAGCCCCGACACGCGAGGACATCACGCGCCGGGGCTCGACGATTGGACGAGCGGTCGGATCAGCCGCCGCCGCCTTCGGCACCGCCGCCGCCTTCGGCACCGCCGCCGCCTTCGGCACCGCCGCCGCCCTCGCCGCCGCCGGCTGCACCTTCGCCCCCGCCGCCGGCCTCGCCGCCGCCGCCGCAGCTACCGGAGCCGCAGCTCGACTCGCCGCCGCTCTGCTCGCCGCCGCCGCCGCCCGCCTCGGCCTCCGCGTCGTCACCGCCGCAGCCCGCACCCACGATCGCGAGACCACCCGCGAGCAGCACCACTTCCACGATCTTTCCGAAGCTCTTCGACATGCTTTGCCTCCTGAGTCGCTGGTTGATGTCCCCTCGACGATGCTCGGGGTAGGCCCGGTCGCCCACGCGCCGTTGCCGCGCCGAAGCATCGCATAGTCGCGCTGCGATCCGAATCGAACGAGCCGATGTGGCTCGCGCCGGAGTACGCCGGTCGAGTCGGCGCCGTTACGCGCTCCCTTCGGTCGAGGCCTGGCGGCGCCGCTCGACCTGCGTCACGTGGGGCTACGCGCTCACACGCAGGGCGGTTTCGTCGGCCGCATCTGGTAGACCTCCTGCCTCGGCGGAGGCACGTGGATGCGAACGAAGCTGCAAGGCGCCGGGATCGGCCTGCGCCGCAAACATTTCAAGGAGATCCTCGAGACGTCGCGACGAATCGACTGGCTCGAGATCATCCCGGAGAACTACATGGGCTACGGCGGTCGCCCCTCTCGCCAGATCGACGAGTGCCGCGAACGGTGGGCGATCGCGGGCCACGGAGTCGCGCTGTCGCTCGCCGGACCCGACCCGCTCGACACCGACTACCTCGCCAAGGTCGAGGCCATCTCGCAGCGTGTCGAAGCGCCGTGGTTCAGCGAGCACCTGAGCTTCGCGCGCGTCCACGGCCTGCAGACGCACGACCTCGTCCCGCTGCCTTTCAACCGCGACGCGACTCGCTGGGTCGTCTCGCGCATCCGCCGCGTCCAAGCCGCGCTCGCGCGTCCATTCCTGGTCGAGAACGTCAGCTTCTACGCGGTCATGCCGGGCAGCGACATGCACGAGCTCGATTTCCTCGCCGCCGTGCTCGAGGAGGCCGACTGCGGGTTGATGTTCGACGTCAACAACCTCTACGTGAACTCCCGCAACCACGGCTACGACCCGTTCGCGGCGCTCGACCGGATCCCGCTGCATCGCGCACGACAGATCCACCTCGCCGGCCACCGCGACGAAGGCGACGTCATCATCGACGATCACGGCTCCGCGGTCTGCGAGGACGTCTGGGCCCTCTATCGCGAGACCATCCGGCGTGCGGGTCCCATCCCGACGCTCATCGAATGGGACGCCAACCTGCCGACGCTCGACCGGCTGCTCGACGAGGCCGACCGCGCGCGCGCCATCCTCGAGGAGGCCGGATGAGCGACGATCGAGGGGCGCGAGCACCGCGGTTGGAAAGCGGAGACGGTGGCGACGAGGGGATGTCGCCGGAGCTCGCGCGATTCTTCGATGCGATGCGCCCGTATCTCGCTGGCGAAGAGCCGCCGCGGCGATTCGTGGAGCGATTGGGGCCCTCCCCGTCCGGAGAGCGCCGGCTCTCCGTCTATCCGCGACTCGTCGCGCTCGATTGGATTGGCGTCATCGACAAGCTCTACGAGGCGACGCGATATGCAATCGAGTCACACTTCGACGGGCTCGCGCGAATCGAGGGTGGCAAGTCGTCGGAGCCGGGCAAGAGCGCTTGGCGCCGATTGCGTGCCGAGCTCGGACGTGCCCATCCCCCGACGCACTGGGACATCAACGAGTACGGCCGGCCCTTCCCCGAGTGGATCGCCAGCAGACGCGACTCCGGTGAGAATCTCCCGGGATTCGTGGATCAGCTCGCGGACTTCGAATGGCTCGAGTTCTCCACGTGGTCGGCCCCCGACGTCCCCGCCGTCGCGAAAGGGGACCGTCCAATCGTCGAGCCCACGGTGAGCGTCCGCCAGTACTCCTTCCCGGTGCCCGCGTACGCACGCGCGGTGCGCCGCGGGGAGAAGCCGCCGGCACCGGCGGAGAAGGCGACTACCGTGGTCGTCTACCGCCGAGCCGACACGCTGCTCGTGCACCTGTTCTATCCCTCGGTGGCGGGGCTTCTGGTCCTGGCTCACGCGACAGGCGAGGTCGATGCCGACACCCTGGCGAAAGCCGGCGTGACGCCCGACATGCGGAAGTCCGCGGAGAACGCGCTCTACGAGCACAAGATCCTACGCCGTGAAACCACTCCGGGAGCACCCGCGTAGCGCTGGAGACGGATGCACGTCCCCCCACGCCCCGCCTTCCTATCCCTATCCCTCATTCTCCCCCTCGTGCTTCCGTCTTGCGGCGCGGCCCGGCCCGTCGGTGGATCGACCGCCGGCGGGCACGGGTCGGCGTCGCAATCCATCCGCTGGGAGAGCTGGGCGCCCGAGGCGTTCGCGCGCGCGCGTCGGGAGAATCGGATTCTCCTCGTCAGCGTCCAGGCCAGCTGGTGCCACTGGTGCCACGTGATGAACGACGTGACGTTCCGCGACGACGAGATCGTCGCGCTCGTCGACCGTCATTTCGTCGCCGTGCGCGTGGAGGCCGATACGCGCCCCGACATCGCGGAGCGCTATTACGAGTGGGGCTGGCCCGCAACCGCGCTGCTGAGCCCGGACGCGCGCGCGATCGTCGAGCTGCGGGGGTACCAATCGCCCGAGCGGTTCCGCGCGCTGCTCGAGTCGCTCGTGGACGACCTGGAGGACGGCCGGCCCATCGCGCGTCGCTCGCCGCCGCCCGAGGAGCTCGATCCCCGGCTGGCCGATCTCGACGCGCTCCGCCGAGACGTGGTCGCGCAGCTCGACCGTCGGTACGACGTGCGCGAGCACGCATGGGGATCACCCCAGAAATACCCGTTCTGGGCGCCCGTCGAGCACGCGTTCTGGCGCGCGCGCGTGCGCGGTGAGACGCGCTGGCGAGAGCGGGCGCTCGCGACGGCGGACCGTTACGCGCGCCTCATCGACCCGGTGTGGGGAGGCATGTACCAGTACTCGACCCACGGAGACTGGCGACACCCTCACTACGAGAAGATCGCGCAGGTCCAGGCGGCCGCGATCGAGGTCTTCGTGGAAGCTCATCGTGCGACCGCCCGACCCAGATGGCTCGAGCACGCGCGCGCCATCGAGAGGTTCCTGCGAGCGCACTTCCGCACCCCGAGCGGCGGCTTCTACGGCAGCCTCGACGCCGACATCTCGCGCATCCGGGACGGGCACGTCGAGGTCGTCGTGCACGGCGCCGACTATTACGCCCTCGACGACGACGCGAGGAGACGCGTGGGCACACCGCGCGCGGACACGCGCGTCTACGCGAGCTTCAACGGAATGATCATCGCCGCCCTCGCTCGCCTCTTCGAGGTCACCGGCGATCGCGAGACGCTCGCACTCGCTCTGGCTGCGCTCGAGGTCGTCGAGCGTACGGCGGGCGACGGCGGGGGTTTCGCGCACGACGAGGCGTCACGACGGCAGCTCGTTCACTTGTCCGATCAGGTCGAGATGGGGCGCGCATATCTGGCGCTGCACCAGGCGACCGGCGAACGTCGATTCCACGAGTCGGCAATTCGCGTCGCCCGATTCCTGCTCGATGCCCGCAATGGGCTGCTCGACCGCGAGCACGGCGGATTCTTCGCGCACAGCCCCGATCCGGCGGCCGTCGGAGACCTCGCGCTGCGGAGGAAGCCGCTGGCCGACAATGCAATCGCCGCACGTCTGTTGCTGTCGCTGGCGAGGATGCACGGAGACGACGCGTTCCGCATCGAGGCCGAGCGTGCGTTGCGCGCCGTGGGGCGGCGCGATCAGATTCGCCGGCTCGGCCGCCGCGTGGGCGAGTACGCCATGGCGCTCGAGATGCTGAATGGCCCTTACGTCCGATTCGCCGTCGTGAGCGGCGCGGACGACGAGCCGACGCGCGCGCTCTATCGCGCTGCGCTCGGTGTGTACGAGCCGGTCCGATTGATGGAGCGATTGCGCCCCGGCGAAGGCGACTATCCCGACGTCGGCCAGCCCGCGGTGTTCTTGTGCACCCAGAATGCCTGCTCGTTGCCCGTGACGGACGGCAGCCGATTCGCGGAGGCCGCACGCGAGTTCATGCAATCCGAGCTCGCCGAGCCGCCGAGATGAGGCCGAAGGGGGGCGACATCGTCTGCCGCCGAACCGGACCGATCGATCGTAGGCGGGAGCCCTGGGTCAGCGGCAGCGCACGAGCGCCGGAGGACGCGGCGGGTTCACCAGAGACGCCCGATAGCGGTACACGACGTTCTCTCCGCCGGCAGGGACCGCCATCAGCACGCGTGGGCACTCCGAACGTGCCGGCAGCTCGATCGTGGCAGAGGTCATCACGGTCTGCGGCGACGAGCCGTCGGCGCTCTCGCGTACTTGATCCTGGAAATAGGCGTCGAGCACCGGGCCCATGTCCGACGCGCACGGAGTGCTCACGAGGACGGGGCCACCGGACTCGACGACGACCTCGATGCGGACGGGGCCATCGTCGGTGCGGAACGGCCCGGCGACGTCGATGCCGCCATTGCGTAGGTTCACCCGTTGATTGTCGAGCCATCGACGACCGTCGGGAGGGAACGGTCGCTCCGCCGCCTGACCGAGGCCGACCGCGCCGAGGATCCGATCCTGCTGCCCGCTGCAGAGGTCGACGGTCATCGTGAAGCCGCGCGCCAGACGTTGCTGGAACTGCTCCGCACCCTGTGTCTGCGCCTGCTCGCGGGCGGCGGCGCTCGTGTCGATGAAGACGCCGGCGATGGCTGCGAGCACCGTGTCGGGAGAAGCCGAGATGTTGCCGTGCATCTGGAGGCTGACGCCGGGCAACGTGCCTGGCTGCGGCGCGAGCCACACGGACACCAGTCGCCGGTCGCGGGCGTAGCCGATGTCGGCGACGCCGAGGAATCGGATCCCCGCCGCGAACCGGACGTATTGCTGGACGCTGAAGCTGATGAACCCACCGCTCGATTGGTCCGCCCAGCTCCAGCCTCGACCGCGCAGCTGGAGATCGAGCTGACCCTCGTCGGTCGACTCGGCCGCACATTGCTCGATCCAGAGACGGCCTCCGCTCGGCGCCGAAGCCGACGCCACGCCCGAGGGCCCGTTCTGATCGGGCAACGCGAGGAACGTCCCCTCGATCTGTTCGCAGAGGTTGGCGGCCGCGACGTCGAGGAGGAGCGCACGAATCGCCTGATCCTGCGCGGCGACACGCTGAACCGGGCGAATCGTCCCCGATGACGACGTGCCGCTCGCGTAGCATCCCGCGAGGACGCTCACGAGGACCAGGACGAGGAGCCGGCTTACGTGGTTGTAGGACATCGCCTCGTTGTACCCGCCGACGCGGCCGATGCTCCCCGCTAGCTCCTCACGACCTCGATCCCGTGGCGGGAGATGAGCTTGTGGAGGTGGACGCGATCGATCCCGGCTCGCCGCGCGGCCCGCGCCACGTTTCCACCGGCCCACTCGAGCAAGCGCTCGAGGTACACGCGCTCCCACGCGTCCACGAGGCGGGACTTCTGCTCTTTGAAGGGCATCTCCAGATCGATCGCATCGGCCGAGAAGGACGAAGCGCTCGACGAGGCCGCCGCGATGGCAGCGGGGGGGACGGATCCCGAAGCGCCCGAGCTCGCCGCAGCGGACGGCTGGGCCGATTGTGCCGCGGCGACGGCAGCCGCGGCCTCCGCCGGAGAGAATCGCTGCGAATCGGTCGCCTTCGGGCTCGGGCGAGTCTCGCCGAGCACGATCGCGCGCTCCACGACGTTGCGAAGCTCGCGCACGTTGCCGGGCCAATCGTATTGCTGGAATCGCTCGAGCGTCTCGCTCGTGAACTGGACCTTCTCGCCCCCGGGGACCTGCGCTTTGAAGACCTCCACGAGAAGCGGGATGTCTTCCTTGCGCATGCGCAGCGCCGGCACGTGCACCGTGATGACGCTCAGCCGGTAATACAGGTCCTCGCGGAATCGGCCGCGATTGACCTCGGTGGCGAGGTCGCGATTGGTCGCGGCGATCACGCGCACGTCCACGGTGCGGGTCACGCCGTCGCCGAGGCGCCGGACCTCTCCCTTCTCGAGCACGCGCAGCAACTTGGGCTGCTGCTCGAGCGGCAGCTCGCCGAGCTCATCCAGGAAGATGGTGCCTCCGTCCGCGCGCTCGAACGCGCCCTTGCGGTCCATGAGCGCGCCCGTGAAGGCGCCTCTCACGTGCCCGAAGAGCTCGGACTCGATCAGGTTCGCCGGCAACGAGCTGCAATCGAGGACGACGAACGGCTTGTCCTTGCGCTTCGAGTGGCGCACCGCTTCGTCGGCGACGCACTCCTTGCCCGTGCCGGTCTCGCCGGTGATGAGCACCGTCGCGTCCGTGGGCGCGACGCGCGCGAGGTCGGCGAACAGGTGACGCATCGCGGGCGAGCGGCCGACCATGTCGCCGAAGATCGGCACCGGTGCGAGGCCGGTACGACGCTGCGGCGTCGCAGCCACCACCTCGAGGCGCGCGTTGCCCAGCGAGATCACGGAGCCCGGTCGGATGAGCGCGTCGAACACGCGGACGCCGTCGACGAACACGCCGTTGGTGCTCGAGAGGTCGCGAATGCGCAGCCCGTCGAGGTCGCGCGCGATCTCGCAGTGGGTCCGCGACACCGTGGGCTCGCCCTGCACCACGACGTCGCAGTTCGGGTGCGACCCGATCCGCACCACGTCCGCCGCGAGGGCGTGACGCTCGCGGGCGCCCCCGTCGCGGATGTGCTCGAGGGCGATGCCCTCGACGACCCACTCGGTGGAGAGCGATGCAGAGTCCGCGGGAAGCGTGAGCTTGGGATCCATGATCGTGGAATGTTCCCCCGGTAACGGGTGGCGTGCGGCGAGGGGCCATTGTACCGGAGCGCGTTCGCGGGCAAAGCGAACCCGCGGGGGATGGCTAGCGCGGTGGCCAGGGCGCGGCGGGAGGGCTAACTTCGCGCCCGCCATGAGCAAACCGGCCAGCATCGACGAGGCGGAGGTGAGGAAGGTCGCGGCCTTGGCGCGCCTGGAGCTCGACGATGCCGAGGTGGCGACGATGGCGACGGAGCTGTCGAGCATCCTCGGCTACGTCGCCTCGCTCGACACGCTGGTCGTGAGCTCCGTCGAGCCGACGGCGCACGCGGTCGCGAGCGTGTCGCCGTTGCGCGACGACATCGCCGAGGAGGGTCTGCGACGCGACGAAGCCCTGGCCGCCGCGCCGCAGACGTTCGGTGGCGCGTTCGTCGTGCCGAAGGTGAAGGAGGGCTCGTGAGCGGCGGACCGCTGCACAAGCTCGGTGTGGTGGAGACCGCGGAGGAGGTCGCGCGCGGGGGTGTCTCGGCCGTCGAGGTCGCGAAGGCGGCGATCGCGCGCATCGCCGCGCGCGATCGGGAGCTCGGCGCGTTCCTCTACGTGGATGCGGAGGGCGCGCTCGCCGAGGCTGCCGAGGTCGACCGACGCCGAGCACGAGGAGAGTCGCTCGGTGCGCTCGCGGGGGTGCCTGTCGCGCTGAAGGACGTGCTCTGCACGCGTGGGATCCCGACGACGAGCGGCTCGCGCGTGCTCGAGGGATGGATCCCGCCGTACGACGCGACCGTGGTCACGCGCCTGCGCGCGGCCGGTGCGGTGCTCGTCGGCAAGACGAACATGGACGAGATGGCGATGGGCTCGTCGACCGAGAACAGCGCGTACGGCGTCGCCCGGAACCCGTGGTCCCTCGATCGGACGCCTGGCGGCAGCTCGGGTGGATCGGCCGCGGCGACGGCGGCCGCGTTCGTGCCGGCCGCGTTGGGCACGGACACGGGCGGCTCGATCCGTCAGCCCGCTTCGCTCTGCGGCATCGTGGGCGTGAAGCCGACGTACGGCCGCGTGTCGCGCTGGGGCCTCGTGGCGTTCGCGTCGTCGCTCGATCAGGCCGGACCGTTCGCACGCAGCGTTCGAGACGCCGCGCGAATCCTCGGTGTGATCGCCGGGCACGACCGACGCGACGCCACGAGCGTCCAGCGCGGAGTGCCGTCGTACGAGGCCGCGTGTGGTCGCGATCCACGCGGCGTGCGCGTCGGCTACGTGCGCGAGACCGCGGCGGAGAAGGGGCTGGACCCGAGCGTTCGCCACGCCGTCGCGGAAGCCGTGGAGAAGCTCGCATCGCTCGGCGCCGAAGTGCGCGAGGTGTCGCTCCCGCACGCGCACCACGGGCTCGCCGTCTACTACCTGGTCGCGCCGGCCGAGGCCTCGAGCAACCTCGCGCGGTTCGACGGCATGCGTTACGGGCCGCGCGTCACGGGCAACGACCTCGCATCGACGTACGCCAAGACGCGCGCACGCGGGTTCGGCAAAGAGGTGCGCCGCAGGATCATGCTGGGAACCTACGCGCTGTCGGCCGGGTACTACGAAGCTTTCTATCTGAAGGCGCAGAAGGTCCGGACCCTCATCCGGCAGGACTTCGAGCGCGCCTTCGGCGAGGTGGACGTGATCGTCGGACCGACCTCGCCGACACCGGCCTTCCGCCTCGGCGAGAAGGTCTCGGACCCGCTGTCGATGTATCTCGCGGACGTGTTCACGTTGCCCGCGAGCCTCGCGGGAGTCCCGGCGATCAGCGTGCCCTGCGGGTCGAGCGACGAAGGCCTGCCCATCGGGCTGCAGCTCGTGGCGCCCGCGTTCGAGGAGGAGCGCCTCTTCACGCTCGCGCACGCGTACGAGCAGGCGACGCGCTGGAAAGATCGTCACCCGCACGCGTACTGGTGAGCGCTCGGGCGGTCGCTCGACCGCTCAACGCGTGGGTGGCGGCGCGAGCAGCAACGCGCCGGCGAGCAGGCCGAACGGGGCCACGATCATCAGCAGGATCGCGACGAGCGTGACGCTCGCCAGCACGATCCCGGCAATGGCCATCTCGCGTCCTTTGAGCGCAGGGTTCTTGCGGGTATTGCTGATTGCTACTCCGCCCAGGACGATCCCGACGATGCAGAACGGGATGACGACGAACGAGATGCAGAGGCAGGAGATGGCGCAGAAGACGCCCACCGCGAGTGACGCGATCGCGAGCGGATCGGTCCCCGGCGCGCCTTGCTCCTGTCGCGGCGGGCCCGGTGGCTGGGCCGTGGGCTGCCCCCAGCCCGCGCCCTGAGGGGGCTGCCAACCGCCTGCGGATCCGGGCAATCCCGCGTTCGGCGGGCCTCCCGGCGGCGGCGGCGGTGGCCAGCCCTGCTCTGTCATGCGGTCGTCACGTTCCGGCGGAGTAGTCGCTATTGTACCGCTCTTGCTCGGCGGTGAGCTTGTCGATGCCCATCCCCATGGTGCTCAGCTTGAGCAGCGCCAGCTCCTGGTCCTGCTCCGGCGGAAGCTCGTAGACCTTCTTGTCGAGCGACTTTCCGTTCTTTGCGAGCCTGCAGAGCGCGAAGAACTGGTTCGCGAAGGACATGTCCATGACCTCGGAGGGGTGCCCTTCGGCGGCCGCGAGGTTCACGAGGCGACCCTGCGCGAGCACGTAGACGCGGCGCCCGTCACGGAGCAGGTACTCCTCGTTGCTCGCTCGGATCTCGCGCTTGCCCTTCGCGAGCTTCTCGAGGTCGCCGAGGTTGATCTCGACGTCGTAGTGGCCGGTGTTGCAGACGACCGCGCCGTCCTTCATCGACTCGAAGTGGCGGCCGACGATGATGTCGCGGACGCCGGTCGCGGTGATGAAGATGTCGCCGATCTTCGCGGCCTCGTCCATCGGCATCACGCGGAAGCCGTCGAGCACGGCCTTGAGCGCGGCCGTCGGCTTGACCTCCGTGACCACGACGTTCGCGCCCATGCCACGTGCGCGGGCGGCGACACCCCTGCCGCAGTGGCCGTAGCCCGCGACCACGAAGGTCTTTCCCGCGACGAAGATGGACGTCGCGCGGAGGATGCCGTCGAGCGACGACTGACCCGTCCCGTAAACGTTGTCGAAGTCCCACTTCGTCTCGCTGTCGTTGACGGCGTAGACGGGGTACTTGAGCTTGCCGTCGGCCGCCATCGCGCGAAGGCGGTGCACGCCGGTCGTCGTCTCCTCGGTGCCGCCGATGATGTCGGGCGCCATGTGCGCGAACTTGGAGTGCACCGTGAAGATGAGGTCGGCGCCGTCGTCGAGCGTGAGCGTCGGCTTGAAGTCGAGCGTGCGCTCGATGCACCAGTAGAACTCCGGGACCGAGAGGCCGTGCCACGCGTAGATCGACGTGCCCTCGGCGGCGAGCGCGGCGGCCACCTCGTCGTTGGTCGAGAGCGGGTTGCACCCGGACCAGCTCACCTCGGCGCCAGCGGCACGCAGCGTCCGCACGAGGACGGCGGTCTCCTTCGTCACGTGGAGGCAACCCGCGATGCGCATGCCCCGCAGGGGCTGCTCCGCTTTTGCTCGTTCGCGCAACGCCATGAGGACGGGCATGCGCGACTCGGCCCATTCGATCTTGAGGCGGCCTGCGTCGGCGAGCTTGAGGTCAGCAACCTTGTAGTTCGTAGACATCGCTTGCGTCTCCCGTTTCGCCCTCAGTTGGTCGCCGGCATCGCCGAGCGGGGCAGGCCCGCCTCTTAGCGAGGCCGCGGGCAGCGTCAAGCGCGGCTCCGCGCGGCACGTGAGCTGCAGCAGCGGTTGGCGCAACGGTGGCGGGCTGCCCGAGCGAGCTCGAGGCGCCCACCAGGGAGGAACCGCGCATGCGACCCGATCCGCGAAATGGCCTGCCTCGACAGAGCAGGCGGGACCCGCAGAAGGTCGCGCTCGAGCTCGTGGCCACGGCGCGGGACTGTTGCGAGCGGGGCGACCTGGCGGCTGCCGTCGCCGCGTACGAGCACGCGCTGTTGACGGACTCGACCTGTTTGCAGGCGCTTCAGGGCAGATCCGCGCTGCTCGCCGTCATCGAGGCGCCGGCTACCGCGCTCGCCATGTACGAGGACGCTCTGGCTGCAACGGACGACCATCCCGAGCTGCTCGTGGGCCGAGGTCACCTTCGCCTCTACACGGCGGACCCCGCCGGTGCGTTGGCGGATTACGAGCGCGCGGTGCAACGGAGACCGAACGCCGCCGAGTACGTTGCGTTCCGCGCCCGCGCGCGCGAGCACTGCGGCGACGTCGTCGGTGCGATCGCCGACTATCGGGAGGCTTCACGCATGGCGCGTCCCCTCGACGCCATCGCGCCCGATGCTGCGCTCCGCGCGGTGCGGCTCGAGATCGAGCTGGGGCTCGGGAGCGAGTGACGCGCGGCGGACGCGTGTTTCGCAACGTACGAAAGCTCGCGGCCCGCGGCCTGGGCGACTAGGATCCTCAGGCGAACGATGAGGGAGGGACCGGAGACCGCCGCCGAGCTGATCGAGCAGGCGCGCTCGCGATTCGAGCGAGGTGACCTCGTCGCTGCGCTCGCCGCGTTCGAGTCTGCGCTGGCGGCGGACCCGACCTCGGAAGACGCGCTGTTCGGGCGCGACTCGGTGCTCGCCATCCTCGACGACCCGGAGACGGCGATCGGCTTCTACACCGAGGCGATCGAGGCCACCGGCGGCCACGCGGAGATGTTCCTCGGTCGCGCGCACATGCGATGGCACGCGGGCGACCTGGCAGGCGCCATCGTCGACTACACCGAGGCCATCGAGCGCACGCCGGCGCCTGCCTCCATCCACTGTCATCGGGCGCGCGCGCGCGAAGCCGCCGGCGACCTCGACGGTGCTACCGACGACTATCGCAGGGCCGTCGAGCTCGGCTCACCGGACGACGCCTTCGTGCTCGACGCCGAGACCGAGATCGCGCGCATCGAGTCGAGGCTGGGCGAGACGTTGATGGAGAGCTGAAAGTCTGCACGCGTGCCGTCGCATGGGACGGCGCATGCGACGCGCGGAGCTCGTCTCGCCGGCTACGCGCGACTCAACCCGCAGGCAGCGCCAGATAGAAGGTGGCGCCTTCGTCTGGCCGCCCCTCGGCCCAGATGCGACCGCCGTGCTTGGCGACGATTCGTTGCACGGTGGCCAGACCGATTCCCGTTCCCGGGAACTCGTCGGGAGCGTGCAATCGCTGGAACGGTCGGAAGAGGCGACCAGCGAGGGCGGGATCGAACCCCGCACCGTCGTCGCGGACGAAGACCACGGTATCGCCGCTGGACGCGTCGGCCGCCGGCGCGCGACCGACCTCGACGAGGGCCTTCGGCTTGCGGCTGGTGTACTTCCACGCGTTGCCGAGGAGATTCTCGATCGCGATCTGCAGGAGCCCCTCGTCGCCGTAGACGGCGACGCCCGGCTCGATCCTCAGCTCGATCTCACGATCCGGCGCCGCGGCTCTGAGACGCTCGCCGACGCGGGCCGCGAGCTCGCTCAGGTCCACGCGCTTGCCGCGCATCTCGGCGCGTGCGACGCGAGCGAGCGACAGCAGGTCGTTGATGAGGCCATCCATCCGCTTGATGGCGGACCGCATCTGCGCGACGTGGCCGCCGACGTGCGCGGGCAGCGCGTCGCCCGCGTCCTCGACCAGCGCCTCGAGATACCCGCTGATGTGCCGCAGCGGAGCGCGGAGGTCGTGCGAGACCGAGTACGAGAACGCCTCGAGCTCGCGGTTGGCGGCTTCGAGCGCGACCGAGCGTTCGCGCATCCGCTTCTCGAGCGACTGCCGCGCGAGGATGGCGGACAGCACGATGGCGGTCGCGTCCGCGAGCGCCACGAGGACCCCCTGCTCGCGCGCGGACGGCTCGTACCGGTGTACCCAGACGACGACCATCGCGCCGAACGGGACGGGGCGACCCACCGGGAACGCTGCGACGCCGAGATGCTCCATCTTGCCCGCGAGCTGCTTCGAAGCCTGCGCCGACTTCGAGAGATCGCCGACGAGGACGGGCTTGCCTCCGAGGATCGCGGTTCCCGAGATCGAACCCTGCAGCGGCGTGCGGAACCCAGCCGCGATGGGGCCCGTCGATCGCTCGTCGGTGTAGAGAACGTCGTCGCCGTCGCGCAGGATGAGCGTCGCGGTGTCCGCGTCGACCAATCGGCGCGCTCCCTCGCGCACGATGCGGATCAGCGCCTGCAAGTCCGTGATCGAAGACATCTGGGCGAGCAGATCGAGCAGCACTGCGTCGCGGTCGTCGCGCTCGTGCTCCGCAGGCTGCTCGACGCTCGCCACGATCCCACGCGCGTGCATGACCACGCGCCACATCTGGTCCTTGGAGACACAATCGAGCGCGCCGGCCGCGAGGTGCGCGAGCGCGTCGTCGGCGTCCACGGTGCCGAACAGGAAGAGAAACGGCAGCTCCGGCCGCCTGGCGCGCACGAGCTCGAGCGCCGCCCGACCCGTGACGTCGAACACGCCGCCGTCCGAGACGACGAGCTGCAGCTCGGGCGCGCCGAGCGCGGTCTCGAGCTCCGCGCGCGACCTGCAGACGGTCGCGTGGACGTCGAAGCCCGCCCGGCCGAGCGTTCGCTGCAACAGCGCTGCATCCGAAGGGTCGTCCTCGAGATGCAGGATGTGGAGGGGGGTTCCCACGAGGATCTCGAGGGTTAGTAGTACGGTGTCCCCGTCGCGAGCAACGCTCCAGCGGCATGCACGGCGTGCACGTCGGCAGTGCACCGAATGCGCACTCCGTCCCGATGGCTGCGGCGGCGAGCCGAGCCCGCCACGACGGGAGCGTCTGGCCCGCTTCGAGCAACCACCGTCCATCCGTGACCCCGTACGCCGAGGTGCTCGTCGTGGAGGACGACCCGCTCGACCTCGCCCTCACGCTGCGAGCGCTGCGCGCCAGCCACGTGGAGCACATCGCGGTCGCGCACGACGGAGCCGAGGCGCTCGAGTACCTGGCGAGCGACGCCGCGAGCGGTCGAGGCCCGCGGCTCGTGCTGCTCGATCTCGATCTTCCGCGGGTCGCCGGGCTGGAGGTCTTGCGCCGCATGCGGCAGGACGACCGCATGCGCGCAATCCCGGTGGTCGTCCTGTCGTCGTCGCATGACGAGCTCGACCGCGCGCGGAGCTACGAGATCGGTGCGAACGCGTTCGTATCGAAGCCGGTCGACTATCGCGACCTCGTGAGGGCGGCGCGCGAGCTCGGGCGATCCTGGCTCGGTCACCGCAATTCGAGCCCACCGCGCTGACGCCGACGATTCCGTGCTTCCGATGCGCGAGCGCCTGAGGTATCCCTCGATTCTCGGGGGCAACTCTGGACTCGCATCTTCGACTGCTCGTGATCGACGACTCGCCCGAGGATGCGGAACTGCTGGTGCGTCATCTCAAGCGGGAGGGTTTCGCGATCGAGCACGCGCGCGTCGACTCGCGCGAATCGCTGCTCGCAGCGGTGGCCGATCGCACGTGGGACGTCATCGTCTGCGACTACTCGATGCCCAAGCTCGATCCGCTCGGGGCGCTCGCCATCCTGCGCGAGCAGGGCCTCGACGTCCCCTTCATCATCGTGTCCGGGATGGTGGGCGAGGAGAAAGCGGTCGCGTGCATGCGCGCCGGTGCCCACGACTTCGTGCTCAAGGACAACCTCACGCGATTGGCACCTGCCGTGAGGCGAGAGCTCGAGGACGCGGCGACCCGCCGCAAGCTGAGAGCGTCCGAGGCAGCCCTCGCGCAGAGCATGAAGCTGCGCGCGCTCGGACAGATGGCCGCCGGCGTCGCGCACGACCTCAAGAACATCCTCCAACCGCTCGTGCTGAACCTGCACGTAGCCGAGCGCGCGCTCGACAGAGGGAAGTCGGAGAGCGCGAAGGAGGCGGTGTCGGCGGCGCGCGAGGTCGCACGTCGGGGCATCGAGACGGTGGACCGGTTGCGCGAGTACGGCCGAGAAGACCGCGTGAGCCCCGAGGAACGCGTCGATCTCGACCAGATGGCTCGCGAAGCGCTGACCCTGGCGCGGGCGCGCATGACGTCGTGCGGGAGGGTGAGCCACGTCCACGAGGAGCTGACCCACCCGCCGCCCGTCGTGGGACGTGCGAACGAGATCGTCAGCGCCTTGGTCAACCTCTTGGTCAACTCCGTCGACGCGATCCCCTCGAGCGGCAACATCACGGTGCGCAGCGGGAGCGACTCCGACGGCGTCTGGGTCGAGATCGAGGACGACGGTCCGGGCATCACCCCGGACGTGGAGAAGCACATCTTCGAGCCCTTCTTCACGACCAAGGGCGAACAAGGCACGGGCCTCGGGCTGCCGATGGTGTACGCGTGCATGGAGCGACACGGAGGACGCGTATCGCTCAAGACCGCGCCGGGAGCCGGCACGACGTTCCGTCTGACGTTCCGTCCCCACCCGAGCGGCGAGCTCCCGGGCAAGCCGAGCCCCGCGTAGCGTCCTCGGCGCGCAGGGTCGCTCCGATACCGATCGTGAGTCGGGGCTCGCTCAGGGCACTTCCAGCACCAGCTTGCCGAACGTGTGCCCCGCGCGAAGGCGCTCGTGCGCCTCGGCGGCCTGCTCGATCGGGAAGATGGCCTCGAGCACGGGACGCAGGGCGCCGCTGTCGAAGAGCGGCCACACGTGCTGCCGGATCTCGCGCGTGATCGCGACCTTCTCTTCGCGCGGCCTCGACCGGAGCACGGAGCCGATGATGTGCAGCCGATTGCGCAGGACGCTCGCGAGCGGCAGCTCACCCGTGGTGCCACCGAGCAGCCCGATGAGGACCAGTCGTCCGCCGGGCGCGAGCGCTCGGACGTCGGCGTGCACGTACGCTCCGCCGACGGGGTCGATGATGACGTCCATGCCGCGCGTCTGAGTCGCTTCGAGCGCCCACGAGACGAACTCGCCTTTGGCGCGATCGTGCACACCGAGCGCGCCGAGCGTGAGGATCCGATCGAGCTTCGACGCGCTGGCGGTTGCGTACGCGTGCGCGCCGAACGCACGGACGAGCTGCACGATCGCGGTGCCGACGCCCGAGCCCCCCGCATGGACGAGCACGTTCTCGCGGCGGCGGAGCCCGGCCTCGAGCACGAGGTTCACGTACGCCGTGTAATAGGCTTCCGGGAGGCTCGCGGCTTCTTCCATCGAGACGCCGCGCGGGATCGGCAACAACATGTCCGCCGGCACCGTCACGTGCGTCGCATAACCGCCGCCGCCAAGCAGAGCGCACGCGTCGTCGCCGACGGACCACTCGGTCACGGCGGCGCCGACGGCCACGATCTCGCCTGCGGCCTCCACACCGAGCACCTGGCTCTCGCCTCGGGGCACCGGGTAGGTGCCCGCACGCTGCATCAGGTCGAGACGATTGACGCCCGCCGCACGCACGCGCAGCAGCACCTCGTCGGGTGCGGGGCCGACCCGCTCGACGTCTAGCCAGTGGAGGGAGTGATCCTCGGCGACGTGGATGGCCTTCATGGGCCGACGATAGTATGAGCCCGCCATGTCTTCCGGCTGGGAAGCCGTCATCGGTCTCGAGGTGCACGCGCAGCTCCTGACGCGCTCGAAGCTGTTCTGCCCCTGCAGCACGCGATACGGCGCTCCACCCAATACGCACGTCTGTCCCGTGTGCATCGGCCTGCCGGGGGCGTTGCCGGTACCCAATCGCGGCGCCATCGAGCTCGCGATCCGCGCCGCGCTCGCGCTCGGGTGCACGGTCCGCGAACACAGTCGATTCGCGCGAAAAGGCTATTTCTACCCGGATCTCGCCAAGGGGTACCAGATCTCGCAGTACGAGCTGCCGCTGAGCGAGCACGGGACGTTGTCGCTGGCGGTCGACGGCGAGACGGTCGTCGCGCGGATTCGACGGATCCACGTCGAGGAGGACGCGGGCAAGAACGTCCACGGTACCTACGGAGACGCCACGCTCGTCGACTTCAATCGTGCGGGCGTGCCGCTGATCGAGATCGTGGGCGACCCCGATCTCCGCTCCGCCGCGCAAGCAGAGGAGTACCTCGTGCGACTTCGCGAGGTGCTGATGTTCGTGGGCGTCAACGACGGCAACCTCGAGGAGGGCAGCTTCCGCTGCGACGCCAACGTGTCGGTCCGACCACGGGGCAGCGACGTGCTCGGGACTCGCTGCGAGGTGAAGAACATCAACTCGTTCCGGTTCGTGCGCAAAGCGCTCGAGCACGAGATTGCCCGGCAGGCTGCGGTGGTCGCCGCGGGCGGCACGATTCGCCAGGAGACGCTCCACTGGAGCGAGGCGCTCGGAAAGACCGTCCCGCTGCGCGGCAAAGAGGAGGCGCAGGACTATCGGTATTTCCCCGATCCCGATCTGCCGCCTCTGCACGTCGCGCCCGCGTGGGTCGAGCGCGTCCGTTCCGCGATGCCGGAGCTTCCCGCCGACAAACGCGCACGCTACGCGACCGAGCTCGGGCTGACGACCTACGACGCAGAGGTGTTGACCTCGCACCCGGGGATTGCGGTGTTCTTCGAGGCCGCGGCAGGCGAAGGCAGTCTGCTCGGGGTCGCACCGAAAACGGTCGCCAACTTCGTGCAATCGCTGCTCAAGCGGGATCTCATGAAGCCGCTCCTGTCGGGCGAGGTGAATCGATTGGCCTCGATTGCGCACGATCTGGTCGTGCCTCCGCGGGAGATTGCACGATTGGTGGCGTTGGTGGCGCGAGGTACGATCAGCAATCGACAGGCGAACGACGTCCTGGCGGAGATGGAATCGTCCGGACGGGGAGCGGAGGCCGTCGTGGCTGCGCTCGGGCTCCGGCAGGAGAGCGACGAATCGGCGTTGCGCGCGATCCTGGAGAAGGTCGTCGCGGGCAACGAAGCGCAGGCTGCCAAGCTCCGCGCCGGCAAGAGCGGTGTCCGCGGGTTCTTCGTCGGCGCGGTGATGAGAGAGACGTCCGGCCAGGCCAATCCGGCCGTGGTGAATCGAATCCTCGACGAGATGTTCGGAGGCAATGCTTCGTGAGCGACGACAAACCGAATCATCCGGAGCATCCGCAGCCGACGAGCAGGGAGCGCCTCGACAAGCAGCTCGACGCGCTCGACCGGCTCCTGAAAGAGAGCGGCGTGGGCGCCGACCTGGCCGAGCGCGGGCTCAACGTGTCGATGGTGCTGACGGCCATCGCCGGCCTGAGGCTCTACCTCGAAGGGGACAAGCTCGGGGCGGCGGAGGACTTCGAGACCGTGGCCGAGGAGATTCGCGCGCGCGAGGCGATGCGAATCGGCGGTCACCTCGAGAGCTGACCCGTCCGATGCCGCGAATCCTCGAGAGCCGCCCGACGTTGTCGCGCGCCCCTTTGTCGGGTGCGCCCTGGTTCGCCGTGGAGATGGAGCCCGCGACCGGCGAGGTGATCCTCCTCGATCAACGGGCGCTGCCGGCACGCGAGGTCTACTTCGCGTACGACACGCCCGACGGCGTGGCCGAGGCGATTCGCGACATGGTCGTGCGCGGTGCGCCGGCCATCGGCATCACCGCAGCGTACGCGATGGCGCAATGCGCGCGCGCGGAGCGAGGCGAGCCCGCGATGTTCCTCGTGGCGATGGGCGCCGCGGGTCGGGTGCTCGGACGGACGCGGCCCACGGCGGTGAATCTCGCGTGGGCGATCGCGCGGATGGCGCGGCGGGCCGCCGAGGTGGCGCGAATGCACCCCGACGAGCGCGCGGCAGCGCTGATCGCGGAGGCCGAATCGATTCACCGCGAGGACGTCGCCGCGTGCCGGACGATCGGGAAGCTGGGCGCCGCGCTCGTGCCCGACGACGGCAGACGCGTGCTGACGCACTGCAATGCGGGCGCGCTCGCGACGGGAGGATACGGGACTGCGCTCGGGGTGATCCGCGCGATTCGCGAGGCGGGCCGCGCGGTCCACGTGCTCGCCGACGAGACGCGGCCGTATCTGCAGGGTGCGCGTCTGACGGCCTGGGAGCTGGCGGCAGACGGCATCGACGTCGAGGTGATCACCGACAACATGGCAGGGCATCTCTTCGCGCGCGGCGAGATTGGCTGTGTGGTCGTCGGCAGCGATCGCATCGCGCGCAATGGCGACGTCGCGAACAAGATCGGGACCTACGGGGTCGCAGTGCTCGCTGGCGTGCACGGAGTCCCGTTCGTCGTCGCGGCGCCCTGGAGCACAGTCGACCTGTCGACGCCGACGGGAGCCGAGATCCCGATCGAGCAGCGGAGCGAATCGGAGGTCACGCGGATCGGCGACATCCAGCTCGTGCCCTCGGGCGTGCGCGCGCGTCATCCGGCTTTCGACGTGACCCCTGCCAAGTGGGTGGCGGCCATCGTGACGGAGCGCGGCGTGGTGCGGCCGTCGGCGGGCGAGACCATGGAGGCCCTATCGACCGCCGGCGCAGTCGGATCGACGGCCGGAGGCGAATCGGGCGAACCAGCCTGATCGCGCGTCCCCGGCCGGCGATATGCGAGATACGCCGCCACGAGCAGAGTGCCGAACACGACGGTCATCGCCCACGCACGCGGATGGGCATGCGGTCGGCGCACGTGCTCGAGCAGATCTGCGAGCAACGCAGCCGGATCGGCCAGGATGTCCCAGCTGTTCCAGCGGAGCTCGCGCCCGAGATAGATGCCGAATGCCGAGAGCAGCAAGACCGCGATTGCGAAAGACCAGCCGACGATTCGGGAGCGCGCCGGGCCGGCGCGGCGACCGACCAGGTCGTGCATGTCGCGGAGCGACGCGAATCCGACGAAGAGCCCCGCCCAGCCGAACGACGACAGAAGCGCGACCTCGTACCAACGGGGCGCGCCATTGTCCCACTTCAGGTTCACCAGGTCGGTCACGAGATACGGCGCGTTCGGGAAGAACGCGAGCCACGGGAGGGCGAGGAGGCCGAGCACGATCCACGGGGCTCGCGGCCACCGCGCCGAGAGCAGACGCGCCGCCACGGAGAGGACCGCGGGAATCCAGGCGAGCTGCAGGTTGAAGACGAGAAACGAGTACACCGGCGCGCGATCGAAGTGACGGCGACCGAGCTCGAGCCCGATGGCAGCCGCAGAGAGCAGCACGAGGGGCAAGTAGTCGCGACAGACGGCCGCGAGCTCACGGCGGATCATGGCGGTCCCTCCGACGTCGGTGTCGCGCCAACAGCCGCGGGAGTCGAGGCATTCCCCCGAAAGCGGCTGGACGCGTCGTGGTCCGGGCGCGCACGCCGGCTCCGGGCCCGGGCGATGCGCGCTCGGGCTCCGCGCGCAGACGGAAAGCTTCGCTGCGTCGGGTGGGAGGTATGCTCCGTGGCGTGATCGAGCTCCTGCTCGCGCTGTGGATGTGCGCGGTGGCGCGGGCAGAGGTGCCTCCCGAGCAAGCGGGCCGGCCCATCGAAGGCGTCGAGCTGCGGCCCGAGCTGGTGGGCGTGTTGCGTCCCGAGGAGATTGGAGTTCGCTCCGGGGCGCGCCTGGGACGCGCGCTCGTGCGGGGCGTCATCACGCGTCTGCTGGAGACGGGCCGCCTGGTCGAGGTGGAGGTCTCCACGCGGTGGGTCGACGGGCGGCTCGTGCTGACGGTCGGCGGCACACCGAGGTTGATCGCATCGCGCATCGACGTCGCCGGCAATCGCCTGCTCGACGACGAGCAGATCCGGCGGGTGATTGGAGTCGAGACAGGAGGCGAGATCCGCCGAGACGGGCTGCTCGCGATCCGCGACGCGCTCGAGCGGGCGTACGCGGAACGTGGGTACGGCGCGGCGCGCGCGGACGTGGGCGTGCGCGAGACCGACGATCCGACGCGGGTCGTGCTGCGAATCGAGATCGAAGAGGGCCCGCCCGCGCGAATCGCGGAGCTGCTGTTCGAGACGCCCGTGTGGCTGCCCGACGAGGTGGACCTCGACGACCTCTACGACGTCGAGGCCGGAGACATCCTGGATCACGTCGCGCTCCGGGACGCGCAACGGAGGCTGGAGACGCGGCTGCGGCGTCGCGGATTCCTGGAGGCCCAGGTAGGCGACCGCCGAATCGCGTTCGGTGCGCCCGGAATCGTCGTGACGGTACCGATTGCGCCCGGGCCGCGATTCCGGACGGTGCTGCGTGGCTACGCGCCGTTGCCTCGCGACGTGGTCGAGCAGGCGTTGGGCACCAGCGAGGAGCAGCTCGTCGGTGAGGCGGCCCGGCGAACCGCCGAGCAACGCGTGCGCGAGGCTGCGCAACGCCATGGGTTCCTGCGCGCGCAGGTCGCCATTCGGCGCCGTCCGTTGACGGAGCGGTCGGCGGAGCTCGTCGTGGCGCTCGTGCTCGGTCCGCAGGTTCGCGTGAGGGCGATTCGGTTCCCGGGCGCGGTGCATTACGAGCCCGACCTGTTGCGGGAGCAAATCTACAGCTACCTCGAGGAGGATCTGCCGGGAGGCGACCTCTTCCAGCCGGTCGACGTCAACGTGGTGGACGCGCTCGGGCTCGGCGGCAGCTACGGCCGCGCCCCGACCACCGCAGTGGCGCGGCCATTGGTGGTGCGTCCACGAGACGTCTATTACGTGCCGACGTACCGCGAGGCGCTGCGCCACCTCCAGGAACTGTTTCGCGCGGAGGGTTACCTCGCGGCCACGGTGGGACCGGCCCGCGTCGTCGAGCGTTCGCCCACCGAGATCGACATCGAGATCCCGGTGACGCCCGGGCCGCGCACGACGCTCTACGACGTGACCGTCGAGCGCAACGAGCACGTGCTGACGCACGAGATTCTGGAGACCACGGGACTGTCGCGCGGAACTCCATTGTCGTATCGCGCGCTCGAGGAAGCGCGGATCCGGATCCAGGACCTCTACCAGGATCGGGGGTACCTGTTCGTGCGCGTGGATCCGCGATTGCGGTTCTCCGACGATCGCACGCGCGCGACCGTCTCGTTCGAGGTCGTGGAGGGCTACCGCGTGCGCGTGGGACGCGTGATCGTGCGGGGAGCGGAGCGAACGAGCCACGCGCTCATCCGCGAGCGGCTTCGATTGCGGCCAGGGGGGCTGTATCGGCCCGCACTGGCGCGCGAGAGCCAGGAGCGATTGCTGGAGCTCGGCGTCTTCATCGGCGTGACGGTCGGCCCCTCGGACCCGGACCTGCCGGAACGCGTGAAACCCGTGCTCGTCCAGGTGACCGAGCGCCCGCTCCAGTACCTCGACACCACCTTCGGCTTCGCCACCGGCGAGGGTCTTCGGGGCAGCATCGAGTACGGGTACCGCAATCTGTTCGGGTACGCGCTGTCGCTGCGGTTGCGGGGACAGCTCGGCTATCAGGTCTATTTCGCCGACGAGACGGTGGAGCAACGATTCCGTCGTCTGACCGTGGGCAATCAGCTCGAGCGTCAGCTCACCGTCGGCCTTCTCCTGCCGCACATGCCGGCAATCGGATATTTGCGCACCGCCCTCGACTTCGTGCACTTGCGCGAGAACGAGAGGGACTTCGGCTTCGACAAGAACGCAGTGGTGCTGACGCTGTCGAGCACGCTGCTCAAGCGATTGTTCCTGCAGATGGCGGTGAGCCTCGAGAACAACACCATCGGCTTCTTCGAGTCCCAGAGCCTCGCCGAGTACCTACAGATGACGATGGACTCGCGCATTCGCCGATTGTTGCTGGTGCCGGAAGGCGAAAGCACGATTACCAGCGTGCGACCCAGCGTATCGCTGGACTTACGCGACAATGCCTTCACCCCGACGCGCGGCCTGTTCGCGAGCGCGTCGCTCGAATGGGTACGGAGCGTCGCGACGGCGCCAGCCGACGAAGGCGACCCGGAGTTCTTCTCGGACTTCTTCAAGCTCGGTCTCTCGACGTCGGGCTACTTGCCGCTCGGCCGTGGGATCGTGCTGGCGGCTCAGCTGCGAATCGGCCGGATCTTCCATCTGCAGCAGCGGTCGCGGACGTACCCGAATCGCCTGTTCTTCCTGGGAGGCGTGGACAGTCTCCGGGGATTCCAGCAGGACGAGCTCATCCCGCAGGACATCGCGGACGAGATCGCGGCATCGGAAGGCGAGCTCGATCCGGACAGCGTGCTGCGCGGTGGCGACACGTACCTGCTCGGTCGCACGGAGCTCCGTGTTCCGCTGACGGGGTTTCTGCACGCCGGGCTGTTCCTGGAAGCCGGAAATCTGTGGGTCAACACGGATGCGTTCGCGCCGTTCGATCTGCGCCCGACCGGCGGCCTGGGTGCGCGATTCGCAACTCCGGCCGGATTCATCGCGCTCGATTACGGCATCAATCTATTGCGCCGCCGCGAGCTGGGCGAAGGCTTCGGAGCGCTGCATTTCTCGATCGGGCTCTTCTGATTCAGGTCGTCCGATCGGCCCGCTGACGGATTGGAAATGCTCGTCTGGAAGCGACGTGATTCCAAGACGTTGTACACGTCGATCCTGTCCCCGGTCAGAAGAGGAAGATGCGTTCGATCTCGGAGCCGGCGGAGTAGGAGTAGCTGCCGGCGGGGTGGTAGCCGTAGACGTTGACGCCGCAGGGCTGCTCGCAGGTGACGTTGTGGACGCCGAAGCCGACGTCGCAGTGCAGGACGGTCCACGTGACGCCGTCGAGAGTGCCGACCGGGTCGCGAGGCTCGCACTCGGTGGAGGAGTCCATCCCGTCGACGAGGATTCGATCGTCCTGGCGGGCGATGATGGTGATTCGATTCTGCTGGAAGTCCTCGCCCGTCGCGAAGGTGTAGGTCTCGCGGTATTGCTCGATGGCGGGGAGGATGAGGAGCGAGCCGTCTCCCTGGCCGCCGCCGACGGCCTGCACGACGAGCAGCTGGCCGATCTGCACGGGCTCGGTCGCGCTGACGGTGAAGCTCTCGCGCGTCGCGAGCTCGTGGAAGCCGCCCGCGGGAATGACGATCGTGCGATCGGAGCCGCCGAGCGAAGTGGTGAGCGTGGTGCCGAGCGTGGAGGTGAATCGCCAGATGTCGGGCTCGCTCCGGTCCGAGGTGCGGTAGGGCGAGTGCGCGGCGACGAAGACCTTGCCCCACGCAGAAGCGGGAAGGAGCTGCTCCTCGAGGTGATCGACGCAGCAGGTCTCCTCGCCCATGTAGTCGGCAGGGATGGGGGACGCGCCGTCCGTGCCGCTGTAGACGACGACCGGACGGTCGGAGTCGACGAGGGTGCCCGTGAGGTCGCCGGTCGCGCCCGTGCCCTCGGTGGTGGCGAGGTTGAGCACGTCCATCTCGTCGAGGATGACCTCGATGGGCTCGCCCGCGGCCGCGGCGGGCACGGTCGCGTCGCTGCCCTCGACGACGCCCGGCAACGTCGCGTGCGTGGGCACGACGGTGACGCGCGTTCCGTCCTGCGTGCCGACGATGGTGACGTAGCCGTGCGTCGCGGGCGCGCTCAGAGCGGGGACGTCGATGGTGCGCGAGGTCGGGTAGCCGATGACCTGGTAGCGCGTGTCGATGCCGCTCGTCGGCAGAAGGAGCGACGCGTCGTTCAGGAAGACCTGCCCGATCGGGTTGAACTGGTAGACGACGACCGGAAGGTTCGAGCGCAGGCGATAGGCGCGCGCCGTGTGCGTCGTCTGCGGGCCGTCGTCGAGGAGGCCGTCGGTCGATCCGTCGAGCTCGCGCGCGGGGAGCGGGATCACCTGGAGCGAGCCACCGGCGAGATCGAGCTGATCGACCATCGTGATGCGCGGCGGCTCGTCCGGCAGCGCATCGTTCTGCTCGATGACGATGTGCGCCTGCGCGAAGCCCGGGTTCGCGATGGCGATGGCGTACTGCGCGTCGCGCGCGTTGGTGAGCAGGTCCACGCCGTTGTCGAGGTCGACGGGGTAGTAGACGCAGCCGACGTTGCTCCGCTCGCTGGTGGCCTCGGCGCACGCGTCGGCGCAGATGCCGGCGACGCACGTCAGGCCCATCGACGCGTCGCAGGTGTCGGAGGGCTCGTAGCCCGAGCCGTCGTCGATGCAGCGCTCGATGTTGCCCGTGGCGTCGCACCGCGTGCTGCCGGGGATGCACGACACGCAGCCGCGCATGACGTCGCACGCGGCCTCGCAGTCCTGCTCGAGCACGAACGCACCGTCGCGGCAGACGCGATAGTCGTTGCCGCCGCAGTCGTGCTCGCCCTCGGTGCATCGGCGGAACCCATCGGTTCCGGCCTCGGGGCTGGGCGGCGGGCCGGTGTCCTCGAACATGAACGGCGAGTCGTCGTCGCCGCACGCCACGAGCATCGACGCGACGATGGCGATCGCGCTGGCCGCGCCTCGCGACCGCGACGGCGGGATTCGCCTTCCGACCAGGGCGCTCCGGTTGTGGAGCGTGGGACGCTCGGAAGGCGAGATCGGTCCCGCCCCCCGCAGGGGAGTTGAAACCCGGACCTCGTGGGCACGTTGTCTCTGCATCGAGGCAGAAGACTATCCCAGCCCTGCTATGGTCGGCCCCATGACAGAGCTGCGTGCCGATGCGAACATCCCGTTCCCGCGGGAGCTCGTCTACCGGACGTACCGAGACAAGCTCCCGGATCTCGTCCCGTTCCTGCCGAACATCCGCGCGATCGAGGTCAAATCGCGCCGCGAGGAGCCTGGGGTGGTCCACCTCGTGAACGTGTGGCACGGCGGGGGCGACATTCCCGCGGCGGCGCGGGCGTTCCTGAGCGAGTCGATGATGTCGTGGACCGACATCGCGACGTGGCGCGACGCCGACTTCTCCGTCGAGTGGAAGACCGAGACCCACGCGTTCACGGAAGCCGTCCGCTGCGGGGGGATCAACAGGCTCGTCGAGACGGGTCCCGACGGCGTGCGGTTCGAGATCCGCGGCGAGATCTCCATCGATCCGAAGAAGATCCCGGTGCCTCGACTGATCTCGGGCCGCGTCGCAGCAGCCGTCGAGGAGTTCCTGCTCAAGAAGATCACCCCGAACCTGATGGCAGTCAGCGACGGGGTGCGGCGTTTCCTGGAGCAGGAGCGCGACAAGGCGGGATCGCGCGTTTGACGGGCACCCGAGCCGGCGTGGCATACTGACGCCGTTCCGAGGAACAGGTGGCCGAGCCGAAAGTCGTCACGCCGGTCCCGCCGCTTTCGACGAGCAGCGGGGAGGCGTCGGGCATCGAACCGGCGGGGGCCCACCCGCAGGAGATGCCGCCCATCGCCGACGAGCCGCTGCCGCGTCGGCTCGGCAAGTACATCCTCTTCCGCAAGCTGGCCACGGGAGGGATGGCCGAGCTCTTCCTCGCCATCCAGCGGTCGGTCGCGGGCTTCGAGAAGGTCGTCGTCGTCAAACGGATCCTGCCGCACGTCGCGCAGGACACGACGTTCATCCAGATGCTGCTGCGCGAGGCGCGCATCGCGGCGACGCTCAACCACCCGAACATCGCGCAGATCTTCGACGTCGGCGAGGCCAACGGCAGCTACTTCATCGCGATGGAGTACGTGCACGGCGAGGACCTGCGCTCGATCGTGCGGCAGATGAAGGTCAAGGGGCACACGTCCTTCGCGATGGAGCACGCCGTCTCCATCGTGATGGGCCTCGCGGCGGGTCTCGACTACGCGCACGCGCGGCGCGACCTGAGCGGTCAACCGCTGGAGATCGTGCACCGCGACGTCTCGCCGCAGAACGTGCTCGTCACCTTCACCGGTGACATCAAGATCGTCGACTTCGGCATCGCGGTCGCGGGACGCAGCGGCATGGAGGCGACCGAGCAGGGCAAGCTGCGCGGCAAGATCCCCTACATGTCGCCCGAGCAGGCCAAGGGCGACCCGCTCGACGGGCGGAGCGACATCTTCAGCGCGGGCGTGCTGCTCTTCGAGCTGACGACGGGCAAGCGCCTGTTCCGTGGCCCGAACGAGTTCGAGACGTTGCGCATGATCGTGGAATCGACGTATCCGACGCCGAGGCAGGCGCGGCCGTCGATCCCCGAGACGCTCGACGCGATCATCCGCAAGACGCTCGAGAAGGATCGCGAGAAGCGATACCAGACGGCGGGAGAGCTGCAGCGCGACCTCGAAGCGTTCATCCGCGACCACCGCGTGGCGGCCTCGTCGCTCGCGCTCGGGTCGTTCATGCGCTCCATCTTCGAGGAGCACCTGGTCTCGCAGGACCAGGCCCTGCAGGAGGGCAAGCGGCTCGCCGACGAGCTCGAGCTCACCGAGCCGGAGGTCGTCTACTCGCCTCCGAGCGGGAGCCAGTCGCTCACGAACATCCCGGCCGTCGCCGCCGCTCCGGACGTCGTGCCCGTCGCGCCCGCGCCGAGCGGAGGCGGCGCGAAGATCGCGATCGTCGCCGCCGTGCTCGGGCTCGCGCTGATCGGGCTGGCGCTGCTCGGGTGGAAGCTCCTCGCTCCGGGCAACGCCGGCGTGGCGACGGGGCCCGGCAGCATCGTCGTGACGAGCGAGCCGCGCGGCGCGGCCGTCTGGCTCGACGGCGAAGCGACGGGGAAGCGCACGCCCGCGCGGCTCGAACGGCTGCCGGTCGATGCGACGTACACGGTGCGCGTGACCGCGGAGAACATGGAGCCGGCCACGCAGCAGGTGCGCCTCACGAGCGATCGTAGAGAGGCGACCGTCAACGCGCGGCTCGTCGCGTCCAGCGCGCGCGCGCTGGCGGTCATTCGCGTCACGTCCACGCCGTCGGGCGCGCGCATCTTGTTCGACGGCCGCGACACCGGGCGTCGGACGCCGTCGACGCTCGACAGCATCACACCCGGTGTGCCGCACCAGATCATGCTCGTGCGAGACGGCTACGCCGACCGCCTGATGCCGGTGACCTTGCAGCCGGGGCAGGTCGAGTCGCTCGACATGCCGCTCGAGAGGGCGCCGCTCGCGCCGGGCGAAGCGCTGTTGCTGCTGACGGTGGAGCCTCCGACCGCGCGCGTCGAGATCAACGGCACCGCCCTCGAGGGCACCGACGCGCGCGAGCTCCGCACCACGCAGCGATCGCTGCGCATCGCGGCGACGGCCCCCGGGCACGAGGACGAGCGGCGCGTTCTGCGCTTGGATTCCGGGCAGACGCGGGAGCTGCGGCTGTCGCTTCGACGGTCGCCCGAGCGCGTCGCGGTCGGCGGCACGACGCCGGCCACACCTCGCGAGCCCACTCGGCCCGAGCGCCCCGAGCGCCCCGAGACGCCCGCACCGAGCGGCCCGGGCAGGCTGACGTTCGGCGCGGTGCCGTGGTGCAACGTGACGATCGACGGGCGGCGCGTGGGCCAGACGCCGATCGTCAATCACGAGCTGTCGGCGGGGAACCACACGCTCGTCTGCCAGAACCCCGAGCTCGGCGTCACGCGCACGATCACGGTGCACATCGATCCGGGGCAGACCGCGCGGCGGCGCATCGTGCTGCAGCAGGCGTCGCAGGAGCCGTGATGGCGAACCCGACCGTTCGCCCCGACGTGGCGAGCGGAGCGAACCGAGAGAAGCCGCCAGGCACGTCGGTCGACGCCTCCGTCGGGCGCGGGGCGGAGGCTTCGCGCGGGCGGCGTCTGCTGTTCCTCGGCGCGAAGATCGCCGTCTCCGGTCTGGCGTTGTGGTGGACGCTGGCACGCGTCGATACGCGCACGCTGGTCCGGCAGGCCGCGTCGACGTCGGCGCTCACGTTCGCGATCGTGGTGGGATTGGTGGTCGCGAACCTGGCCGTGGGCGCAGTCCGATGGCGCGTGCTCGCCACGGCCTACGGCGCCGAGCCGAGCGCGTTGCCGTCGGTGCTCGTGCTCTTCCGGCTCTACGTGCAGGGGCTCTTCTACAACACGTTCTTGCCCGGCAACGTGGGCGGAGACGTGCTTCGCGCGTGGATCGTCGGTCGCGCGATGCGCGACGCGGCGGGTGCCGGCACGGTGGTGCTCGTCGAGCGCGTGCTCGGGCTCGCTGGGCTCGCGCTCGTGGCGTCCGTGGCCGCGACCGTCGCCGCGTTGCCCGGCCTCGACCTGCGGCTCTGGGGGAGCCTCGCGCTCGTGGCGACGCTTGCCGGCGTGGCGTTGCTCTCGGTGCTGCCGGGGCTCGCGCCGCGCCTTCCGGGTGCCGCCGGCCGCTTCGCCGCGAAGCTTCCGCGCTTGGTTCGACCGGCGGCCTTCGCGCAGGCGGTGGTGCTCAGCGTAGGGACGCAGCTGCTGGCCGCGTACGCGGGCCACGTGCTGCTCGAGTCGAGCTCCGGACACGATCTACCCATCGCGCGCTCGCTCGCCGTCGTGCCCGTCACCGTGCTCGCCAGCTACTTCCCGTTCACGGTCGCCGGCATCGGGGCGCGCGAGGCGGCCTTCGTCTCGCTCGCCGCGCAGCTCGGCGTGGGTGCCGATGCGGCGACGGCCGCCTCGCTGCTGCTGCTCGGAGCGACGCTCGTGGTCGCCATCGCGGGTGGCGTCGTCTCGCTCCTGCCGCTGCCGCGTGCGCTGACCCGAGTCGCGCTCGACGAAGCTGCGCCGCCGTCGTCACCCGATGCGTAGGGCGCGGATCGCGACGCTGGGGGTTCCCCTCGACGACGCCCTGCCCGCATGGGTGGGCGCCATGGTCGTGCTCGCGTTGCACGCTGCGACGTGCAGCAGGAGCTTGTCGGCGTTCGACTCCGCGGAGCTGGCGCTCGCCGCCTACCAAGGTGGCCTCGCCCATCCGCCGGGCCACGCGCTCCACACGCTCCTCGGCTGGATCGTGACGCGAGGTCCCGGAGAGCCACTTTTCGTTCTTTCGCTTCTTTCGAGTGTGCCGGCGGCCCTCGCCGCCTTCCCCGTGCTCTCGATCGCGGAGGCCATGACGCGTCGCACGCGCGCACGAGAGGCCCGCTGGATGGGCGCAATCGTGTTCGTCTGTCTGTCGATGCACGCGGCAGTGTGGGAGCCCGCGACCCGCGTCGAGGTGTACACGCTCGCGGGGCTGCTTTGCTTGTTTGCGTTTTCATGGATCGCAGAGATCCGCGCGCGGGCGGAGGGCGGGAGCGACACCGATGGCGCCTCCGCAGCAGCCACCGCGCAGGCGGCGATGGGGTGGAGGGCGCCGGCCGTGGCCGGTGCCGCGCTCGGGCTCGCGACGGGAGCCAACGTCGCGCTGGCGAT
>JADZFZ010000800.1 GCA_020854145.1 Deltaproteobacteria bacterium | reverse complement strand
GCCGTCGCTCGCGCCGACGTGATCGCTCTGGCCGCGGAACTGCGGCATGACGGCGATGACGTTCCGTTGAGCCACGTACGTGCAGATGTTCGGCACGAGGCCAAGGAGACCCGTCGAGGTTCCCCACTGGTCTATCCCCAGGCCCGCCATGCCACCGTGCGCGTAGAGCGCGATGGGCTTGCGGCCCGGAGTCTCGGGCACGCAGATCTGGCCGAGCATCACGAAGTCGTCGCCCACCGCGTACTCCACGCGGTAGGCGGCGATGGGGAAGGGATCGCCGGGTTCGTCCAGACGCGCGATCTCGCGGATCGCCACGATGCCCGTCGTGTCGTCCTCGCAGGGCGGGCCCACGTCGGGCCCGGCGTCCGTGGGGCCCGCATCGCGCGGCCCCATGTCCATGGGTCCGGCGTCGCGTCCCGCATCGCGCGGTCCGGCTTCGCGTCCCGCATCGCGCGGGCCCGTGTCGTCCTCCGCGCGGGCATCACCTCCCGCGTCGCGCGGCGGACCGAGGTCGCGTTCCGACGCATCCTCCGGCGCGCCGAGATCGACCGGCCCGTCGAAGTCGAGATCGCCGAACCCCGTGAGCACGCTGCAGCCGCTCCCGAGCAACGCCACGCCGACCAGCCAGACCCCGACGCCGCCGATGCGCCTCACACGCCCATTCTGCGGGAGTGTCGCGCGTCTGCCAATTCACGCCTGCCGTTGCGCGAGGGTCACGCCCGCGATCACGCCGAGGCCTCCCACGACGGTCGGCCAGGCGACCTGCTCGCCGAGCACGAGCCACGCGAGCAACGCCGTGCCGACGGGCTGCAAGTTCGTGAACACCGCGACGCGCACGGCAGAGAGTCGACGCAACGCGAACGCCCAGAGCGCATACGCGACCACGCTCGTGATCGTGATCAGGTAGACGACCCCTCCCCACGCGCTCGCCGAGATCCCGGCGAAGCGATCCACGTTCGCGAGCACGACGATCGTGACCGGCGCGGTGACGGTCGCGCCGGCCAGCATCGCCCATCCCGTCGTGGTCGTGCCGCCGTGCTCGCGTGCGAGCGGTCGCATGACGATCGTGTACGCCGCCCACGCCACGACCGCGCCGAGCAGGCAGACGTCGCCGACGAGCGTCCCGCCGGCGAGGTCGATGCCCCGTCCGAGCAGCACGAGCAGGACTCCCGCGAACGCGATGCCGATGCCTGCGAGACGCGCGGGCGTGAGGCGCGCTCCGAGCACCACGCGCTCTGCCACGAGCACGCATGCCGGCGTGAGCGCGTACAGGATCGCGGCGTGCGAGGCGCTCGAGAGCGACAACCCCGCGAGGAAGAGCCCCTGGTTGAACGGCAGCCCGATGATCCCGAGCAGCACGACCTTGCCGCGTTGCCCTCGCGGCGGCAGCAGCGGCGCGCGAAGCGCGGCGAGCACCGCCAGATAGACGAGCGCGGCACCGAGGAACCGGAAGGCCGCGACCTCGAGGGGAGACAGCTCCGCGAGCGCGCGCTTGGCGACGAGGTAGGTGCCCGCCGACGCCGCCGTCTGCGCGAGCATGGCCACGTACGCGAGCCGCGCGCCCTCGTCCGCACGCGCGCTCATCCACCCCCGAGTCGATCTTCGACGGACTTCACTCCTCGGATTCGCGCGACAGGTCACCCCAGTCGCTCGCTGCGTCCTGGCGCGATCGACGCGCTGCGCTGCGCACGCGCTGCAGCGCGAGCGGCGGCGCCATGATCGCGTCCCGGATCGACGATACGGCCGAGCCCTCGACGAGATCGATGCCGTCGTCCGTCCGGCGCAGTCGCAAGAGGTCGTACGTCGCGGTGACGCGCGGAAACGACGTCGAGCGCAGCGTGCGCCGCGCGAGGCGGCGGAACACGTCGTGCCCGGCCAGCTCGTCCATCTTCGCGAGCAGCTCGGGCCCGGTCCACTCGCGCGTCGGCGACAGGCAGCAGCGGCTCAATCGCTCGAGCACCGTGTCGAGCGACTCCTGGCGTCCCGAGCGACTGCGCAGCTCCACGTCGGCCGCGAGCGCGAACGCGGCTCCGCCCCAGTAGACGCGATCGAACGCGCCCGTGCGAAAGACGGACTCGCTCTCGGATGCGAGCGCGCGCCCGGTGCCGTCGGACGCGCCGCGCCGGAAGCCTTCGTCGAGCGCGTGCCACGCTTCGAGGGGAGCACGCATGTCGGCGCGCGCGCGGAGCACCTCCTGGTAGTAGGTGGCGACGCCCTCGGAGAGCCACGCGTCCTCGCGGCGCACGTACGGCATCGCGAGGTGCGTCATCTCGTGGACGGCCACCCAGTCGGTCGCGACCTCGTCGTCCGTCGCGTCCGCAGCCAGCAACAGGGCGATCGACGCGCCGCCGCCGCGGCCGACGATGCCGAACGGCACTGGACCGTTGCCGTCGCTCGCGCCGGTGGGCAGCACCACGATCTGCGCGCGCGACACCGGGAATCGCCCGTAGAGCGAGGCCTCGGCGGTCCCCGCGGCGCGGATCCAGCGGCGGAGCCCCTCGGCGCTCAGCGCGCTCGGACCGTCGAGGCGCGCGACCTCGAGCGTCGCGCCGGGGACGTCGATGCGCTCGACGTCGAAGAAGCCGAACGCGGCGTACGCGACGAACGCGAAGGCGCTCTCGTCGAGCCGGTAGGTGCGGCCTTCGCGCGGCCAGGGCACCGAGACGCGCATCCCCGGCGGCAAGACGAAACGCGCGCGCACGCGTGCGGTCGGCGCGATGCGCGGCGGGCGCCAGAGCCAGATCCCCGGCGAGGCCATGAGGTCGGTGCCGCTCCGGGATGCCATCGTTCCCCCGAAGCGCGCGCTCGCCGCGCCGTCGAGGTCGACGAGATAGCGGACGCACGCGTCCTCGTCGGCGCCGTCCAGATCGATGCGGCCGTTCTCGACCGTCAGCCGCCGCGAATCGCTGCCCTCGCGAAGCTCGGCCCGAAGGACGAGGTGCGCCGCCTCGGGCCGGCCGGGCACGAGCGCGGGCGGCGGCTCGCCGTCGAAGCACACGGACGCATCGAGCCGCGTCAGCCGCGGATCGACGCGAATCGTGTAGTGCCAGCCGGACAGATCGCTCTGCGCCGCGTCGGTCGCGGCGCTCGTCGGCGCGCGCGTTCCCGCGCCGCCGCAACCGGCATGTGCGAGCGAGAGACAGCCTACGATCGTCAGGATCGGTGCTGCCTTCGTCGTCCAGCGCACCCCTACGTTCTAGCCGGAGCACGCTCCGCGGCCAAGAGGCCTCGGCTCACCGCGTGTTACGCGCCCAGCCGCGGGTCTCGAGGTCGAGGGCGAGGACCTCGCGGCGATCGTGTCCCACGAACGTCACGTTCGGCAGCTCTGCGAGGCGCGGATCGCGCACCACGCAGTGCCCGGGCAACGCGAGGTGGCGCAGGTGCCGCCACGCGCTCTGCGAAGCGACGAGATCCTCGAACGGAAACTCGGCAGCGCCGTTGACGTCGTAGAGCTCCAGGCTCGTGAGTCGCCGGATCGTCGGCGAGCGCAGGAGTGTGGCGAGACGATCGGCGTCCCAACGCGCGTAGTGCACTCCGAGATGCCGCAAGCCGGGCGCCTTCTTCGCCGACCGCAGCAGCTGCTGGACGCTGCGCAGCTCGCCGCACACGACCAGCGCGCGGAGCGAGTCGCTCTCGTCGGCTAGCAGCGCCCTCAGGTCCGCGGCGGCGCAGCACAAGCCGGACAACGCCGGGAACACCCGCGGTAGGGAGGTCTCCTCGCACTCGCGTTGCAGCCTCAGCTCGACGTGCGTCACGCGATCGAGCGCACCGCGGGCGCGCAGCGTCTCGGCGAATCGACGCGTCCCCTCGAACGACAGCAGACGCAGGGCGCGGACGCGCTTCGCATCGGTCGATGCGAGCAGCCGATCGAGCGCCTCGGCCGCGCCGGTGTTGCGGGCCCAAGGGTGCTCGTCGATGTCGTCGCCGTCGGCGAGATCACCCAGCGTCGCGATGTCGTCGTCGTAGAGCCACGCCTCGAGCCCGTCGCCTGCCGGAAGGAGCGTGAGTCGATGGTCGAACAGACCGCCCATCCAGATCTGCGACCGCCACGCCGGGAGGTTCTTCGGATCGGTGATCGCCGCGACGAGCGCGGTCGCGCGAGCGCGCGAGGCGCCGGTGCCGTCACGCAGCCACGCGGCTTGCGCGCGGAGGATCTCCGCAGCCTGCGCGTCGGAAGCCGCCAACGCGTCGGCGACGACGTCCGCTGCGCAGGTGCCGTCCCCACGCAGGATCCCGAGCGCGTCCGCCATCGCGACGGACGTCAGTCTACGCCCAGTTGGCTCGCCCCCCGGTCACCTTGCGACGGCGGACAGCAACGCGAAGAAGTGCAGGCCGCTGCCGGCGAGCACGAAGCCGTGCCACACCGCGTGCGACCACTTGCGGGCACGCGCGTAGAACACGACCCCGACGGTGTACGAGAGCCCGCCCGCCAGGAGCAACGCCAGCGCGGTCCACGGCAGCGCTTCCACGAACTGCTTCGCGGCGACGACACCGATCCAGCCCATCGCGAGGTAGAGCCCGAGCGAGACGCGCTCGTACCAGCGGCGCGGAACCTTCGACCTCGTCTCCGGCGCGCGCGCGCCCGCGACGTCCGTTGCCGTTCGCGCGCGGCGTCCGAAGGGCGTCATCGTCAGGACGAGGCCGATCATCGCGAGCGCCCACACGACGGCCAGCAGGCCGATCCCGGTGGTGCCGGAGAGCGCGAGCAACGTGAAGGGTGTGTAGGTGCCGGCGATCAGCAGGTAGATCGCCGCGTGATCGAGCCGCTGCAACAGGAGCTTCGCGCGGGCGCTCCGCGGCGGCACTGCGTGGTAGACGGTCGAGGCCAGGTACAGGAGGAACAGCGTCGCTCCGTAGATGCTGCACCCGACCACCGACATCGTCGTGCCGTTGACGGCGGCGTGCGCCACCAGCACGACGAGCCCGGCGATCGCGAGCAGGGCGCCGATGCCGTGCGTGACCGCGTGGGTGATCTCTTCTCCGAGGCTGTACTCGCCGAGCGGTGTCTCCATGGCGCCATCATTACATCGTTTGGTGTCACATCGCAACATGGCGCATCGCAGGATGGCGTTCCGGCGAGCTCGCAGCCGCCCGAGCCCCGACCCGATACGATGCCGCCATGCGGGCGCTGGCGGTTCTGGTCCTTTCGCTGTTCGGGTGCTCGAGCGACGACGGCGCGGCGGAGCACCCGACACCGGAGCTCGTATCGATCAGCCCGGCGACGGGTGAACCGGTTCCGCGCACCGCCTGGCTCGTGCTCACGTTCGCGGGTCCGGTCGACCCGGAGTCGATCGCACGCTTCGAGCTCGCGTGCGGCGACGTCGAGGTTGGTTCGACCGTCACGCTGCTGGGCGCCGAGCGCGTCGTGGTCAACCCGAGCGCCGAGCTGCCCGCGAGCACCGCGTGCCGGCTCTCCTGGCGGGGACCGAAGGGCGCCGAAGAAGCGACGTTCACGACCGCGGGGCAGGGCACCGCGACGGTGCCCTACGACCGCGACGACGCGTCCACGTTCCTCCCGTTTCCCGACGACACGTTCACGATCGACGACGCCGAGACGCGCACGGGACGACGGGTGTCCATCCCGTCGCTCGATCGCGACATCGACGTCGCCGGGCTCGTCGATACGCTCGCGGTCTACGCGAATCGCCAGGACGGCTTCAGCGCGTTGGCGCACCTGGTCGTTCCGCTCTCCGAGGCTGCCGACCCGACGAGCTTGCCTGCGACGCCCGTCGCGTCGCTCGACCCGCTCTCCACGGTCGCGTTGCTCGAGCTCGACGGCGACACGCCCGGCGCGCGCGTGCCTTTCCAGATCGTCGTGCGCAACGACGAAGGCGCGAGCGGCCCGTCTCCGTTCCTCGCGCTGTTCCCCGTCGGGGTGCTCCGTTCTGGCGGACGCTACGGGATCGTCGTGAGCCGTCGCGTGCTCACGCCGTCGCGCTTGGGCTTCGGGGCGTCACCGCAGATGGCTCGCGCGCTCGATCCGCAGGCCGTGCCCACGGGCGCGACGGACGAGGGCGTACGCGCGCTCGCGTCCGAAGTGGTGGAGCTCGCCGGTCGCGCGAGCCCTCCACACCTGCCCGACGACATCGCCCTCGCACTGCGCTTCTCGGTGCGCACGACGGAGGACGCCGCCTCCGACATCCTCGCGATGCGCGCGCGCATCGACCTCTCGGACGCGCCCGCGCACACCCTCGATGCGGTCACGCCGGGAGAAGAAGGCGGCGCGATCGCGGCCGTCGTCACCGGGACGTGGCAGTCGCCGAGCTTCGCGCGCGGTCGCTACGTCGCGCGCGACGAGCGAGGTCGCCCGGCGCCGCAGGGCAACGTCGCGCAGCCCTTCCTGCTCGTGCTCCCGCGCGCCGCGCTCGAGCGCAGCGTGCCCATCGTCATCTATCAGCACGGGCAGCCGGGCAGCGCGAACGAGGTGCTGCGCGGCACGGCTCCACGCCTCGCGGAGCTCGGCTACGCGGTCGCCGCGTTCACCGATCCGCTCAATCGTGCGTACCCCCTCGCCGAGGGCGACGACCTCGGTTCGTGGCGCGGGCGACTCATCGGCGCGACGCTCGTCTCGGTGCTCGGCACGAGCGAGGCACCCAATGACGACGGCAGCCTCACCACCGCCGAGCAGCTCGCGTTCATTCGCATGATCCGCACGCTCGCGGTCGACGTGCTGCCGCTCGACGCACCCGATGGGAGGAAGGACGTCGATGCGACCGGCCCGCTGCTCTACATGGGCATAAGCCAGGGAGCGCGCCACGGTACGCGGCTGCTCGCGTACACACCGGACATCCTCGCGGCGGCGCTCGTCGTCGGCGGTGGGTGGAACACCGCGGGCACCCTGCACCAAGCGGCCGACGGCCTCTTCGGGGCGGTGGCCGGCATCGCCCCCAACATCACGCCCGCCGAGCTGTGGGCCGGGCTCGCGCTCTACCAAGCGATGCAGGACAACGGCGACCCTGCCATCCACGCGAGCTACCTCTATCGTGCTCCGCTCGACAGCGGCGAGGCCTACCGTCCCGCGAGCGTCCTGATGCTCGAAGGGCTCGGCGACTCGTTCGTGCCCAACCACACGAGCGAGGGCACCGCGCTCACGATGGGCCTGACGCACGTCGGTCCCGTCTGGCGCGAGACCGTGATCCCCGCGCGCGCGGACGCCCCGCTCGAGGCCAACGTCGCCGCGACGACGACCGGCGCCTACTACCAGTACGTGCCCGTCGGGATCGAAGGTGTGGAGCCCACGCCGAGCTGCGCGGACCGCGACGAGCACGAGGGCCACTTCTGCCCGCAGATCGCGACCGAAGCCACGACGCAGATCGCGCGCTTCTTCGCGACCGCGCTCTTCGACGACGCCCCGACCGTGATCGACCCGCTCGCTCCGTGAGCGTCGGTCACACGCCGAGAACGCGGAAGGCGGGGCGGGAAACGCCGCTCGCAGGCGCTCGAGGTTGCCGACGTCCGAGGTGAGGACGACACCGCCGCGTCGGGCAGCGTCGGCCCTGGCGGTTTCGAGGACTGCGACCATGCGCTGGCGGCGCCGCTCGAGCGCCAGGAGCGCGCCGGTGTCGAACGTGAAGGAGATCACGCTGCCGGACGCGTCCCCGACGCTTCGTCCTCGACGCTCAGCCCTTGACCCGTGCTCACGGGCTCGGCGGGCCCGTCAGCAGGTAATCCCTCCAATCCATCGCCTCGAGGCCCGCGCGCTGCACCGTCGTCCGGGCCTGCTCGTCGCACAGGACCAAGGGGCGCATGCGCGGG
>JADZFZ010000799.1 GCA_020854145.1 Deltaproteobacteria bacterium | reverse complement strand
GTGCTGCGCGTGGTCGCGACGATGCGCTTCGACGCCCGGTTCGCCGAGGAGCCCGGCGTCGCGAAGCTCATCAACATCCAGCTCTGACGGTGCACGCCATGGAGACTCTGCTCGTCCGCCTCAAGCCGTACGATCCGCGCCGCGGCCACGTGCTGCGCCGCTTCACCTACGCCGGGGTCAAGATCCACGAGGAGCGCGGCTGGTACCGCGTGTCCAAGGAGGTCGCCGAGTACCTCCGCTCGGTCCACCAGATCCCCGGAGAGGCGTACACGCCGCTCGCGTTCGACGTGTGCACCGACGACGAGGCCAAGGCCCTCGACGCGCGCGAGGACGCCGACACGCGCGTGCGGCGCAACGCGACCGACGATGTGCGCCTCACGCCCGCGCGGCGGGAGGAAGGCGCCCTGACCAGCGCCGGCGTCACCGACGCGCCGCCGAAGGGCCGAGCCGAGGACCCGAGGGGCAAGCGGGAGCGCGCGTGAGGTGTACGCCTCGGTCGCAGACCTCCGCGCCGAGGGCGTCACGCCGGCGGCCGCGAGCGACGCACGGCTCGAGGCGCTCCTCACGGAGGCGGACGCCTTCATCGATCGCGTCACCGGCTGGTTCTTCGAGCCGCGCGCGCTGACCCTGCGCTTCGACGGGCGGGACACACCGACCATCGAGCCACCGGTCCCGGTCGTCCGGCTCGACGCGCTCCTCCTCGACGGAGCGGCGCTCTCGCTCGATCCCGAAGACTTGATGGTCGTCGGCGCACCCGTCGCGCCTGGCTTCGACGCCCCGCGGTTCACGCTGAAGCGCGGTCGCGTGTTCACCCGGGGCGACGGCAACGTCACCGCCGTCGGCCTATGGGGATACACGGAGCCGGACGGCACGCCCTTCGGGCGCACGCCGCTCGCCATACGCCGCGCGGCGATGCAGCTCGCGCTGCGCATCCTGCCGAAGGTGGCCGACGCCGACGGCTCGACCGCGTCGGCGTGGCGTCTGATCGAGGAGCGCACGCGCGACCAGTCGTACCGCCTCGCCGCGCCTCTCGGGCTCGGTGTCGTGTTCACCGGAGACCCCGAGATCGATCAGGTCCTCGCCCGGTACCGGCGCCCGCCGGGCCTCGGCGCCGCCTGATGCGCGGGCGACTGATCTTCCCGTTCCTCGCCGAGATCCATCGGCTGGACACGCGCGCCACCGCGCTCGTCGATCCGGACGGCGCAGGCCCACTGACCGGTGGCTACGACCCCGACTTCAAGGAGCCGGTGCTCGTCGACGCCGATGACGACGGAATCGGTGAGCGCGTGCGCCGCGAGCACCCGGCGGTGCTGCTGCCCTGCCAGGTGGAGCCCGAGGCGTTCGACGCGCTCCAGATGTCGGCGGCCGGCAACTCGCCGAGGTCCGCGATCCAGCTCGTCCTCCACTTCTCGCACCTCGAGCGCGAGGGCCTCGTCGATCTGGCCACCGGCGATGCGCTCGTCCGCGTCGGCGACCGGCTCGCCGCGATCTTCGACACCGCTGGCGAACTCGTCCAGCGCGTGCGCACGCCCCCGGGGCTCTTCGTGACCGAAGCGAGGCCGATCGGCTTTGGGCTGTGGAGGCCGCGTCCGCGGCGCAACCTGCTGCTCGTCTCCTTCAATTCGCGGGAGACGGCGGCTCCGAGAGGAGTCTCCTGATGGCCCGTTTCCTCCTGATCCTCGCGCTGGCGATCGCCGCCGCGTGCGACCCCGTCGACCACTGCACGATCAACACCACGCGCTGCCAGGGCGCCGTCGCTCAGATCTGCGACGCCGACGAGCGCTGGTTCGAGCTGATGAACTGCGACGAGGTCGCCGCGCAGAGCGGCGGGACCTGGTCGTGCCAGGCGCTGCCGGACCAGGGCGGTCACGCGTGTCTGCCGGTCGACGAGGCCGGTGCCGACGGAGGCGCTCAGTGAGCGAGCCGACGCCGGACCTCGCGCGGGCGTTCTTCCGCCACCTGCTCGACCGCTTCGCCGCGACCGTCGTCGACAAGCGCAGCGCGCTCGAGATGCAGGTCGTCGGCGGCGTGCTCGGGCAGCTCGGCATCGTCGACCGCGACTCTTTCCTCGGACACTTCGCGACGACGGTCGGGCGGCGCATCTACGTGCCGTTCGACATCGGCGTGCCCACCGAGGGCTGGAGCCTCTGGTCGCAGATGATGGCCTGCGCGCACGAGTGCCAGCACGTCGTCCAGTACGACCGCCTCGGGCCGGTGCGCGTCGCCTGGCAGTACATCGGCAGCACCGCGGCCCGCGCGCGGCTCGAGGCCGAGGCGTACCGCTGTCAGCTCGAGCTGCACTTCTGGCGGACGGGTCAGCTCCTCGCGCCGCACGCGCTCGCTTCGCTGCTCAAGAGCTACGGCGTCACCGACGCCGACGTGCAGGTCGCGGAGACGATCCTACGCCTCTCGGGCGAGAGCGTCCGGCGGGGCGCGGTCATCAACCGAGCCTCGTCGGTCGCGCTCGACTGGCTCAAGGCGAACGCGCCGGACCTCCGGGTGGAGGCCTGACGTGCGGCAGTCGGGAGACTGGGCGCTCGCGCGGCGGCTGCTCGCCCGCGGCCCGGCGCGCCTGAAGGGCGCGATCGGTGTCGCGCTCCGACAGGAGGCGCAGCTGCTCCGCAAGCAGATCGTCGATGGCCTGACGAACCAGGCCCCCGGCGGTCAGCCCATTCTCCCGCTCGCCGCGACCACGCTCGCCGCCCGCAAGCTGAAGGGCTTCGGCGGGACCAAGGCGCTCCTCCGCCGCGGCGACCTCCGCGGCTCGATCACCGTCGTCGTCGAGGGCGACCAGGCCTTCGTCGGCATCAAGCGCGGCGCGCGCGGGCGCGGCGGGCAGGGCGCCGCCGACGTCGCGCAGATCCACGAGTTCGGCGCCGGGCCGTTCGTCATCCCGCTCACGCCGCGCATGCGGCGGTTCCTGTTCGC
>JADZFZ010000798.1 GCA_020854145.1 Deltaproteobacteria bacterium | reverse complement strand
TCAACATCGATGATTGGACTGTCGCGATCCCGGACGCTTTACACAAGAGCATCCATCCTGAGTGGAACGCGGAATGGCGCGACTTCTTCGAGGCTGGCGCCCGGAGCGCCGAGGCCGTAAAGCGACAAGCAGTGGACATGATTGAGCGCTATCAGCTAGACCCCTATCTGCCACCGGTGCCGTACTGATGACTCACTATGCTGTTACGACTGCCTGGTTGTGGGGGGATTACGGCAGGATCCTGGTCAACGGGATGACGCAGCACCTTCCGACCGTTGGGGGCCTACTGCAGCTCGAGCGCGCGGCGCCAGGCGTTCCAGAACTGACATTTCCGGGGTTCGAGGTGGTGGTCCGCGAGTCCCTCCGTCGCGCGCTTCTGGAGTCGAACCTGACCGGAATCGTCGGATTTCGGCCTCTCCTCAAGGCGCGTATCGTCGAGCTAGACTGGACCCAGTGGGATCGTTCACTCAAGGACCCTCCGATCTGGCCTCCCGACTACGAGCCGGAGGAGTACATACTATCGAGGGAGCACAATCCGAAACTTGCACAGGAGATCGGTGACATGTGGGTTCTGGACGTGGAGCCAGTCGGCACCATGCAGCGGGAGATCCTGACGCGAGTACCGCGGACGTACCGATTCACATGGCGTCACGATCGGCAGTCGCTGCCGGACTTGGCGTTGGCCCCGCGGTCGACTTTCCTGGTGAGCAACAGAGGCCGTGAGTGGCTGGAGGACCGCAACGTCGACTGGTTGGAGTTCACTCCGGTGATCGAGGTGCGTGGCGATCCGGCCGGCGCTGCCGACACTGGGTGACGCTTGGGTGTGGATCCGATCCTGAGTGACCGCTCAGCGATGCCGGGATGACGTGAGCATGGTCTGCGGTCACCGTCGGGAGGGGACGGGGAGGGGACGGGGAGGGGACGGTGCCAGGCATTGTCGGCGGAGGGGCTCGGCGGGACGGAGCTCGCGCGCGCGGTCGCGCGCTCATACGGCGGCTCGTGCGCGTCGGGCCAGGGGTTGTAGTTGCGACGTCGAGTTCGGCGGTTCAGGTGGGGACAGGATCGACGTGTACAACCCCGCGGAATCGAATTGGTTCTCGACGAGCAGTTCCAATCTCTTTCTGGACGCGAATCGCCGTCCCGAAGGGGGGCCCGGGGGGGATGCGACATCCCCCGGGGAACGGTCGGTGTCAGGCATTGGCAGGCGGGATGGCCAATGCCTGGCACCGTCTTCCCCCGTCTTCCCGGATCCGCCGAGCAAGCCGACGGTGGTCGAGCGCATGACCGGACCGCCCCTGGGCACGGCTTCGAGCCCGCCGAGCGCAGCGCCGTCGCTCGCCGCGGCCGTGGTCGAGCCCGCCTCCGTCGTGGTCGCGAGCTCCGCCGCGTCGGCGCGCGGCACGGACGCGCCACCGCCCGCCGCGTCTCCGGCGATCGAGCGTCCGGCGAGCCCCTTCGCGGCGACGCTCGAGAAGGCCGTCGCGCGCGCCGAGCAGCAGACCGAGCTCATCGACGTGCGCAAGCTGAAGAAGCGCAGGCGTGCGTATTTCGCGCGATGTGGACGCTCATCTCGCCGTCATGTGGACACGCGTTTCGCCGTCACGTGGACACCGAGCGCGTAGTGCTTGATCGGATCGAAGCGACGTCTGTCTTCGCAGCCTTCTTCAGTGGATAGTCCCGCGATCTGGCCGAGAGCTACGAGCCGCCGCCGTTGCCTGGCGTCGGCAACACCGTGACCGATCAGCGAAGGCGGGATGACACCGCGTGCGAACGGCTTCATCGGGGCGGAGCGGCAGTCAGCCGCGCGCGACCTTGAAGGCGGCAGGTGTGATCTCCTCGAGTTCGAGCGCGAACTGTCGCCACCGGGGAAGTCGGGGCCCATTTCCACCGAGATCACCGGTGCCCGTGTGCCCGTCGGTGGACCGGCGGACGAAGGGCGACGGGCACCAAGCGTCGCGAGCCGCGTATCCCATCGGCGAGCGGCGTTCTTTCGTGACCTCCGAGAGCCCGTGTATGCGCGGGCACGGAGGTGGCGATGCGAAACGGGTCGAAGCAGGTTCGAGGGGGATGGCAGCAGTGGACCGAGGCTGAGGCGCGAGGCGTCCTTGCAGAGCTGGATAGTTCGGGTCTGAGCGTCGCGGCGTTCGGGCGCGTACGAGGCGTCTCGCAGCGCCGGATCGCGTATTGGCGCGGACGGCTGGGGTTGCGTAGGCACAATGCTCCCTCGCCGCTGCTACCCGAAGCTTCGGGTGGTCCAGAGATCCCTGAACCACCGGAGTGCAGATGGCGAGATCGCGTGCGGTGATCGTGGCGGCGTGGTGGGGGGTGCTGATGTGCGGTTGCGGGGACGACGCGGCCGCGGACGCCGACGCGGCTCGGGCGATCGACGCGAGCACCGGTGACGCCGGGCCGCCCGACCGCGATGCGAGCGTTGCCGCTGACGCGGCGGGCGATGCGAGCGAGCTGCCCGATGGCGCGCCGTCCGACGCGGGGCCGCGGTTCGCACTGTCGATCGAGTGGACGCCGTGCACTGCGGCGGGCAACCCCGCCGAGTGTGCCGACGTCGAGGTGCCGGTCGACTGGGACGATCCGATGGGGCCGACGAGCACGGTGTTCGTGAAGCGCCGCACCCACGCCACCTCGCGAGGCCAGCTTTGGATCCTGCACGGTGGGCCCGGGGGCAGCGGCCGGATCTTCGACTCGAGCGCCTCGGTGCAGCTGATCGGCGCCATCGCCCCGGACCTCGACGTCTACACGCTCGATCACCGCGGCTCCGGGGGATCGGGCAAGCTGTCGTGCGCGGTTCTGAGTCGGCCGCTGCATACGATCGGCGCCGAGCAGCTGTCCGACTGCGCGGGCGAGCTCATGCGACGGCAGCCCGCGGAGCTGCGCGCCACGACCCCGACCGGGGCCGCGCGCGACCTCGGTGCGCTCATCGACGCCACCCGCGGGGCCGGCCGAGTCTTCGTGCACGGCGCTTCCTACGGGACCTACTGGGCGCAGCGATACCTGCAGCTGTTTCCCGATCAGCCGGACGCCGTCGTCCTCGACGGTCTCGTCTTCCCGTCCATCTCCCCCAACTGGCTGGGGTACGACGAGGTCCACGACCGGCTCGGCCGCGATCTGCTGGCGCTCTGCGATCGCGACCCGGACTGCTCGGCGCACCTGACGCCCGACGCCGAGACCTTCATGACCACCCTACGCGACGCCGGCATGCCGCCCTGCCCGGACGCGCTCGATCCCGCCGTTCCGCTCCCCCTCCGCGCCAGCCAGCTGATGAAGCTGCGGAGCGGCCAGATGTACCTGTTCCCGTTGCTTTACCGGGCCTCGCGCTGCAACGCCGAGGATCGAGTGGTCATCCCTCGCATCACGGCGATGGGGTCGATCTCCGATCCCGGCTCCTCGCTTGCCGCGTTCGTGCACATCGCGCTGCAGCTCGGTCCGCAGTCGAGCGCCGCCGACGCAGAGGCGTTCGCTTCGACGGCGCTCTTCGATCCCGGGCTGGGCCGGCTCGTCGCCCTCGCGGCGCCGGTCTGGCCGACCGTCGATCCCGATCCGGTGCCCGACGAGGTTCCCGGCGGCGACGCGCCGGTCCTCATGCTCAACGGGACGATCGATCCCCAGACTCCGATCGAGACGGCGCGTGCCATCGCCGCCCGCCTCGCGGGACCGCACCGCGTCTTCGTCGAGCTGCCGAACACCCTCCACACTTCGGTCATAGCGTCGCAGACGGCGGCCTCGCTCCGCGGGGAGGAGCTGCCGTGCGGGGCCCGGATCGAGCGCGACTTCCTCGCCGCGCCCGACGTCGCTCCCGACACGTCGTGCATCGCCGACATCCTTCCCCAGGCCATCGGCGGATCGCCCGAAGACAACGTGGCCTCGCTCGGCGTCGAGGACGCATGGGGGGCTTCGCCCTGAGATCGCGGCATCGCGGCGTCCGGTGTCACGCAGCCCGGCTTCGAGCGGCGGCCCTGCGTGCCGCCGACGCGTTCGCTCGTTTCGGCGGGTGATCAGGCGCGCCAGTCGGCGAGCGCGTCGAGCAACACGTCGTTCTCGCCTGCCGTCCCGACGGTGATGCGCACGTGCTCGCCCGCCGGGCCCGATGCCGAGCCGAAGGCGCGCACGAGCACGCCGCGCGAGGCGAGATGACGGTGCAGCTCCGCGGCGCGGGCGGGGACGTGGACCCAG
>JADZFZ010000797.1 GCA_020854145.1 Deltaproteobacteria bacterium | reverse complement strand
GCGAGCGTCGCGGGGCGCCAATAGAGGAGCGGCGGATCGCCCGCGAGCGCGCACGCGTGCATGCGCATCGTGGAGAGCTCCATGAGCGCACCGAGCGATTCGAGGTCGCGCGCATCGATTGCGGCCATCGCGCGATTCGCGATGCCCGGAGCGTCGGCCACCCAGGCGGGATAATAGGGGGACGTGTCCGCGACGCGATTCATGCCCGCGCGTGACGCGGTGTCTTTGGGCCCTTCCGACGTCACGGCGACGATCATGCGCACGTCCCAGTGGTCCGCCGGGGCCACGGGGACCGCGCACAGCGAATCGTCTCCGGGAACGCCCGCGGGCAATCGAGCGAACCCGCCGTAGACGGAGCGTGCGGCCGACGCCGATCCCCGGCGTGCAAGCGCCGACAGGGTCGAGAGGGGCAGGTCGAGCGCGAGCGCGGAGGCTGCCGCGGTCACCAATGCGGCAAACCCCGAGGCGCTCGACGCGAGCCCGCTCGCGGTGGGGAACGAGTTGTGGGTCTCGACCGACGCGCGCCATTCGACGCCCGCGAGCGCACGAATCGAATCGAGCGACTCCGAGACGCGCGCGAGATCGTCCGCCGAGGCAGGTCGGTCGCCGAACGTCATGCAATCGTCGTGGAGCGCCGGGTCGAACGTGACGCGCGTCGTGGTCGCGAGCGGCGCCAGCGTGAGCGAGATGCTCGGCACCGCCGGCAGGTTGAGCGCGCGGTCGGATTTGCCCCAATATTTCACGAGCGCGATGTTCGCGTGCGCCACGGCGACTGCGCTTCGCTCGGTCATGTCCCGGCCCCGGATTCGCGCGAGACCGCTGCCGTCCGGTGGGCGCCGTGGGTATCGACCTCGGAGATCCACGCGTCCTTGCCCAGGGAGCGCCACGCGGCGACGACCTCGTCCTCGTGCCCCGGCGCGACGGCGATCACGCAGCCGCCACCCCCGGCGCCCGTGACCTTGGCACCGAGCGCACCCGCCTTGCGAGCCGCGTCGCACATCGACTCGACGGTCTCGGTGGAGAGCATCAGCGACGCGAGCAGCGCCTGATTCAGGTCCATCAGCTGCCCGAGGGCCTTCGAATCGCCGGCCTCGAGGGCCAGGTGCCCATTACGCACGAGCGCCGCCATGCTGTCGAAGACCAGCTCGATCTTGGGTCGATTCCGCTCCCGCAATCGCGCGACCGATTCCACCATCGCGCGGGTGCTCGATCGCTCCGAGGTGTCGCCGACGCACAATCGGAGCGGACGCGGAAGATGGACGACGGTGGGTGCTTCGCCCTTTCGATAGACGAGCACTCCACCTTCTGCGGCGAGCGCGCTGTCGATCCCCGACGGCGAGCCGTGAAAGACGCGCTCCCACGCGAGCGAGCACGCGACCACCTCGGCGGTCGTCCGCTCGATGCCGAGCGTCTCGTCGATGGCGCGCAGCACCGCCACCGAGAGTGCGGCCGACGAGCCGAGCCCGGCGCCGCCCGGCAGCTCGGTCCGCGCCTCGACGACGACCGCGGGTGGCTCGCGATAGCCCTCCAGGAGCGCGTGGAACGCACGGTCGAGATCGCGCGTCGATGTCGCCGAGGGCGTGACGGTGACGTCCCACGGCGCGACGTGCAGCGAGGGTCCGGCGCCGTCGGTCGAGAGACGCGCGGTCGCGACCACGCCGCGGTCGAGCGCCGCCGCGAGCGCGGGACGCCCATACACGACACCGTGCTCACCGAGGACGATCGCCTTTCCGTGGGCGCGGGCCAATGACGCGTCCTCCGCCTCAGCTCGCCCGGCGCACGAGCAGGGCCGCTGCGTCGAGCAGGAGCGAACGCCCGGTGTCCGACAGCGCGACGTCGTCGAGCGCGACGAGCGCCTCGCGATGGAGCGCCTCGATCCGTTCCTCCGAACGGTCGCGCGCACCGCAGCGCGCGATGGCAGACGTCGCTTCGCGCACGTCGTCGTCGGACGCGTCGCGACGACCGAGCGCGCGAGAGAGCGCCGTGCGGTCGTGCGCGGTGCCGAGGCGTTCCGTGTCGAGCACGAGCGACGTGCGCTTGCCGGCGCGGAGATCGTTGCCCGCAGGCTTGCCCGTCTGCGCCGGGTCGCCGAACACACCGAGCACGTCGTCGCGCAGCTGGAAGGCGATGCCGATCGACGAGCCGAAACGATCGAGCGCGTCGAGCTGCGCCCGGGACGCGCTCCCGAGCAGCGCGCCGATGCGGAGCGGGCCGCACGTCGTGTAGCTCGCGGTCTTCAGACGATGGACGGTCTCGACGTCGGTCGAGGCGCCGATGTCGAGGTACTGACCGAGCGTGACCTCGTCGGAGACGTCGGCGAGCGCGCGGGCGGCGGCCAGCGCTCGCGTCGCGCCGACGCCGTCCCCGGGGAGCGACTCGAGCAAGAGTCGCCAAGCCCACGCGGAGGCGAGATCGCCCGCGAGGATCGCTGCGCTCGCACCGAGGTGCGCGTCGGAGTGGACCCGCGCGAGAAGGACGTGCGCGCTCGGACCTCCGCGACGTACCGCGTCGCCGTCCATCCAATCGTCGTGAACGAGGAGGTACGTCTGCAGCAGCTCGAGCGCGGCTCCGGCGTCGAGCGTCTCGCCGATGGACGAGCCCGCTGCGTCCTCGGCACGGACGGCGCGATGGGCAGCCGCCAGCAGCGCGGGTCGGAATCGTTTGCCGCCGCGCATCGTCAGGTCGTCGATGACGTCCAGCAGGGGGAGCGCACCGGGCGCGCGCGACTCGAGAGCGCGTCGCTCCGCGTCGAAGAACGCGCGAAGGCGGACCTCGACCGCGGCGCGGACTTCCGTCATCCACGCCGAGAACGCGCCCGTGATTCCGGCTCTCTGCATGAGATCGCGCGAGCCTGCGAGGGGCACCCGATGGTGTCAAGCCGCGGGCCGTGAAGCCTCGATGGAGGCATGGTGAAGTGACGCTGGACGCTCGGAGCAATCCGTCCCAGATAGCTCCGGTGGCGGAAGCGAGAGACGACGCGGGCACGGGCGAAGGTGCGCACGCACGGGTCACGCCCCAGCGCCCGGAGGGGGGCG
>JADZFZ010000796.1 GCA_020854145.1 Deltaproteobacteria bacterium | reverse complement strand
TCCATGCCGCCGTCTCGCGCCTGCGCGAGGGCGAGCTCCGCGGCGGCGACGAGGGCCGTCTGCTCGTGGAGCGCGCGACCGCGTGGATGGGGGAGCAGAAGATCCGCGATCCGATCGGCATGGCCGCCCTGGTGGCACCGAGCCCTCGCGCCGGAGGGTGACGGTCGTCGGGCTGGCGAGTGCGCGCGCGAGCGCGCCATGGGATGAACGCCCGGGCCGATTCGAAGCCACTCGCCAGAAGCCGAAGCCTTCGTCGCCGTGGAACGACGCGGTCGTCGCAGCGGGGCGTCACGCGCCAGGCAAGAAGACGTAAGCGCGCACATCCGCGAGCATCCAGCGGCCGTCCCGTCGGACCATCACGTCGGTGAATCTCACGGTCGTGCGTCCCGCGGGCGGCGCGGAGATCACCGAGGCTTCCCCGTCCACGACAGCGACCTCACTCGCCGGAAAGTGAATGCGGCTGATCGTGCTCTCGTGCCTGGTGCCTTTGAACTCACCCGCGAACATCGTCGAGATCACGCGCTCGAACTCGACCTTGCCGTGTGCGACCTCGCCCCGCGGGTTGACGACAATCGCGTCGTCGATCATCGAGCTCACGAGCGCCTTCGCGTCGCCTCGATTCCAGGCCTGATCGTAGGCCGCCTCGATCGCGCGAATCGCTTCCTCGTCCGCACTTCGACTCGATGACGGGTTCTCCATCGGTGGCCTCGAATGAGCTGGCGTGCACGCCGTACCGGTTTTCGCCCTCGTGGGTCCACTCGATCTGGAAGTGCGACGACCGACGGGTGAGGTTGCCCGATCGCGGGGCCCGTCGTCGAGCGTCGGCGAGACCCCGCATCGATGGCGCGCGCCAGCCGATTCGTGCGGCTACGGCTCGATCACGACGGGTACCGTCTCGAAGGCCATCGTGAACGACAGCGCCTCGCAGCCGCACAGGTCGCCATCGAGGTCGATGTCGGCCTGACCCTCGAGGAGCGACCGCGTGGTCTCGACCGGGAGCGCCGGCGTCGTCGCCCCGAGGATCTCGCCGTTGCCGTCGACCAACGAGCCCACTTCGACGTGCCCTCCGAGCGCTCCCGGCGCGACGCCGTCGAGCGACGCGCTCGTCTGCAACGAGACGTCGCGAACGACGATGCGAACGGGCGGACCGATCGCAGTCGGCAGCCCGAACGCGATCTCTTCCGTGGATGCGTGGATGTGACCCGCCGCGACGAACGCCATGTCGAGTGACGTGGTCCTGCCTTCGCCGAGCCGGATCGTCTGACCCTCCACGGGCAACGACAGGTCGCCGGACGAAGCCCTCACGAGCTCGGTCTCGAATCGTGTCCCCGCCGCGAGCCGTCCCTCGAAGATGCTCGCCTCGACGAACGCGTCGTCGAGCGCGACTCCCCCGTCGTGCGCGACGCGCGCACGCAACACGATCACCCAGCGCCCGTCGGCCGCGGCGGTGAGAGCGGTCTCGTTGACCCGCCACTGCAGCCCGAGGCTGTCGACCATGGACAGCAGCGGCCCGAGCTGCGAGTCGACACCGGTCGCATCCCCGATGGGCGATCCGAACGGCGCCATCCAATCCAACCACCCACAGCCCGCAGGATCGCTCTCCGCGAGCGTGTCGTGCCGATCGAGATCGAAGCCGAGCGCCTCCTCGGTGGGACCACTCTCCGCATACGGGTCCATCCTGATCCGTCGCACGAGCCAAGCACGCTCCTCGGTCGACGCGAGGTCGACGCTCGGAGGAAGGGGCCTGCCGTCTGGATCCGGATCCGGCGCGGTCAGGCCACGACAAACGTCCGCATCGGTCGCTCCGTCCGATGCGTCTCCCGATCCGCACGACGCCATCGCGAGCACCGCCCACGCGATGACAGCCCAGGGCCCGACCCGCCGATTCACCTGCACGGCTCCTCACTACAGCACGAGCTGGACCGCTCGGCGGCCCCCGCGCGCACGCGGCGCTCCCGTGCGCTCGTTGCGTCGCTGTTGCCTGGTGGCACGCCCATCGTTCACACCGAGAGCCTCCCGATCGCGATCAGAAGAACGAATCGTAGACGTCGCACTGCGCGCGCCGGAGCCCCGAGCCCGTGACGAGCGGCCACTCGAGCGCGAGGTGCGCATCGGCGAGCGCGTCGTACGGCGGCCACTCCGTGCCCCCTGCGACGTTCGGATCTCCCGTCGCGGCGAAGCGCGTCCACAGCGACACGACCGCATCGGCGAGGCGCTCGTCGTCCTCGGGGATCGTGTAGCGGTCGTTCACGTTCAGGTTTCCGAAGACGTACAGGATGTCCGCACCGTGATAGGCGCCGAGACCCGATGCGGCGCCGCTCGGATGCACCTGCGTCAGCTGGTAGAGCCACGCCGGCGTCGCCGCGGTCTCGACGAAGGCCCGCAACGTCCGGCGCGCCGGGCACGCGAAAGTGAAGTCGGTGATGAGCTGCTCGTAGGCGGCGGCCGCATCGGCGTCCGACGCGACCGGGTAGACCTCGAGCACGCGCGGTGCGGCGCGTGCCCCGAACGTGGCCTGCACCGCGGCCTCGAACGCGGCGCGCGAGTCGATGGCACGGAAAGCCGACCGGAACAGCGCGGCCTCGTCACGGTTCGAGCCGGCGATGACCGGCACGCGCGCCCAGCGCCCCGCCTCGATCGCGGCGCGGGGTTGCTCGGGCAAGAGCAGCCCATCGACGACGGGCCAGAACTTGTTGCCTTCTTCGAACGTGCCGCTCGCCAACATGCCGGCCGCGGCGATCTCGTCGAAGCTCGCGGCGCGCATGCACGCGAGCGGATCGGGCGTCGCGTCGCACGCCAGGCCCGCCTCGACGGAAGCTCCGAGCTCGTGCGCGCTCGGCCAACGCGCCGAGCTCGTCCGCAGGTCGCGCACCGGTGCGATGCAGCTCGCGCTCTGGATGACGGCCCGATGGAAGAGGCCGAACGCCGAGGGCGCGACGAGCAGGTTGCAGACGCTTCCTGCGCCGGCGGATTCGCCGAAGACGGTCACGTTGCCTGGGTCGCCGCCGAACGCACGAACGTGATCGCGCACCCACTCGAGCGCGAGCAGCTGATCGCGCATCCCGTAGTTGCCCGAGGCTCCGTCGGGCGACTCCGCGTCGAGCAGCTCGTGCGCGAGATAGCCGAGCGGTCCGAGCCGGTAGTTGAACGTGACGACGACGACTCCCTCCGACGCGAGCCGCGACCCGTCGTAGAGGCGAGCCGAGCCACTGCCGATCGTCCAGCCGCCGCCATGGATCCACACCATCACGGGCAGCGCGTCGCCCTGCGTGCGCGCCGCGGTCCAGACGTTGAGCGTCAGGCAGTCCTCCGATTGCTCGTCGCGGCTCGGCAGCTCGCCGTCGGGGATGAAGGGCGTCGTCGGCTGCATGCACGCGGGTCCGAACCGCGTCGCATCGAAGGTCCCGTCCCACGCGGGCGCGGCCAGCGGCGCGGTCCAGCGTGCATCGCCCGTGGGTGGCAGCGCATACCGGAGGCCGCGGTAGATCCCGATCCCGCCGAGCGCCTCACCCCGGATCGCACCGAGCGCCGTGCGCGACGATCCGCTCGAAGGATCGATCACCTCGACGCCCGCATCGC
>JADZFZ010000795.1 GCA_020854145.1 Deltaproteobacteria bacterium | reverse complement strand
GGACAGGGCCGCTCCATCGCCGTGCGCGCCGACGGCTACTCGGCGTTCGTCGATCGCTTCATCGCCACGCACGATCCGGCCGCCGTCGCGCCGTCTCCCGATCCTGCGCCGTCACCCGATCCGTCCGCGCCCGCCGACCCGCCCGCGCCTGCACCGGAACCAACCGCCCCGGCGCCCGCGCCCGATCCGATCCCGCGCCCGATCGACCCCGGAGCGAGCACCGACGCGCGCGAGCCAGGTGGCGGCACCGTGACGCAGAGCGGGTGCAGCGCGTCCGGCCATCGGGTCGACCTCGGTGCGCACATCGCGTGGATCGCCGCCCTCGCGCTGCTCGCGTTCCGCGCCGCCACTCACGGCAGGCAGTGACCCTCGGGGCCGCAGCCCATCGCGCCGCGCGGGCACGTGTCGCGGATCTCGCCCGGAGTGCAGCGGCACTGCTCGATCGGGACACACGGGCCCCAGCAGGTGCCGAGGACCGAGGGGGCCTGGCCCGCGGGGCACGTCGGTTCGACGCGCCTGCAGAACACCTCGATGCGATCGCAGCTGACGAGACCCAGCGGCCGCTCGCACGTCCCCATCCACGCGTACGCGAGACTCGGGCACGTGCTCGAGTCCTCGAAGGTCGTGCCGTTGCACGCGCAGTACGGCACGAGGTCGTCGGTGCAGAGGCGTCCGAGCGCGGCGCAGCTCCACGTGCCGCCGCACGACGGCCCACCGATGCAGGTGAGCCCATCCTCGCAACGCGTGTCGATGCACGAGAGCGACGTGCTGCCGCACTCGCCGCGCGTCGCGACGTCGACGCCGCGCGAGGCGGCCTCGCACGCGTTGCCGTACGTGTTGCCATCGCAGCCGCACACCGGATCGAAGACGTCGTCGCACGCGGTCGGTCGCTCCGTGCAGACGCCGCCCTCGTCGGCCGCTCCGCAGAGCGTGCCGTCGGGGAAGTCGCAGTACGCGTTGTCCGCGCAAGGAGGCGCGCCGCGCGTGCCGCAGCGCGGAGGACCGGGCGGTGCGTCGGGCGGCGGCGGCGGGGCTGCGTCGTCGGGCGGCGGCGGCACGGAGTCGTCCGGCCGAACGTCTCCGTCGCCGAGAGGCACGGAGAAGTCGGTGCCCTGGTCCATCGGCTCCGGACCCGAGTCGCCGGGCGGCGGCGGCGTGCTGCCGTCGATCCGCAGCGCGTCGGCACCCGTGTCCGAGCCGGTCCGCTGATCCGGATCGCCACCACAGCCGACGAGCACGACGGCGATGCAGACGATCGCCGAAGCCCCACGCACGAGGAGCACGCTTCGTTCGTTCACGACTCGACCTCCATGGAAAGCAAGCGCCGCACAAGATGGCACACGCGGGCCTACCTGCCGACTATCGATCCAAGCGCCATGCCGCTTGTGCGCGTGCGCCGTCTCTCCGAGACTCCGCGCCATGGCGCGCACCTTCGCTCCCACGACCGACCCCGATGCGCTCCGCGCCGCACGCGAGGTGGCCGACGCCGTGCCCGATCGGTCGGTGCTCGGTCTCGGCACCGGCACCACGTTCGCGGCCATCCTCGTCCGTCTCGGCGAGCGCATCGCGTCGGAGGGCCTGCGCATCTCCGGCGTGCCGACGTCGGAGGCGACCGCCGAGCAGGCGCGCCAGATCGGGATCGCGCTCGTATCGCCGCGGCCCTTGTCGCTCGCGATCGACGGAGCCGACGAGGTGGACCCGGAGGGCAACCTCCTCAAGGGCGGCGGCGGCGCGCTCGTGCGCGAGAAGATCGTGGCGCAGTCGGCCAAGGAGCTGTGGATCGTGGTGAGCCCGAAGAAGCTCGTCCCGCGCCTGGGCGCGACGTTCCGATTGCCGATCGAGATCGTGCGCTTCGGGCACGAGCTCACGGTCGAACGAATCGCGCGACTGCTGCCCGACGCCACGTTGCGCACGAAGGACGGGCAACCCGTCGAGAGCGACAACGGCGGCTACCTGGTGGACGCGACGCTCGAGTCGGCCCCGACGATGCGATTGGCCGACGCGCTCAAGAGCATCGTCGGCGTCGTCGACCACGGCCTGTTCCTCCGCGTCGCGCCGACGGTCGTCTGGGTCGGCCGCGAAGGACGCGTGGAGCGCCTCGATCTCAGGGCGTGACCACCGGCCGGTCGACCGCGCGGAAGTCCCGATCGAGCGTCAGGATCGACGTGCGCTCCACGACCGCCAGCGCATAGGCGAAGCAATCGCCGAGGTTGAGCGGATACTGCATTCGTGCTCGGGCCGCGATGCGCGCCTGTTCGAAGTCGGGCGCGACGAACCGGATCCCCGAGCCGAGGACGCGCGACTCCAGGTCGTCGTACAGCTGCGGCTGGCGGTCACGAAGCAGGATGAGCGTCTCGGCCAGATTGACCGTGCTCATCCGCAGGCTGCCGGCGTTCTCGTCCAGGCGGGCGATGGCCCATGCGGCGTCGCCCTCGTCGAACAGGACCGCGAGCAGGATCGACGTGTCGACGACCATCGCTCACCCTCGCCGTGTGCGCGTCGGCTCGCGCCAGAGGTCGTCCTCCGATCGGAACTTCGGCCGCTCCGAGAGCGGTGCCTTCAATGCCGCTCCGCGCAGTGCCGCGAAGTCCGCCGGAGTCTTCCGAGACTCGCGCTCGGCAGCCTCCTCGACGGCGACGCGGATGGCCTCCGACTTGTTGGCCAGCCCTCTCGCTTTCATGAACCGGCGCAGCGCCCGCTCGAAACGCTCCGTGACGTGGAGGTTGATCTGCACGGTTCTGTACGTGGCATGTACAGACCGTGCTCGCAAGCGGTGCGATCAGGC
>JADZFZ010000794.1 GCA_020854145.1 Deltaproteobacteria bacterium | reverse complement strand
GCTGCGAACCGTGAAGGCGGTAGGCGGGTTGCTCGGATTGGCCGCCGTGCTCGGCTTCGCGGCCTGCTCGTGCGCGCGATCGCGGCCGCTTCGGGAGGCCATCGTCGGCGAGTGGGAGATCGTCTGTCGCACGGACAGCGAGGCGACCGCGACGTGCCTGGGTCGCGAGCAGACGATCATCCGCAAGACGTTCCGCGCAGACGGAACGATGGTGTCGTCCGCGGTCGGGGGCACGTCGATGGAGGGCACCTGGGCCCTGGACGGGCAGGCGCTCGTCATCGAGCACGCCGGCGGTGACTTGGCGATTCGCGAAGACTATCGAGCACGCATCGAGGACGAGAAGCTGGTGCTCTGGTACGTGACCGGTGGCTTCGGCGCGGTCTACGCCAGACGAGGTGCAGAGGTCGCGTTCGAGTCGAGCGAGGAGACGAGCGGAGAGCCCGTGACGCGCCCGATAGGATCCGTGCGCTATCGATTGTCGGTTCCCTCGGGTTATCGGCTCGCGCGGGACGACAATCAGAGACAGCGATGGGATCCGATCTCCGGCGACGGGTTGACCTATTCGCTGTCGCTGACCCCGCGAAGCCGCGAGATCGTCGATGGCCGCGAGAGGGACATCCCGTGTGAGCCCGAGCGACGCCCGCTCGCCGTCAGCACCAGCGGGACGCCCGATCAGACTCACTCGGTCGGCACGTCCATCTGTGTCGCGACGTCGAACCAATCGCTGGCGTGCAACGGCGGTCACACGCGGGGACATCTGCGCGCAGACGAGATCCCCACGGCGACCGCCGTCTGTCGCACGCTGACCCTGGCGCGCTGAGCCGAGCCGAGTGGTGGACCCGCGCGCCATCGCCGAGCGACAGGCCGCTTCCGTGATCCGATGAGATGGAGCGAGGAGAGGCGGCTCCGTGGGCCGGCGCGATGGCGCAGGAATCGCCGGTTGCGGCGGCTGAGCCCGAGGGCTCGCGACGCTCGGGGGACGATCAGGGCGTGGGCTCGGCGACGCGTTCTCCGACGCCGGCGCGCGTGACGAACCAGCGCGGGACACCGGTTGCTTCGTCGCGATAGAAGGTGCCCGCGAGCACGGGCGCGCCATCGACGACGAAGAGGAACATGTCTGCGCCCGCTTGGCGTAGGGGGGCGTTGTAGCGGAAGCCTCCCACCGCCAGCGTGCACCAGAGCTCTTCGCCGCGCAGCTCGATCTGGATGGATCCCAGCGCGAGCGATTGGTAGGTGCCGGCGTATTCGCCCCACGTCGCGGGATCGGTCGTGTAATCGGGGGGCGGGGGCAGCTCCTCCGGGATGGGCTCGCCGCGCAGCGCGTAGCCTGCACGGATCGTGATCTGGTTGGTGTCGATCCCGAAGCGGTTTGCGATGACCACGACGCCACTGCCCGTCTCCGGGATGAAGGCGATGTCCGATTGGAACCCTGCGATGGCTCCCTCGTGCCCCACGCCGACGGGCCCTTCGGCGGACTGGGCGACTCCGAGCCCGAACGAGTAGCTGGAGCCCGGGTAACCCGCCGGGATCTGCGGCGTGAGCATGGCGCGGGCAGAGTCGGGCTCGAGCGTCGTGCCGCCGTCCGCGAGGAGCATCTCGACGAAGTGCGCCATGTCGGTGGCAGTCGCGAACATGAATCCCGCAGGGACGACCCAGTCGCATTGGTAATCGAGCGGGCCCAGGAGCTCGATCTCGCCCGCGTCGTTCGGGTGATGCCCGATGGCGTGATCGGCCGCTTCGGCGACGGCCTGGTCCATCGTGGCCGTGGTCATCCCCGCAGGGTCGAAGACACGGCGCTGCACGACCTCTGAATACGGGGCCGAATCGACGGTCTGCGCCACGAGACCTGCGAGCGAGTAGCCGGGGTTCGAGTAGTTGAAGAACCGGCCCGGGGGCGCCCACAGGGGATGTCGCGCAGTCATCCAGTAGTCCGCCAACGTCGCCCGGCACGTGAAGGGCGCGGCGTCGGGAAGCCCGGAGCTGTGCGTCAGCAGGTGCCACGGCGTGACGGTCGATGCGTCGAAGCCCTCGGCGAGCGTGAAGCTCGGCACGTAGTCGGTCACGGGTGCCATGAGATCGAGCATCCCGTCGTCCACGAGCGACAGCAGCGTCGCGGCGGTGACCATCTTCTGCGTCGAGCCAATCCGGAAGAGGGTCTCGGGGGTCACCGGATCGTCGGTGCCCATCCGCTTGACCCCGAGCCCCACCGCGAATGCCAACCGTCCCTCGTCCAGGATGGCGAGCGAGAGGCCGGGAATCTCCTGGGCGGCCATCTGTGCTTCGGCCATCTCGACGACCGCGAGGTACCGTGGGTCGACGCCCGCGTCGGGGTCGCCGCCACCATCGGGCACGCCGGCGTCCGGCGGTCGCGCGTCGGGCGCGGGGCCCGAGTCGAGCGTCCCCGAATCGGCGGGCCCGCCGTCGGGCGTGTCCGCGGGCTCGTCGTCGTCGCCACACGCGACGATGGATGCGAGCGACCACAGTGCGAGGCACACGCTGCCGACGAGTCTGCGATCCATCCTCATCAGGACGCCCCCTTTCGATACGTCTTCCATCGAACCCGACATCGGGGCAGCCCGTCAATCGTTCCGTGGCTGCGCGGTCACCGCGCGGCGGGGGGCGACGAGCTCGCGCGCCGGCGCTCGCGCCGCTCGCGTCGATCGAAATAGGCTTTGGTGGCGCGCCGTCCCGCCTGGACGAGCGCCTCGAGACGGGGCTCGGACATGTCGAACTCGGACGTCCGATAGCCGCCCGCGGGGAGCCGGCAGATCTCCTGGTTGGCCATGCACCGCTCGATGACCATGCGATCGTGCGCGTGCATCATGGTGTCGAGCAGTCGCCTCACGCGCTGGGCGGGGCTCGAGCGGAGCAGGTCGTCGAGCAGGCCGGCGTCGGGCTCGGCCTCGCACCCTGGCTGCGGTGCATCCTCGACCCGCAGGTTCTCGTCGATGAGGAACCCCACGTTGGGCACGGCGGCCGGGTCCGCGTCCCCCATGACCTCGACGACCTCGGCGAGGTTCGCCGTCAGCAGCTGAATCGGGAAGTTGGACAGCACCCCTCCGTCGACGATGACGTGACCCGAGAGGTCGCGACCGCGATAGAGCCCCCAGCTCGGGCGCCATTCGATCTCCTGCCAGACGAACGGGATGCTCATCGACATCCGCACCGCCCACGCGACCGGGCAGTGCGGTGCGGTGCGCCGGTTGAGCACGAGCATCTCCTGTCCCGTGGTGTCGGAAGCGATCAGCGAGACGTCGCTCCCGCTCTGCGCGGAGAACTCGAGCAAGGTCGCATCCGCCCAGCCGGGCCTCTTGCGATCGAGCTTCTCTCGAATCCAGGTGACGAACTCGGCGCCCTCGAACAGGCCTCCGTGCTCGAGCAGCGAGAACAGCTGCCGCAGCAGGCCGTACTCCATCATCTGCTCGAGGATGCGTTCGTCGAGCCTCTTCTCCGTCCGCTCGGGCAGGAGCGGGATGTCGATCTTCTCGAGCGCGCGAGCGATCAGGCTCCCGCGGAGCTCGGCCGCCTCGAAGCGCCGGGGCACGTCCATGAACGTGGTCAGGCGCGGTCGTCCGTCCGGGAGCTTCTCGGCGAGCACGTCGCGCAGCTCGCTCGCCGAGTAGCCCGCAGCCGTCAACGTGGCGGTGATGGCGCCAGCCGAGGTCCCGACGATCCGACGGGCGGTGTGTCCGCGCGCCTCGAGCTCCGCGAGCGCTCCCGCGAACACGGCGCCCTTCGCGCCTCCGCCCTCGAATGCCAAGTCGTACTGCATGGCGTCCCGATCGTCCGATGCCACGGTACCAGCCTGGCCTCGGTTCGAGGAGCCGATTGCCGACCG
>JADZFZ010000793.1 GCA_020854145.1 Deltaproteobacteria bacterium | reverse complement strand
CCGTCGTGCGCGCAGTCGCCGAAGCTGCACGAGGCGCTGCCCGGCATCTCGAGCGGCGGAGCGACGGAGGGAGACGCCGGGCCGGTGTCCTCCTCCATCGCACCGAGGTCGTCGTCGGCGCCGTCGCGCACCCCGACGTCGAGGGGCGGAGGCCGCGAATCGACCGGGGGCGCGGTGTCGGGCGGTGGAGCCCGTGCATCGAGCGCGATGGACGCGTCGTCCATGGGCGCGGCGTCGCGCCCCGACCTCGCGTCGGGCGCGCCGCCGTCGTCGTCGCCGCAGCCGACGCCCAGGAGGAGGAAGGCAACGACGGGCCACATCCCCGCCAGCGTACCAACCAAGCCGGCGACGCGTCCGATCGAGCGAAGCGTCCCTCGAACGTCATGCGTGAGCGGCGGCGCCGCGCAGCCCGACCGTGCGGGCGGCAATCGGGCCGCGCAGCTCGGCGAGGATCTCCTTGCCGGCTCGCTCCCCTTCGCTGGCCGCACCCTCCATGTATCCCTGATAGTCGAGCGACGTGTGCTCACCCGCGAAGAAGACGTTGCCTTGCCTCACGCGCTCGTATCCCCCGAAGGTGTGGCACTGTCCGGGTCGCCAATAGGCATAGGAGCAACGGAAGAAGGGTGACTTGTGTGCGACGGAGGCCGCCGCGCGTCCGTTCCAGACCTCGCCGAGCCCAGGGAACACCGGATCGACTCTCGAGAGGAAGGTCCGAGCATCCCACACGACGGATGACGACGGAGCAACCCCATAGACGTGCCAGGTTCGCATGGCGTCGGTCGTCGAGCCTCCCGTGTAGTTGACGAGGATTCCCGACGTGCCCGCGAACCCGCGCGTCGGCTCCCAGATCGCCTGGAAATCGGCGCCGTACCCGCTGCCGTTGCCGATTCCCCAGGGCCCGGGCTCGTTCCACAGACGTCGACTGAACTGCAGCTGGAGCTTGCCATTGTGGCCTGCACCGAGCTCGGTGATCGCGCGCTCCTTCAGGGCATCGAACCCGGCTCCCGCGTAGTCCAGGTTCCGAACGACCGAGAATGGAACGGCGAGAACCACGATGTCCGCGAGCACCTCGCGGACACTGCCCGAAGCAGTGGAGAACGACAGCTGGTATGTTCCATCGGAGCGGCGCCCGATGGACTCCAGCCATTGGTCCATCTCGATGGGAACACCGCGGCGCGAGAGATCGGCAGAGATGGTCCGGGGCAGCTCCTCGATGCCTCCTTCGATACGGAACCGCTCGTCCGAGGGACCGAACTCCCTGAAGGCCTTTCCTCGGTTGTAGCCAAGGAGGTAGAGGAGGTTCAGCGAGCTCTGATCGGTAGTGTCGGCTCCGTACTCGATTGCATAGGCGGTATCGAGCAACTGGCCCAATCGGCTCGCATGGCCGCCGGGCACGCGCGACTCGATCCATTCGTACACGCTCATCGCGTCGAGCGCCCGACCCTCTGGCGTGCTCAGCTCGTAGGAGGTCGGGTACTTGGCTGCGTGCAGGTCGTCGCGTAGCGCGCGATCGATCGTCGCGTAGTCGGCGTCGACCTCCGCGCGCGTGTAATAGCCGCCGCCGAACCAGTACGTCGACGTCGAGCCCGGCGGCTCGGCACGGAGGCTGTCGACCAGAGGTAGACGGTAGCGGTGTGCGAGATGCCGCATGGTCCAGTGGCCACCATCGATCATCTCTCCGAAGACGTCGGTCACCTGCCCGTCCGCCCACGTCCCGCCGAGGCTGCGCGAGACCCCGTGACACGATCCGCACCCCGGTCGTTCCGGGCGATCGGACATCATCCTGCCGCCGACCCGGCCGGGCGACGCCTCGTAGATCGTCGAGGCGAATCCCGCGTCGGCCAGCGTGAGCGCCGCGGTGAGACCTGCCATGCCGCCACCCACGATCGCCACGCGGCGTTCGCTGCGCAGGGTGCTGGACACGACCCCGCTCCAGGTGCGGTCGTCCGAGCACGCCATGGTGGTACCGACCAGCGCGAGCGTCGCGCCTTCCAGGAACTCGCGGCGAGAGGTGGTGTTGCGCTCGCGCAACTCGTCGAGGTCGACACCAGCCCTCCGAGCAGCCGTTGTCTCCGAGACGAGCCCGGTCAGATATCGCAGCAGGGGTGTACGCGCCATTCGTGCCTCCGAGGTGGACGCGAGCAGCAATCGGCATTCCTCGCGAACGACTCGATCAGGGTGGGTGTCGGGGGCCGCAAGAAGTGGCGGCTCTCGCCGGTTGCGTGACAGCCCGACACACGGAGGACCCGACATGGGGTTTCGCCCGTCTCCCACGATGTCTCGGAGCACCGGAGGCAGGCCGGGTGCGCCCGATCAACTCCATGCTTCACCCGAAGACCCCTGACCGTTGGACCCGAGCCACGTCGAGGGGCGCCACTGCTGCCGAGCCTGCCGAGGCATTCGACGAGCTGAGACGAAACAGCCCCACCCTTCGTGTGGGGCGAATGTTCCGTGCGAGTCGGGTCGGCGATGACGGTGTCCGACTCAGCACGAACGGATTGTCAGACCTTCGGCAGCGACGTCCGCGGCTGGAGCCACACACCCATGGCGAGACTCCGCCGTGTCGTATCCTCGTCGCCGGGCATGCCCACGATCGACTATGCGCGGCGCACGGTCCTCTTTCGCGTGGTCTACGAAGGCGCGGCGATGGCGGGACGGCTGGCGAACCTGGAACGCATGCATCGTTGCGCGCCGCCGGACCAGCGAACGCAGATCGTGTCGGCGCCCGCGCTCGATGGACGCTTCACGTCTTGCGAGATCCGACGCAAGTCGCTGGTGGTCGAGATCTCGCCGGCGTTTCGCCTGGCCGTGCACGTCGAGCTCTCGTCGATCCCGTCCACGAGCTTCTCGACGCAGCTGCGGCCGGCGCGGGTGGCCCTCGCGGACGCGATCGTGCACGTGGTCGACTCGCGGCCCGAGCGGCTCGAGGCGAACCTCGTCGCGCGCGACCGCATCGCGGAATGGCTCGCGCGGCGTCCGGACGGAGGCGCGGGAGTGGTTCGGCTCATCCAGTACAACAAGCGCGACGTGCCGGATGCGATGTCCATCGAAGAGCTGCGCGCGCGGCTCGGCACCGAGGGTCTGCCGGAGGTCCGAGCCATCGCACGCACGGGCGAAGGAGTGCGCGACACGTTCGAGACCGTCACGCGCATGTTGATCGAGCAGCTCCGCCGCGGCGCTCCTACGCCGCCGTCCGCGAGACGAGAGGAGGGTGCCACGGAGGCGCAGCTGCTCCGCGAGGTGGTCACCTCGCCGCTCCGCGACGGACCACGGCGTCGGTTCGCGGATCTCGTCGGCGGCGATCGAGCCGACTTCATCCGCGCGCAGCTCGAGGCGGCGCGATGGGATCGGTCGGCGTCGCGCGGAGACTACGGCATCGGTCGTCCCGGAGGCACCCGCGTGGTGCAGCTGCTGCGGGCGCACGGAGCCCGATGGGCGGGCCCGGCCATCGTCGCCCACGCGTCGGGCTACGACTTCTACCGCGGCTTCGTCGAGCGAATCGTGATCGACGCGCGCAAGCTCCTCGCACACGGCGACGAGATCCTCGCGAGCGCTCCGATCCTCGAGGTCGCGTTGCGCGGCGTGCTCGCCGCGGGCCTCGAGGACGTCTTCGGGTCACCGCTGCTCGGGCGCGTGATGGCTCTCGACCTCTCCGGAGAGAAGCTCGGCGACGCCGGAGCCATCGCGATCGCGCGGTCGCCCCATCTCGGCGGGCTGCGGTGGCTGTCGCTCTTCGACAACGACATCGGCGCGACCGGCTCGGAAGCGCTCGTGACGAGCGGCGCGCTCGCGCAGCTCGGGTTCCTCGCGTTCGGAGAGAACCGGCTGGACCCGACGCCCAGCGCCGGCGGCATCGACCCGTTCGACGGCGCCATCATGGCGTGGGACTTCACCGACCACGGCGCCGCGATGATCGCCGCGCACGGCGCGCGCCCGTGGCAGACGCCGACGGCGCGCTACGCCCGACAGTGGCCTCCGTCGCTGCACGATCTCGTCTGCGTCGAAGAGTGACGCTCGACCTCACTCGGCCTGCTCGCGGTCGCTCGGGGGCGCGGGCTGCGACTCGAGCAGCTTGCGAAGCTCCTCCACAGTGCGGGCGCCCTCGCGCGCTCCGTGTGCGCTCGGACCGCCTCCGTCCGTGACGAGGACGGGCCAGACGACGGCCTTCACGTCGTGCGGCAGCAGGACGTCGAGCCACTCGAGGGCGATGCCGCGGTGCTCGTCGGCGCGCGCGAGCGCACGTGAGGCCGCACGAACGGGCTCCTTGGGATACGCGGCCGCGAGGAGCTCGAAGATCTCCTCGGCGCGGCTCGATCGGTCCGCGCCGTCGCTCCCTCCCACCGTCGCCGCGTGCGTCATCGCGAGCAGCAGGCGCGGACGGGGCAACCGCCGGCGCGTCGCGACGCGCGCGAGCGCCTGTGCGACGCCCAGACGCACCGAAGACGGAACCCGATCGAGCGCGCCGAGCAGGCACTCGTCCGTACGTGGGTCGTCGAGCTTCGCGAGGACGCGCGCGACACGCCGGCGCGCCGCGGGCGGTATCGCGTCGCCGAGCAGCGCGTCGGCGAGCAGACCCACGGCAGGCGGCTCCTGCGCGGACAACCAGTCCGCGGCCGACTGCGCGAGATCGTCGTTCGCGAGCAGCGCGATCACCTGCGGCGCGAGGATCGGCTCGCACGGGCGGACCGCGAGCGCCGCGCGAGCGCGCTCGGGCTGCGCGCTGCGCAGGTCACGCAACGCGGCGACGACCGCATCGTCGTGCGTCTCGCCGCGCGCGTCGTCGTCGGCGTGGTCCACGTCGTACGCATCGAGCGCAGGGCCGCCCGGCAGATCGAACGCGGCGAGCGACAGCCCTCCGGGCGCCATCGGCAACCGCTCCTTGGCACGCTCGAAACGATCGATCTCGCGCAAGAGCGACTCGCGACCCCCCGCGACCACCTTCGAGAGCTCGCCCACGGTCGCGGGGTCGAGCACGCCGCTGCCCGACATCTCGAGCCGCCCGTGTCGAAGCCCGTCCGCGAGCGCACGCCGATACCCCCGTTGAAGCGCCGGCGTGAGGAGCAGGCGCGCGAGCGCGAGCGCGCCTGCGACGACCGTGAGGATCGCCGCGACGTGCGTGCCGCCGATCGCGATCACCGCGGCGACGAGCCCGCCCCCGAGCAACGTGCCGGCTCGATCGACGGCGACGTCGAGCACCGGCTTGCACGCGCGTCGCTTGGCGGCGTCGAGAGGCGCGAAGAGGACCTCGTAGGCCGAGCGCTGGAGCGACGCACCGAGCGCGCCGTCGGCGCCACGCAACACGACGGCCGCGCCGAGCGGCGGCGCGACGATCGTGAGCAACGTCCCCGCGACGACGGCCAGGGGCGGGACCGCGAGCACGCGGCCGACGCCGAAGCGCTCGAGCGCCCCGCGACTGGCGCTGATCTGCACGAGAAACGACAGGACCCCGACGCCCGTCTGAAAAAGCGCGAAGAACGAGAGCAGCTGCGCGCCGCGACCGAGCGCATCCACCGCGGCCGCGGAGAGCAGGTAGTCGAGCACCGCCTGCGACACCGCGGCGATCGAGACGAGCGCGGCGATCGCGCGCAGGAAGGGCAGCTCGCGCGCGAACGCGCTCCACGGCAGGCGCTCGGGCGCGGCGTGCCTGCGTCGTTCGGGCGCGCGCAGCTGGCGCAGTGCCAGGACCGCGGCCAGGTTGAGCGCGGCCGCGAGGAGCAGCAGGTGACGCGGCTCGACGAGCGCTGCGACGCGCCACGTGACGAGCCCTCCGAGCACCCCGCCGAGCGTCGCGCCGCCCATGATCCTCGGCACGGCACCGCGCGCCGCATACGGATCGAACGACTCGGAGACGTGCGTCCACAGCACCGACGCCGAGGCCGCGGTGAGCGCGCCCGTGTGGAGGTAGGTCAGCGCGGCCGCCGCCGCCGGCGCGATCGAGGCGGTGACCCACGACGCGGTGAGGAGCGCGGCCGACGCCAGCATGGTCGCCATCGCCAGCGACCGTGGCGTCCGCCGCACCACGACGCGCGCCATGACGGCGACCAGCACGCCCGTGACGACGGCGCTCGTGAGCATCGCGTACGGAAGGAGCTCGACGCCGAAGGTCGCGATGAAGAGTGTGTCGCGCAGCGCCTTGCCGATCACCTGCTGGGCGACGAGCATCGCGGCCGCCGTCGTGGCTGCCCCTACCCGTGCGTCGCGAAAGGTGACGCTGCGCGAGCTCGCCACGACGCGCAGTATGGCCCCGTCAACCGCCGCGCCGGTTGCGCGTGATAGCGTCGCCGCGACGTTTCGGGCACCGAGGTCCGGTTGGCCACCACGACGGCACCCACCGAAGAGACGAGCCGGTTCCTACAGAACCGGCTCCGCCTCATGTACCGCGTCGGGTTCGTCCTGAGCGTGGTGTTCCTCGTCGGAGTCGTGGGGATACGGGGCGCCTTCGGCACGGGGATCTGGCACGAGCTCACGTCGATCTCGCGATGGTTCCACACTGCGGAGACGGTCGGTGCCGGAGCGCTCTGGGCGTTGCTCGCGCACCGCAAGCTCGGCTACCGCGCGCTGCTCGTGGTCGACGCGGCTGCGATCCTGACGCTCGTCGCGCTCCTCAACCTGAACGCCGGGTTGTTCGAGATCCGCACCGTGTCGGTGTTCAACCTCGCGCTCACGACGGGCACGGCGCTCCTGCTGCGCGCCATCGTCGTGCCCAGCACCGCGGCGCGCACCTTCGTTCTGGGCGTGATCGCGAGCGTCTTCTCCATCGTGGTGTTCTTCGTCTCGGACCTCGTTCCCGCGTGGCCGGTGAGGCAGCGAGCGCCGGCCGACTGGCCGCTGCCCTACCAGCTCATCAGCCTGTTGTTGTGGCTCGTCGTGCTCGTGGCCATCGCGACGACCGCATCGCGCGTCATCTTCCGGCTGCGGCGCGAGGTCCGCGAGGCGCACAAGCTCGGGCAATACGTGCTCGCGGACAAGCTCGGCGAAGGCGGCATGGGCGTCGTCTATCGCGCGACGCACGCGATGCTGCGACGCGAGGCGGCGCTCAAGCTGTTGCTCCCCGACCGCATCGACGCGGTTGCGCTCCGACGCTTCGAGCGCGAGGTCGTCGCCACCGCGCGCCTGCGCCACCCGAACACCGTCGCGGTCTTCGACTACGGCCGGACGCCGGACGGCATCTTCTACTACGCGATGGAGTACCTGGACGGCCTCACCGTCGCGCAGCTCGTGGACCGCACGGGACCGCTGCCGCCCGGGCGCGTCGTGTCGTTGCTCGCGCAGGTCTGCGCCTCGCTCGAGGAAGCGCACGCCATGGGCCTGGTGCACCGCGACATCAAGCCCGCCAACGTGATGGTCGTCGGGCACACGGCGGCGTACGACCTCGTGAAGGTGCTGGATTTCGGGCTCGTCAAGACGGTCTCGACGGGTGAGCCCGGGGCCGCGATGCGCTCGACGACCGAAGCGACGATCGCGGGGACGCCGCTCTACATGGCGCCCGAAGCCATCACGCATCCCGACTCCGTGGACGCGCGCGCGGATCTCTACGCGGTGGCGGCGCTCGGGTACTTCATGTTGACCGGCAGCCACGTGTTCGGCGGTCGGACCGTGATGGAGATCTGCGCGGCGCACCTCAACGCCACGCCCGCCCCGATGCGCGAGCGACTCGGCCGCGACGTCGCGCCCGACCTCGAAGCGCTCCTTCGCCGAGGGCTCGCGAAGACACCCGACGAACGCCCTCCGTCGGCCGCCGCCTTCCGCGAAGCGCTGCTCGCGTGCGACGTCGCGCCGTGGACTCCGCAGGACGCGCGCGACTGGTGGCTCGCCGCCGCACGCGAGCCACGCCCCTCTGCGCCGAGCCCTCCGCAGGATCCCGCCTACGCGCCGACCATCAGCGTCGCGTCCGAGCGGTGAGACGGACGTGAGCTCGGAACCAGGCCCCCTCTCCCCGAACGGGGAGAGGGTCGGGGTGAGGGGCGAGCGCACGGACGGCTCACTCGGCGCAACCGAACCGTGCGAAGCCGAGGCCCGTGCGCCCTCCCGACCAGGCGGCCGCGTAGCCGCCACCGACCGCGGCCAGGAACACCTCGTCGATGTCGTCGAGCGCGGCGGTCCGGAGCGGCGCACCCCACGGATCGAGGTCCATCGAGAGACGCGCGAGCACCAGCTCGCCGCCTTCGGCCCATGCGATGGCAACGTCGCGGTCGCCCGAGGCGACGGCCACCGTCGGCCAGACGACGTCCGGATCGGAGGTGCGTGCGACCTCGACCCGCGCACCGCTCGGTCGACCGTCGAGACCTACGCGCGCAGCCACGATCTGATCGCCTTCGTCGACGAGCACGTCGAGCGGATCGACCACGTCCGCCGCCCACGCGACCACGAACCCGCCGCCGGACGCCGACGCGGAGACCTCGCGAACGCGGCCGAGAACGCCGCTCTCCGTCAGAGAGACGGCGCCGCCCACGCGCCCATCGTCCTCGACCACCGCAGCCCATACGGTTGCCTCGTCGCTCCACGCCACGAGCGTGCGGTCGGCCCCGCGCGCCGCGGCGAGCTCGGGCGCTGCGTCGGCGACGCTCGCGACGGGCACCCGGCGCATCTCGCGGCCGTCGGCGTCGAGCATCGCGAGGTGGGCAGCACCGTCACCCAGCCAGACGAGCGCGAGCCCGCCATCGCCGCGGGCGGAGAGCGCGACCTCCCGCGCCCCGCGGACGGTGAGCACGCCGGCCATGCCCACGGGCGTCGCCGCGGCGTCGAGACGTTGCGTCGCGATCGACGAGCCCGTCCCGTTTCGCGTCGCGATCGCGAGCCCGTCCGACGTGACCACCAACGACGGCTCGAGCCCGAGCGCTCCGAGATCGCCATCGCGGAGCGACGCTGCGGTGTCGTCGCCGAGCGCGAGGTGGACGTGCCCGTCGGCTTGCGCACGCCACGCGAACGCGAGCCCGCCGGGTCGCGCGACGACGCGCGGCGACGAGACCTCGGCCGTCGCCGCACCGATCGTCGTCATCGCGCCCGGCGTGCAGGCGCATCGACAACCGAGGTCGGGCTCACCGTCCGCCGTGCGTGCATCGACCTCCACGTCGAGCGCATCGACGCGCGCGTCGAGGCCGGCCGCGTCCGCGGGCCGCATCGCGTCCATCTCGGAGCCCGCGTCGGGCGCGGTCGCGTCCGAGCCGGCGTCCATGCCCGGCGCCGCCGCCTCGACCCCTGCGTCGCGCGCCACGAGCACGCAATCGCCGTTCGCCGCGCGCTCCGTCCCGGCGGGACACGGGGGCAACGTCCTGGCCCCCTCGCACGCGAGCAGCGCCGACGGCACGAGCGCCGCCATCGCGCACGCCCATCGCGGCGCCCTCGCGCTCACGGGCACGAGAGCTCTCGGAACCAGATCGACGTCCGGTCGCGCACCATCACCAGCGCCCAGCTTCCGTCCGACCCGCCGACCGTCGGGACGCTCGCGCGGTCGGCATCCGCCGCGAGGATGATGGGACTACCCAGCACCGTGCCGTCCGCCGACACGCGAACGAATCGGCTCACGTCGCGGGCCTCCCAGGCGACGCGATGATCGCGGCCCGTCCAGACGGCGCTCGGCCCTTCGTAGAAGACGTCCGGATCGGAGGTCCGTTCGAGGGTGACGGCCGCGCCGAGCTCGGCGCCGTCGAGCCCGACGCGCTGGAGGAGCAGGCGTGCCCCGCCGTCGATCGGTTGATCGTCCGCGTCGTACCCGAGGATCACGTCCTCGACCCAGGTCACCACGAACGCGCTGCCGTCGAACGACACCGACGCGCCGTCGGCGATGGCGAGCTCCGGATCCGACGCCGACAGCTTCGCGCCCATGTGCACGACGCTCCCGTCGTCGCCGGCGATCGCGACGGAGACCGTGGGCCACTCCGACAGCTCGCGTTGCGACACCCACGCGATCGCGACGAGCCCGTCGCCGCGCGCGAGCTGGATCGTGGGCCGGTTGCCCATGCCGGCGGCCCCGACGACGACGTCGTGCACGACGCTGCCGTCGTCGAGCGTCGCGATCGCGCGCACCTCGTCGCGCGCGAGCACCCCGACGTCGAAGCCGTCCGAGCGCCGCGCCATCGCGACGCCCTGCGCGGCGCCGCTCACGATCGTCGCGGGCATGGGGTCCATCACGCCCATCGCCGAGATCCGGTGGAGCAGCACGCCCGTGGAGTGGGCGACGGCCGCGACGAGCTCTGCCCCGTCCGACGCGACCGCGACGCCACCGCTGGCGGCGCCGAGATCGACGTCGTTACGGTGCGATCCGTCGGGCGCGAGCAGCGCCGCCCTCGCGCGACGCGAGGACGAAGAGATGCCATTGGCCCACGCGACGCCCCACCCGCCCGTGCGCGCCACGAGCGCGAGCGTCACGGGCTCCACGAACCTCATCGGCGTCGCCTCGCCGCCGAGACGGCACGTGCAGATGGAGCCCTCGTGGCTACACGCCCGCGCCGCGCCGTCGCACGAGTCGAGCGTGCACTCGAGGCCGTCGTCGCAATCGCGGGGAGCCTCGTCGTCGCAGCTGCCCGTGGCCGAGCAGACGCCGGGCACGCACCAGTCGGCGCCGCACGCAGCACCTTCGTCGCATGCCGGTCCCACGTCGCGCCCCGGCGCATCGGGCACGATCGCATCGGCGACGGGCGGGCGCGCGTCGTCTGCGGGCCCGTCGGCCGGCTCCGTCGCGTCGTCGGCGACAGCGACGTCGGCCGGCTCCGCATCGATGGGCGGGGCCGCGCCGTCGAGCACGTCGGCGCACTCGCCGCTCGCGAGCCGCACCTGGCCCGCGCGGCACACGACCCGTGCCGAGTCGCACGACGCAGCGACACACGTCGCCACGAGCAGGAGCGCCCACGACCTCCGCACCACGTGAGGAGCGTATCAGAGCCGCCCGCGCCCTCGGCGCCGCGTCAGACCTCGCTGGCGCGCTTCGCGACGACGGCGATGCCGCCTGCCGTGCGCGCCGCGACGCGCAGCTGATCGGACTCCGACGCCGGTTCCCAGACGACCGCGTCGCCTTCTCCGATCGGCTCGACCACGCCGTCGGATTCCCACCGCAGGCTGGCCGTGGTCGCCGACACGCCGCGCACCGACGCCACGATCCGTCCGTCCTTCCGTCGTTCGGTCTCGATGCGCAGAACCGGCGGGTCGAAGAGCGGCAGGTCCGTCGTGCGCACGGCCTGCCGGGTCGTGGTGTCGCGCCACTGATCGATCAGCGGCAGACGGCGCAACGCTCCGGCCGAGCTCGACGCGTCCATCGGAGGCGGCAGCGGATCCGGCGGCGGCATGCCTGCGTCGGGCGGCGGCGGATCGGCGGGCGGCGGCGGGCCCGCGTCCATCCCCGCATCGAGCGGCGGCGGCGGCGGATCCGGCGGCGGCGGCACCGGACCGAAGTCTCTGCCCGCATCGAGCGGCGGCGGCGGCGGATCCGGCGGCGGCGGCACGGGACCGAAGTCTCGGCGCGCGTCGTCCGGGTTGCCGTCGGCTCCGGTGTCGGCGGGCACCGGATCGGTGACGGTCTCGGGGCATCCCTGGAGACCGGCGCCCCAGATCGCGACCGAGGCGCCGACCACCAAGCCCCGCGCGAGCTGCGCGAGCTTGGGCGACACGAGCGGCGCGCGCTTCGGCAGGGACGCTCGCTCGACGAAGCGGTGCATGTCGCCATACACCGCGTCGAGCTGCTCGTGCCAGACGCGGTCGCGCGCGGCGATGCGCAGCCCGAGCAGCGCCGTCTCGCGCTCGATGGCGTCGCGGTCGGCGAGGTCCGCGCGCGCCGCGAGCTCGAGCGCGGCCTCGAGGTGCTCGGCCGTGTCGAGCGACATCGCGCGGGTGAGCGCCGCCGCCTGCTCGACGAGCCGCGCGCGAGCCCGCGCGTCGTCTTCGTAGAAGTGCGCGATCATCTTCGCCGAGTAGCCGAGCCCCATGTACCGGTTCGCGACCCCCGCGGGCGCGAAGTTGCGCTGGCGGAACGCCGCGGCGCAGATGCGAAAGAGCAGCTCGGTGCGGTCGTCCGCGATGCGGTAGTTCCACCCGAGGTAGCTGCCCCCGAGCGTGTCGCGGCCCGCGAGCCCGCGGTGCAGCGGCGTCCCGTGGTAGGGCTCGGCGCGGCAGAAGTTGATGGGGTGGACCGCGTGCTCCCGGATGAACGCGACGTTCTGCGCGACGTCGTCGAGCGTCGCGTCCGGCTCGAAGAGCAGCAGGTTGTAACAGACGAAGATCCCCGCTTCGCGGCTGGCCGCGAGCGCTTCGCGGATGCGGCGCGTCTGCACACCGCGCCCGAGATGGGCGCCACCTCGCTCGGACGCGTTCTCCACGCCGACGTAGAGTCGGATCACGCCGAGCGCGGCGATGTCGCGCGCGAGCTCGGGCGTGAGGGTCTCGGGACGGCACTTGCCGATGATCGCCACGCTGCTGCCGACCCCGAGGTCGTCGAGGCACGCGCGGATCGCACGCAGCCTCGACAGCGAGTCGGACGGTCGAGGCAGGAGCAGGTTCTCGTCGTGGAAGCAGAAGGCCGCGCGCCCGCCGGCGCCGTGCCACAACGAGGCCATCTCGGTCGCCACGTTGCGCGGGCTCCGCAGGCGCACCGTCTTGCCGCCGCCGTAGGCGCGCGCGTCGCGATAGAACGACGTGATCGAGCAGTAGCTGCACGCGCCCCAACACCCGCGGCTGCCCCAGATCGGCACGAACGGGATCCCCATGTGGCGCGCGTGGGGCCGGTAACGCTGCGTCCACGGGAGCGTGTCGAGGTCCTCGACGAGCGGCCGTGACGCCGTACGGCGCGGAGCTCCGTCGGGTCCGCGCACCGCGAGCCCGCGCACGTCGAGGAGCGGGGCGCCCGTGCGGAGCGCCTCGAGCAACGCGACGATCGTCGCCTCGCCCTCGTGGAGCACGACGCTGTCGATCCCCGACGCCGGTCCGAGCACCTCGTTCCACGCGAGGCTCGGGAACTGACCGCCGCACGTGACGTGACCACGCAGCCCGAGCGCGCGGAGCGACCGCGCGAGCGCCACGAGCTCGTGCGCCCGGTGCTGGAACTGGATCGCCAGCCCGACGACGTCCGGCGCGGCCGCGACGACCTCGCGCGCGATGGCGGGCGCGTCGTCGGGATCGTTGAACGCCACGACCGAGACCTCGTGGCCGGCGGCGGTGGCCGCCGCCGCGATCATGCCCATGCCGAGGTTCTCCTCGAAATCGGCCCCGACCAGCACCAGACGCATCGGCCCGCCTCTCCGCGCCCTCGGGATGGGCGCAGAGAGACGTTACGGGCACGCGCGAGCCCCTCGGTTGATCGACGACAGAGTCGCGCGTCGCCGCCGGATCAATCGCGACCGCCCCGCCCTGCGCGTCGCGCAGCTCCTGCGCCCCGTCGCCGTCAGCGCCGGGCGTAGGCGTTGAGCGCTTCTCTGAGCGGGATGGTGACGTTGATGCTCGCGATGTTCGCGTTGGGGTTGGTCAGGTCGATCTCGGGGATCGGAACGGTGGGCGAGCCCGAGGCGGGCGGCGGCTGGAGACCGACGCCGCCTCGCTGCTCCCCCGACGCGATCGCGATGAGCCCGGCTTCGTAGCGCGTGCCGTCCATCTCCAGCGAGCCCCGATACAACCCAGGCGCGCCCGGCGAGAGCGGGATGTCGAACGACTGCGCGCTGCCTCCGGGCAACGTCAGCGTGCCGCTCGCCCCGCCGTCGCCGTAGGCGCCAGCCAGGCGCAGCCCACCCTCGGAGGTCAGCTCGAACGTGCCGTCCACGACGTCTCCCTCGAACCACTCGGCGTACGTGATGGTGTCCATCCCGTCGCAGACGTACGCGTTGACGCGCGTGTCGTTGCCGACGATGGCGAGGAAGGCGTTGGCCGTCCCGAGCGCGCCCGCGAACTGACGCGGCGTGCCGGTGCCGACCTGCGTGTCGGTGGGCCCGCCGTCGTCGTCGCCACAGCCGGCGACCGCGGCTCCGAGCAGCAGCCCCACGATCGATCGAACAAGACGCTGGTTTCCCACGAGACCTCTCGCGGCTGGGGCCCCCGAGAGAGGGAGCGCGGTGATTCTGCCACAGCGGGAGTGCGGTCGTCTGGACCCTGGCCGCGCGTTGCGTCGCGCGCACGCGACGTGCGACCGTCGCGGCGAGGAGCACGCCATGAATCGGACGCACTCGGCAGGGCTCGTCGCGGCGATGGCCGTCACGTTCTTGCTCACGGCGTGTGGCGGCGGCGACTCGCGCGCTGCCGACGAAGCGTCGGGAGACACGACGGGCGCGGAAGGGCCGCAGACGGTCACGACCGAGGGGGAGGCCCCCCCGCCGCCACCCCCGCCGCCTCCCCCGGTAGCCCCGTCGGACGACGACGATGCCGCGCGCGCGGCCGCGGAGGCCGCCGAACGAGCTGCCGCCGAGCAGCGAGCGCAGGAAGAGACCCAGCGAATCGAGTCGGAGCCCTCCGGACGAGGCAGGCGCGCGCCCGCGCGCCGCAGCCCGGGCGCGGTCGGGCCCGAGTCACCCGCGGTCGGTCCCGAGTCGCCCGCCGTCGGTCCCGAGTCGCCCTGACACGAGCTCGACGTCGCTCTGCTCGTGGTCCGTTCGCCAGCAGGTCCGGTCGAGCGCGCCGGGGCGGCGACGCAATCGCGCCCGGACACGCGCGACGTCGGCGCGTTGCGGCGGTCGTTGACAGCCGGGTCTGCGTGCCGCAAGGCTGCGCCCCCCATGGCGACCAAGAAAGACAAGCCGGCTCTGCGTGGTTCGAAGCTCATCAAGAAGGCCGTCGAGGCCGGCAAGACGAGCGGTGTGCTCTCCGAGCCGGACCCGATCCCGAGCGGGCTCGTCCGCAAGATGAAGCTGCCCAACGGCGAGTCGCTCTCGCCGGGCCTGAAGGAGCTGCTCGCGACGGACAACGGCTGGCTCGGCATCGACTACGACGAGGACGAGGCCGAGGTGGAGGCGACGTCGCTCGAGGACATCGTGGAGGAGCACTTCGGCGAAGAGGCCGTGGCCGCGTTCGGCGAGGCCTACGAGCTGCTCGGCGACGACTTCGTCGCGTTCGCGGCGGAGCTCGATCGGCCTGCCGCGCTCTACGTCGGCTCTCCGGACGACGCAGGCGAGTACCCCGTCGTGTCGCTCGCGTTCGACGCGGGCGTGGCGCGCATCGGCGGCTTCGTGCCGTTCGACGTCTGGGTGGCCCAGCAGCTCGGGGGTCTCGAGCGCGGCAAGGACATCGGCGACGTGCCGCCCGAGTACGCAGAGCTGCCCAAGACGCTGGCCGATGCGAACGGCGACGGCCGCATCGTGTTCAGCCCCAAGGCGGGCGAGCAGTCCGCGGACGACGACGACGAGGACGACGACGACGAGCCCGAGGGCGCCGCGTAGGCGCGCTCGTCAGCGGGCGCGCAGCACCGTGGCGAGCTCTCCGTAGAGCACGGCGTTGGTGCGCGCGACCTTGTTGAAGAGGGCGATGTCGAGGCTCTCGTCGGGCCCGTGCGCGTTCGTGAGCGGGTCCATCACGCCGTTGAGGATCAGCGGGACGCCTGCGAAACGCCGGCCGAAGAGCGCGATGAACGGGATCGTCCCGCCGATGCCGATCTTGCGAAACGGCTTGCCGAAGCCGATGGTGCACGCGCGATCGAACGCGTCGAAGGCCGGGCCCTTCGGCTCGTAGAGCCACGATTGCGCCGAGACGCCGACGCGGCTGACCTCGAGCGCGAGCCCGAAGGGACGCATCGCCTCGAGCCGGGCGCGCGCGTGCTGCTCGACGACGTCCGGCTCCATGCCGGGCGGTACGCGCAGGCTGAGACGCACGCGGCACTCGGGCGCGACGGCGTTGGCGGACTGCGCGACGGGCGTCACGTCCGCGCCGATGATCGTGAGCGACGGCTGCCTCCAGAGGAGCTCGGCTGCGGGTCGGTCGTCGTTCGGCAGCGGCTCGACCCCGGGCAAGAGCGGATGGCCCTTCAGCTCCGCGGGATCGAACGCCTTGCGGAGCGACACGCGCTCGGCGTCGGACACGTCGGCCGAGAGACCGACGATGCGGCCTCGCTCGTCGACGAGGCTCGACGCGGCCTTGAAGAGCGCCATCACCGGGTCGGGCACGATGCCGCCGAAGACGCCGGAGTGGACGCGACCGGTGAGCGAGCGCGCGACGACGTCCATCGTGACGAGCCCGCGGAGCGACACCGTGAGGCCGGCCGTCTCGACGTCCGGGTTCTCGCAGTCGGTCAGCACCATCGCGTCGGCGGTGAACACGTCGGGGTACGCGTCCATGTAGCCTTCGAGGTGCGTCGAGCCGCTCTCCTCCTCGCCTTCGAGGATGAGCTTCACGCGCACCGGCACGCCGCCGTGCTTCTTCCACGCTTCGAGCGCGGCGAAGTGCGACAGCCATCCGCCGAGGTCGTCGGCGGTGCCGCGGCCGTACAGCCGGCCGTCCTTCTCCTTCACCTCGAGCGGGTGCGAGACCTTCCACGTCGAGGGCTCGCTCGGCTGCGTGTCGTAGTGCCCGTAGACGAGGACCGTCGGCGCCTTCGGGTCGTCCGGGCCGATCTCGCCGGTCACGATGGGCAGCGCGTCGGGCTTGCCCGGCAGGTCGCGCACGGCGACGTCGCGGACGCCGATGTCGCGCAGATCGGCCGCGACGAGGTTCGCGAGACGACGCACGTCGGCGGCGTGCTCGGGCTGCATCGACACGCCCTGGATGGCGACGTAACGGGGCAACCGCTCGAGCCAAGCGGGACAGAGCTTCTCGGTGAGGTCGGCGACGGCGCGGAGGTCGGTCATGGCGCGCGGTGTTACCACGAGCCTCGGCCCGCGCGCTCGG
>JADZFZ010000792.1 GCA_020854145.1 Deltaproteobacteria bacterium | reverse complement strand
GGCGACGCAGCGCCGGCGCCGATGGACGGGGGCGACGAGACGTCCGTGCCCGACGGGCGCGTGGACGTGCCGGTCACGCCGTTGCCTCCGTGCCCCTTCGAGGGCGAGCCCGAGCCGACCACGGTCGCCGCGGGGGGGGAGCACACGTGCGCGGTCGAGAGCGGGCGCCTGTACTGCTGGGGCTCGAACGACGACGGCAAGCTCGGGCTCGGGCGCATCGGCGGGACGGAGCCGGCACCCCAGGAGGTGATGCCGGGACACGCCTGGGTCTCGGTCGCCGGCGGCTGGGATCACACGTGCGCGATCGACGTGGACGGCGCCCTGTGGTGCTGGGGTCGAAACGCGGATGGCCAGCTCGGCGTCGGCGACACCGACACGCGCGACGTCCCCACGCGCGTCGGCATGGGCGCGTCGCCATGGGTCCAGGTCGCCGGCGGCGCACAGCACACGTGCGCGATTCGCCGCGGCGGATTCCTCCATTGCTGGGGGCGCAACAACCTCGGACAGCTCGGCGCGGGCGCGGTCAACGAGGTGCTCGCCGCGCCCACGCGCGTCGAGGACGCCGAGATGCGCTGGTCGACGGTGGCCGCGGGCTCGGGCCACACGTGTGCCGTGACCACGGCGGGCGATCTCTTCTGCTTCGGCGATCCGACCGCCGGCGAGACGGGGCAGCCCGTGCGGATGGACCTCTACCTGTTGCCGTTGCCCGTTGCGGGATCGGCGTGCTGGCGGTCGGCTGCAGGAACGATCCACTCGAGCTGCGGCGTCCAGGGCGACGGCCGGATCGCGTGCTGGGGGCAGAACCAGATGGGCCAGCTCGGGCGAGGGTTCCTCGGCGCGCCCGGTCCGGGGGTGGACGGATGCGAGTGCATCGTCGAGCCACAGGCCATCGAGTCCGAGGCCACGTTCCGCTCCGTCGATGGAGGGCGATTCCACGCGTGCGCCATCGCGCTCGACGGCGGGCTGTGGTGTTGGGGTCGAGCCCAGGAGGCGCAGGTCGGCTTCGATGCCGCCGGCGAGTTCCAGCCGACGCCCGTCGCGGTCCCGGTCGCAGGACGCTGGATCGAGGTGAGCGCGGGCGGCTTCCACACGTGCTCCCGGCGCGACGACGGCTCGTTGTGGTGCGTCGGCCAGAATCTGCGGGGTCAGGTGGGCCTCGGCGGGGCGAGCATGCGGGTCGGGGAGCTCACGCGCGTGGTGTTTCGTTGAGTCTTGGCTCGAAGCTGAAATTTCGCCTTCCGACCAGGGTGCTTCGGTTGTGGGGCCTGGGAGGCTCGGAAGGCGAATTTGCCTTTGCTTCTCCTTGCGGCTCAGCTACACCTCATCGCCCCGCACGTCTCGGCAACCCGCACGAATGTCTCTCGCTCTCGCGAAACTGGCTCGTCCGTGGCTCTCGCCGTACGTGGGCCGACCGTGGGATCCTCCCCGGGCGTCCCTCCCCATCCGATCCCCGCGGCTCCGTCGGACGGTTAGGTAGATCACTCTGAGCGCGTCGAGCGCACGCGAGCCGAGCAGAAGCGAGACATCCATGGGTACCAGGCTCTACGTGGGAAACCTTTCGTTCCACTCGACGGAGGAGACGATCCGCGCTGCGTTCGCAGCGACGGGTGAGGTCACCGACGTCCACCTCGTGACCGACCGCGAGACCGGCCGTTCGCGCGGCTTCGCGTTCGTCACCATGGGCTCGCCCGAGGCGGCCGCGGCGGCGATCTCTCAGATGAACGGCTCCATGCTCGACGGCCGATCGCTCCGCGTGAACGAGGCGGAGGAGCGCAAGGGCGGCGGCGGCGGCGGCCGTGGCGGCGGCGGTGGTGGCCGTGGCGGCGGCGGCGGCTTCGGCGGCGGTGGCGGCCGTGGCGGCGGTGGCGGCCGCGGTGGCGGCGGCGGTCGCGGTGGCGGCGGCGGTCGCGGCGAGCGCTGGTGATCTCCAGCCTCGTTTCCTGATTGGCCGAAGCGCTCAAACACGCCTTCAGCGCGACATGGGTCCGCCGTATCGGAGCGATGCTCCGTGCGGCGGACTCGTCGTTTCCGGAGCGACGATTCGTCCGTGAGGCCTCGGCAGGGCTCGAGGCGCTCGAGCTGCTCGAACGGGGGCGCCACGTCGCGCGAGCCATGGCGCGCGCGCTGCCCGAGAGCTTCGAAGATGCCGCGCGCATCGTCGAGAGCTCGCTCGGCCCGCCGCTCGAGCGTGGTGACGGCAACGCGATGGCGCCGTTCATCTACCTGCCGCACGTCGTCTTCGTGGCCGAGCGAGGCGCCGATTCGTTCGAGACGTCGATGCGCCTGCAGCACGCGCTCACGCAACGCTTCAGCTGCGAGATGTCCATCCGCACGTTCCTCGCGCGATGGCCCGACGAGACGTTCGCTCGCCTTCACGAGTGGACGCGCGATCCCAGCGTGCACGTGCGCCGCCTCGTCTCGGAAGGCACGCGCTCGCGCTTGCCGTGGGCGATGCGTGTCCCCGGGCTCGTGGGCGAGCCGCGCGTCGTGGCCTTGCTCGATCGGCTGAAGGACGATCCCGAGCTCTACGTGCGTCGGTCGGTCGCCAACAACTTGAACGACATCGCGAAGGACGACCCGAGCGCGTGCGTGGCCGTGTGCGAGCGTTGGTCCGATGACGCCTCGCGAGAGCGTCGAGCGTTGATCCGCCATGCGTTGCGTTGGCTCGTCAAACGCGGCGACGCGCGCGCGCTCGCGCTCGTCGGAGCGGACGAGCCCGACGGAGTGATGGCGTCGGGCGGCGTGTCGCCGAGACGCCTGCGCTGGGGGGAAGTCGCGACCGCGACGATCGACGTCCGCAACGAGGCCCCGCAGCCCCGCCGCGTGGTGGTGGATCTCGTGGTGCGCTACGTGAAGGCCGACGGAAGCGCGCGCCCGAAGGTGTTCAAAGTCGCCGAGGTCACCCTCGCCCCGGGCCAGCGCGCGCGGCTGAGCAAGCGCGTGAGCTTCGTGGACCGCAGCACGCGCAAGCACTACCCGGGCGTGCACGCGTTCGAGGCGATGATCAGCGGGGCGTGCACACCGATCGGCGCCGTGACGTTGGGCCTCCCGCCGGCCCGCGCCAGACACGCGGATCGGGACCCGTCGGTCGCAGCGAGGCGGTCGCGCGCGTAGCGCAAACCCGCATCGCCCCCGCCGGCAATTCACGCCCGAGTGCCAGCGAAGGGCGTGAATTCGTCTACACTCCGCCCGATTCGCGGTCCGAGGCCGAGCGTCGAGGTCGCGCTCCACATCGAGATCGACGATCGATCACGATGGAGGACTCGATGACGGACGGCTCGGTCACCTTGCTTCGCTGCCCCGGATGTGGCGCGCCCCTCGCGCAGGAAGCCACGGCGTGCCGCTACTGCGCTGCCCCGGTCGTCGTCGCGCGGCCCCCATCCGGGGCCGCGGCGAACGTCGCGAGCGCGCCTGCACCCGCGGCCGCAGCCGCGCCGCCTTCGCCTGCGGCCGCAGCTGCGCCGCCTTCGCCTGCGGCCGCGGCCGCGCCGCCCGCAGGCGTCGCGCCTCCCGGCAAGTACGCCGACGTGCTCGCGCGCGTGCGCGCTGCCGTGCAAGGCGAGTCGGCCACCCCGAGCTGGACGTCCACGCCTGCGCGCGACGCCATCCTGCTCACGGGTTACCTCCTCGCGCTCGCGGTCGATGTCTCGCGGGAGGACCGTGAGGAGCTCGCGCGCGTCCTGGCGGATCTCGGCAACGTCCCCGCATCGATGGAGGCCGAGGCGGTGGCAGCCATCGACCGCCTCGAGCGGGCTTTCGCGGCGGAGGGTGCCGAGGGCGCGTTCGTTCCCCTGCACGAGCGGCTCACGAGCGAGCGGGCGCGACGCGGTGCGTTCTTGGTGGCCGCCGCCACGGCGCACGCCTACGCGACCCTCGACGACGCCGAGGACGCCCTCGAGGAGCTCGCCGACGCGCTCGAGATCGAGGAGCCCGAAGCGCTCGTCGCGCGCGCCCGTCGAGCCGTCGACGGCTGACACCCGTGTGCGGCCCGTCGAGCCGCGGACCTGCTAGGACGTCGCCATGCCGATCGAACGTCGAGATGCGGGGTTGGTCATCCTCTACTGCGTGCTGACCTGCGGCTTCTACCTGATCTACTGGTACGCCAAGATGTACGCGGAGCTCGAGCAGGTCGGCGGCCGCACGCCGACGGGGCACTCGTACTGGGTCGACCTGCTGCTCGTCGTCGTGACGTGCACGTTCTACGGCATCTGGGTCGACTACAAGATGTCGCAGCAGTTCAACGAGCTCAACGCGCAGGCGGGGCTGCCGACGCAGGACACGACGAGCATGGTCGTGATGCTCGACATCGCCGCATGGGTCTTCGGCGGGATGACGAACCTCGTGTCGAGCGCCATTCACCAGGATCAGCTCAACAAGTACGTGCGATTCCAGAACGAGCGCGGCGCTCAGGTCGGCTACGCGCTGCCCCCGACGACGTGACTCAGCTCGAGCAGAAGCCGACGCTCGCTCCCGCGTAGATCGGCGCGCAGCGGAGCCCCGAGCCGCACGCCGGGTCGCCGCCTGCGACGCGGCAGAGCTGCGCGCAGATCCCGGGCGGGACGCAGACGTGGCCGCGCGCGCAGCTGTTGCCGCGCGACGCGGTGCAGCTGGCGCCTTGCATGCCGCTGCCCGTGGGCACCAGACAGAACGTCGTGCCCTCCATGTCGAACGGGTAGCAGGACTCGGTCTCGCCGCAGCCCGCGCTCGTGAAGATGTCGCAGCCGACGGGATAACAGGCCTGGAGAAAGGGCGTGCTGCTCGGCCGGATGATGCACCGTTGTCCCATCGGACAGACCGCATCGTTGCCCTCGCAGCAGAGCCGCCGGCACGCGGCCGATCCGTTGACGTTGATGCACCCGAGGCCCAACCCGCACGTGGTTCCGTCCACACACGGCGTGCCGTCCGTGCCCGCGCTGACCGGCCTGCAGAAGAGCTCGACCGCTGCGTTGACGTCGCACGACATGCCGGCGTCGCAGCCCTCGTTGGTCTCCACGTCGCAGGTGCCCGGCGCGCAACCCGAGGGACCCGCGTCGGAGCCGGAGTCCGGCTCGACGGCGCCGTCCGCCGGTGAGGCGTCGTCCGTTGCGTCGGGGAGCGGAACCGCGGCGTCGAGCACGGGCAGCGGCATCGGCGTGCCCGTCCACGGCGGCAACGTGGCCGGGTCCACGTCGATGGGGACGCAGCCACCCGATTCGTCGCATGACGCGCCCTCTGCGCATTCCACGCGCGAGCACCTGCCGAGCAGGCGGAGCACGAGCGTGCGGCGCTGCCCGCGGACGAACTGCGTCCGCAAGGTGCGCCGCACGACGACGGAGCCGCCCTTGTGAGCCGTCGCGGTCACGGTGACCGGGCCGAGGCGGCCGCCCGCGGGCGACAAGCCCAACGTCAGCGGCAGCTGATCGCGACGCGCGAGCACGACGGAATCGTCCACGGCCGTCGCCGTCGGCCCGTCGACGCGGAGATGGACCGCGTCGATCGAGTCGGGGACGGCGAGGTCCGAGTCGATCACCACGATGAGCTCCGTGAGCTCGCTGGCGCAGCCCGCAAGCAACAGAAGGCAAATCCATCTCGCCATCCGAACGGACCGGCGCATCGGCCGCGTTCTATCCGCATCTCGGAACGAGCGCGAGAGACGTGTTCCTACGGTCTCCGCGCTCCGCCGGACGGGAGCGTCCAATCACGGCCGAGCGCGAGAGACGTGTTCCTACGGTCTCCGCGCTCCGCCGGACGGGAGCGTCCAATCACGGTACGCGACGCCCGCTGTCACGGCGCCCCCTGCAACCCATCGACGCTGCGCCATGCGGCCGTCGTGCTCCGCGGGCATCTCGGCTCCAAGCTCAGGAGCTCGCGCGGGGGAGCGACGAGGCGCGCGCGGCGCCGCAGGTCGCGAGCCGCTCGTCGAGCTTGGCGCGCTGCGCGTCGTCGAGGGCGACGTCCTGCGCCTCGCGCAAGATGCCGTGAGCGGTCGAGGCGTCTCCGCGGTCGAGCAGGACGTCGGCGAGCTTGAGGGAGAAGTGGATGACGGCGTCCTCGGCGTCGTCGAGCTCGCCGCGGAGGAGCGCGCCGCGGGCGATCTCGAGGCCGCGGCGGCGCCAGCGGATCGCCGAGTCCGGGTCGGCGTAGCGCAGGGCCGTCTCGCCGCATTCGTCGATGAGCGCGAGCGCGAGGAAGGGATCGGAGCCGCGTTCCGCATGGAAGGCGCGAACCTCGAGCGGCGCACCGGCACGCGTGAGCAGCCCGAGCGCGAGGTCGTGCATGGCGATGCGCGCGGTGTCCGAGAGCTCGGGGACGTCGATGATCGCGCGGAGCGACGCGTCGAGACGAACGGCCGACGCGCTCTCTCGATCCCATTCGGCCAACATCGTGCCGAGCGCCATCTCGACCTCCGGCTCGACGGAGTACTCCGGGAGCGGGGTGGCGCCCGACGGCAACGTGTCCTCGCGGGTGAGCTCGTCGGTGACCACGTGCTCGTCGCTCTCGGGCACGAACGCGAAGGCGACGTCGCGGCGCTCGAGAGCGGCGATCCCCTGCTCGCCGAGGAGTCGCTCGACCGTGGCGCGGCGTTGCGCGATGGCGTCGCCCACGAGCTCGTGCACGAAGGCCGCGACCTCTCCCTCCGAAGCGCATCCCGGCGAGGCGTCCTCCAGCGCCTCGACGACGGCGCCTGCGTGCGGGAAGCGGCGGTTCGGCCGCCGATCGAGCATGCGCGCGACGACCGCGTCGAGCTCCTCGGATACGTCGGAGCGCAGCGAGCGAACGTTGGGCACGGGGCGGCTCACCACCGCGTGCAACGCGCCCAGCATGCCTCCGCCTGCGAACAGGCGCTCTCCGGTCAGCATCTCCCACAAGACGATCCCGAGCGAGAAGAGATCGCTTCGGTGATCCACGCTCTGCGCGCTGCGCACGCGTTCGGGGGACAGATAGGAGAACTTCCCCTTCAGCACGCCGGGCACGGTCTGCTCGAGCCGGACGGAGGCCGTCGCGATCCCGAAATCGAGCACCTTCGTGACGCCCATGAACGTGACGAAGAGGTTCTGCGGCGAGACGTCGCGATGCACGATCCGCATCGGCTGCCCGTCCGCGTCGGTGAGCGTGTGCGCATGGTGCAGCCCACGCGCGGCGTCCGCGATGATGCGGAGCACGACGGCCACGGTCGGCCGCCGGTCGCGGGATCTGCATGCGCTCAGGAGTCGTTCGACGGTGTCGCCGAGAAGGAACTCCATCGCGAGGAACGGCGCGCTCGCATGGCCGCCCATCTCGTAGATGCGGGCGACGTTCGGGTGCTGCAGCCGGCTGGCGATGCGCGCTTCGACCTCGAGCGACTCGGCGAACTGCTCGATGCCGACGATGCCGGGCCGCATGCACTTGAGCGCGACGGGGAAGGGCGGCTGCTCGGGAACGTGCCGCGTCGCGAGGAAGACGTCGCCCATCCCGCCGCTGCCGATTCGCGCGGCGAGACGATACGTGGCGTCGTCCGCTCCACGAAACTGCTCGCCGTCTGCTGCTCCGTCCACGCCAAGGCGAATCGTGCCCGAGCCCCGGCGCGACCAACAGTCGTTTCGTCGTGGGTCTCGAAGCCCCTTCGCGTCGCGGCCCCCTCCCCGAACGAGGAGGGGGCTTTGGTGCCGACTACTGCGTGCCGAGCGCCTCGTGGCCCGCTTCGAGGATCTGCGTGCCGGTCTGCACGGCCGTTCCGCCGAGAGGCACACGCTGGACGGCCCCTGCGACCGCGGCGTCGATCCCCCGCGTCCGGAAGGTGACGGCTGCGGTGCCGAACCCGCCCGAGAACCGCCAGGAGGCGACCTCTTGCGCGATGCACGCGCGCGCGGCGCCGGGAGCGCCGCCCATCATCACGAGCTGCGGCGACTGGCCGAGCACCACGACGAAGCGGATGCGGATCTGCCGGACCCGCGCGCCGCTGTTCTGCACGCACCCCACGATGGTGCCCCAGCTGCGAGCAGCCAGGTTGCGCACCTCCGTACGGTGCAGGCTGCCCGTCACGCGGCCGACGGTCACCTGACGCAGTCGCGGCGTCGCGGCCGGCATCGGATCGGGGATCCCGAGCGGCAGCTGGGCAAGCACGTCCTGCGCGATGAGCATCGACCCGAGGGCAACGAAGCCCGCCAAGAGCCACGACGAGAGCCGAGATACCGGAACGTTCTTCATGTCTCCGTCCTTCGCTCGCGATGGGCGGGATCTCCCCTCGAGCTCGCCATCACAGCGCCGCCGAGCTTACCCGAAAGGTGTCCCGCCTACGCTCACGAAGCCGGTAGGCTCGACGTCGCGTGCGTCTACACGTCCTGCTCGCGCGCGCCGGGGTGCTCTCGCGCCAGCGCAACAAGGGTCTCGTCCGCTCCGGTGCGGTGAGCGTCGACGGCCGGATCGTGCTCGAGCCGTTCGCCGAGATCGACCCGATCACACAACACGTCGAGATCGCCGGCATCGGCCGCGTGCGCCTGCCGACGGGCTGGACGTACGTGCTCATGAACAAGCCGCGCGGCCACGTCTCTGCGATGACCGACCCGGAAGGTCGTCCCACGCTCGAGCCCTATTTCCCGGCGGAGATGCCCAGCGTTCACCCGGTCGGGCGGCTCGACTTCAACACCGAGGGCGCGCTGCTCCTGACGGATGACGGCGAGCTCGCCCACCGAGTGCTCCATCCCGACTGGCACCTGCCGAAGCTCTATCGCGTGAAGGTGCGGGGTCATCTCCGCCACGACGAGCCGGCGTTCGACGCGATCCGCGCCGGCGTGGAGCTCGATGGCGAACGCACGCGGCCCGTGGAGGTCGAGTGGGAGGCCCACCGCGCACGCGCGACCTGGCTGCGGCTGACCCTGCGCGAGGGGCGACACCGCCAGATCCGCCGCACGTGCGCGCTCTTCGACTGGCAGATCGTGAAGCTGCAGCGCGTCGCGATCGGGCCCATCGGCATCGGCGACCTCACGCCCCGCACGTGGCGTCTGCTCGACGCGCACGAGATCGCTGCGCTCGCCTCCGCGGTGTCGCTCGTACGACCCGTGCCGCACGCGACGAACGACGCAGAGAGCCCATCGTCAGGGAACCGATAGCGTCGCGGTCACGCCGAACACGGGGTCGCGCACGGGGTCCTCGACACCTCCGGTCGCGCTCGCGATCAGCACCGTCGTCACGGTGGCCGCGACCACGGCAGCGCCGACTCCCACCCAGAACAGCGGGCGTTCGACGAGCGGAGGGGACGTCTCGTCGCGGTCGTCGCGCTCGCGTCGGCGCCGCGGTGCGGGCGGCGGTGCAGGCGTGGGCTCCGGGGCGGTCGGCACCAACGCGATGAGCACGCGCTCGGTCGCACCTCGAGCGATCGTCACGCGACGGGTGACCGTGACGTGCCCCGGAGCCTCGGCACGCACGACGTGCTCCCCCGGGTCGAGGGTCACGGTGCTCTGCGTCATCGGGTGGCCGTCGACCGTCACGCGAGTCTCCCGTGGAGCGCGCTCGATCACGACGACGACCGAAGCGCGCTCGCCGCGTATCGCCTCGCGCAGATCGGCCGCCTCGGTCCGTCGATCGCGCGGCAACGCGCCGTACGTGTCCGCGAGCAGCGCCGCGAGCACCTCGTCGGCGCGATGCAGTCGCCCGAGCTGCCGCAGCGTCGAGGCGAGGTTGAACGCAGCCGGTGGGTTCGGGAACAACGCGAGCGAGCGCTCGAAGTGGGCCGCGGCGGCCTCGAGCTGACCGGCGTCGAGCGCGCGTACGCCCTCGGCAAAGGCCGCCCGCGCGCCTTCACGATCGCGGGGCGTGGCGGGTTGCGCCTGGGCTCGCCCTGGATCGGGCCCCGGCGCGAGCAGGAGACCGAGCAGCAGCAGCGCCGTCGAGCGCACGGCCCGAGTCGAGCGCACGGCCCGAGGACGTGGGAACAGCGTTGCGAGCGATTGACCGAAGCGTTCCTCCGTGGGCTCCGAGTAGGATTCTCCGAACGTGCGCGACGCGCCCGGGAACGACGTCGACCCCGAGAACGACACGCCCCGCCCATCCGACATGCCCGGCATGTAGGCGGGCTCGGTCACGACGATGTCCGTCAGGCCGTCGCCCTCGAGGTCGAACGGTCCGGCGATCGCCCAGCCGAGCTGCGTGTTGGGGCCGGGCCCCGTCGGCTCGAGGGGCGCGAGGGCTCCGAGCGTCGTGCCGTTGCCCAGCACGTAGAAGCACCGCTCGCCGACGTCGGCCATCGGAGCGCAGGCGGCGAGGTCCGCGTCCCCATCGCCGTCGAGGTCGCCGACGCCGGCGACGCTGGCGCCGAGCTGCCCTGCGAGGTCCGTCCCGGTCCGGGATCCAAGCGTGGCGGTCGCGCTCAGGACCGAGATGCGTCCGCGCGAGCTCGAGAAACCGGGCTCGCCCACCACGAGCTCGTCGCCTTCGGTGGCATCGATCCGACCGGCGAAGGCGACGCTCGCGCCGAAGCGTTGGCCCGCCAGGCCGCCCGCCGGTGCGTGCATGCGCGTCGCCGCGCTCGACGAGCCGGTCGCGAAGAAGGTGTCCGATCCGTCGTACACCCAGACCTCGCCGGCCGGGCTCGTGGTCGGCGCGCCGATCGCGAGGTCCGCGCGGCCGTCTCCGTTCTCGTCGCCCCCGCCCGCGAGGGCCGCGCCGAAGCTCGACACGCTTGTGGGCGCGATCGATCGCGCCCGCGCCGACGCGAGCCCGGCCGGGCCGCCCGGGATCACCACGACCCGGCCGTTGGCGGCCCCGGGCGCGCCGGCGGCGACGTCCTCGTAACCGTCGCCGTCGAGGTCTCCCGCCGACGCCACGGTCGTGCCGAGCTGCTCGCCGCTGCCGATCGTGCCGGCGTACGACGCATCGAAGGTGGTGGGCAGCCCCGAGGCGCCGCTGTGCACGAACGCGTGCACGGCGCCGCGATCGCCCGTGTTGTGGGGCGCGCCTACGACGACGTCGTCGAAGCCGTCGGCGTCGAGGTCCGCGATCGCGACCGCGTGCCCGAAGCTGCTGGTGGTGACGGACGAGGGGTGCGTGAGCGTCGTGGTCGCGCCGACGTCCCCCGTCGCGTCCGAGGTCATCAGCGCGACGCGCCCTTCCGCGCTGTCGCTGATGGAGGCGGGCGCCACGCCGACGACGCGATCGCTGCGCCCGTCGCCATCGATGTCCCGGTAGGCGCGACCGACGTCGAGATACCGCGGCGCCGACCAATCGGTGCAGCGAGGCATCGCCTCCATGGAGCACCCGCGAACGCGCCACGCGTAACGCGTCCCGACGGGGATCGTGCTGCTCGCAGCCAGGTCCGTCGTCGGCGACCACTCGGTCGCGGCGATCCTCGCCGATCCCCCTGCGAGCGTTCCGAACGAGCAGCCGCGGCCCGCGATGCAGCCCGTCGCCAGCTGGATCTCGTAGACGACGACGGTCACGCCCGGCAGCGTGGCCGGCGTCCACGCGAACGTGGGGCGCAACGTCCTTCGGTCCGCGGGCGCTCGTACGCTGCCCGTGCGGAAGCCGTCGAACGGGCGGATGCCGATCGGCGGGGTGCCGCACGAGATGCCGTCGTCGATCGATCCGTTGCAGTCGTCGTCGATCCCGTTGCACGTCTCGGTCGCCGCGGGGTTGACCATCCGCATCGTGTCGTCGCAGTCGGGCGGCATGTCGCACGGCGCGAAGCCATCGCCGTCGCCGTCGAGCTCGGTGGCCGGCACCACGCCGTCGCAGTCGTCGTCCTCGGAGTTGCAGGACTCCATCGCGCTCGGGTTGATGGTCGCAGCCGAGTCGTCGCAGTCGTCGTTCGCCGATGCGCTGCCGACGGGACACGTGCCCGAGATTGCGGGGCACACCATCGTCGCGACCGCAGCGCTCGAGCCGTGACCGTCGCCGTCGTCGTCCTCGTAGCAGGTCACGCGCAGCGACTCGTCGACCATGCCGTCGCAGTCCTCGTCGAGCGCACCGTCGCAGACCTCGGCGATTGGCTCGATGGCGCCCGTGCACGGGCCGAGCATCCCTTCCGCGCAGCGCTGCACGCCACGCACGCACCGCGATGCGCCGCCGACCATGCCCGTACCGCACGCGACCTCCATCCCGATCGTGCACGCGCATCCCGGATCGGTGGCGCCGTCGCAGTCGTCGTCGG
>JADZFZ010000791.1 GCA_020854145.1 Deltaproteobacteria bacterium | reverse complement strand
TGGCGAGCGTGGGTCGAGGCGTGACGACCTCCGGCTGGGTGCTCGTCCTGGTGGGCCTGGTCGCGGCGCTCGCTCGTCGCCGACGTCTCTGACCACGGCTCGCCGCGAGCCGTGACACGCCCGAGCGTCTAGCGAAGGGCGTGAATTTCGCCTTCCGACCAGGGTGCTTCGGTTGTGGGGCGTGGGAGGCTCGGAAGGTGAATTCGGGACCAGGCTCCCTCTCCCCGAATGGGGAGAGGGTCGGGGTGAGGGCGGTCGTTCGTCCCGACCGCGGTCTGCTCAGCGGAAGGCGGGGCCCTTGCGCTTTCCCTCGATGAGGCGCGTTTCGTACTCGTCGCCGATCGGGACCTTGTCGGGCTCCGCCGTGAACCACTGCGTGTAGCCGCACGCGCGACAGAAGCAGACGCTGAGGTGGCCGTACGGATACTCCGGGTTGCGTCCGCCGAGCACCCATCGCGGCTCGTACGCGACGGCCGCGCCGACCTCGCGAGATCCGTCACCGAACTCGCCGGGCCTGGCCTCGACGACTTCGTGGTGATCGCAGAGCGGACAGTTGCCGGATCGAAGGTCGGACACGGGCATGACGTAGTGCCTACGCCCGAGAGCCCCCGCCTGCCAATCCCACGCGCCCCAGGGGCCCGCCGTCGCAGGGGACGATCGACGTTGACCGGGCAACGCCCGGGCCTCTAGTGTGGGCCGTTGCGTAGAGCCCCCACCGCGCTCGTCCTGGGAGCGCTCATCTCGCTCGGCGTCGCGACGGGTCTCTCCGCACAGGTGCGTGCCGACGTCGTGCCGCAACGGCGAGCGCGCGTCGTCGCGGCTGCGACCACCAACCCGCCTCGCGGCGCCGCAGCGCAGCCCGCGTCGCCGCCCTCGGGGAGAGCGACTCCCGCCGCTGCGGCTCCTCGCCGGCGCGTCGTGTGGAACGAAGCGTGGCCGCGCGTCCGAGTCTGGGAGTACGTCGCATCGGGGGTCTCGTACACCGGCGTGCTGGCGCTCGAGCTGAGCGGCCGCCCCATCGAAGCGAACTGGGAGGGGAACTTCCTGCTCGACTTCGCCGTGCGCGACGCGGTCGGCACGCGCGATCCCGATGCCGTCTCGGCCTGGGCGCTCGTCAGCGACATCCCGTATTTCATCTCGCTCGCGTACCCGACCCTCGATGCGCTCGTGGTCGCCGGCCTGGTCTGGGGCGATTGGGACGTCGCATGGCAGATGATCGCGATGGGCCTCGAGGCCTACGCGGTGACCATCCCGCTCATCTTCGTGACCCAGTACTTCGTCCACCGCGAGCGCCCGTACTCGAGGTTCTGCGACTCCGAGGATCCGCACGCGGACTGCGGCACCTCCCAAGAGACGCAGAGCTTCCCGAGCGGCCACGTGGCGCTCGCCTCGACCGCCGCCGGCCTGACGTGCGCGCACCATTCGCGACTGCCGCTGTATGGCGGCGGCGCCGGCGACGTCACCGCGTGCGTCACGAGCATCGGCGCGGCCGTGCTGACGGGCGTCGCGCGCATCGCCGTCGACTCGCATTACCTGACCGACGTGCTCGTCGGATTGGGGATCGGCGCGTTCGCGGGGTACGCGGTGCCGGTCCTGCTGCATTACGGGATGCGGACGGGCCAAGCCGCTCCACGACCTGCGACCGCGCGCGCTCGGCGCGCCGGCGTGCGCCTCGCCGTCCTCCCGCTGATGCGCGGCGACACGCTCGGCGTCGCCGCCTTCGGCACGCTCGATTGAGCACGCCGGCGCGATGCACATGTCCACCGCGCCTCGATTCGTCGGCCGACCACCTCCGAGCACGCCCGAGGTCGAGAGCTCGCGCGATCGCGGGCGTGATCTTCCCGACGACGTCCTGCGCGAGGCATCGCGGCGATTGGGGATTCTCTCGCTCGTCATGGCCGCGTTGTGGGCGGTCGGAGCAGGGCTCGATCACCTGGCCGTCTGGGCCATCACCGACGGCGATCCGCGCTGGCTGCGCGCCGACGAGGACGACGCGTTCGCTGCCGGCAGCATCGCGGTCTCCGTCGGGCTCTTCCTCCATTCGCGCGTCTCGAAACGGAATCCGCGATTCGTGCTCGATCTCGGGCTCGCCTACATGGTGCTGATGGCGCTCGCGCTCGGGCTCTTGCTCCATTGGCAGCCGCGGTCGAGCGATACGCGGATCGAGCCCATGATCAGCTGGTGCGGGGTGCTCGTGCTGATCTTCGCCGCCATCGTGCCGGCGACCCCCCGAAAGATGCTGGTCGCCGGATTGTCGGCTGCGTCGATGGCTCCCGTCGTCATGCTCGTCCAGAAAGCTCGAGGTCAATGGGACTTCGGCGCGTGGACCCATGTATGGATCGTTCATTACCCGGATTACGTGCTGGTCGGCGTGTCCGTCGTCATCTCGCGCGTGGTGTCGCGCTGGGGCCAACAGCTCGTTCGCGCGCGGGACCTGGGCAGCTATCAGCTCGGGGAGCTGATTGGCTCGGGCGGGATGGGCCGAGTCTATCGAGCGACGCACCGCATGCTGGCCCGGCCCGCGGCCATCAAGCTCATCGGCCGCGAGGCGCTCGGCGACGAAGGCTCGGAGACTGCGCGGCTCGCCGTGAAACGTTTTCGGCGGGAGGCCGAGGTCGCCGCGCGGCTGCAATCGCCGCACACCGTCGGGCTCTACGATTTCGGAGTCACCGACGAGGGCACTCTATTCCTCGTCATGGAGCTGCTCGACGGGATGAATCTCGAGGCTCTGGTTCGCCAGAAAGGGCCCGTACCCGCTGCGCGCGCGATTCACATTCTTCGCCAGGCATGTGAATCGCTGCACGAAGCGCACGCCGCAGGCCTGGTCCACCGTGACATCAAGCCAGCGAACATTCACCTGGGCCGATTGGGGCTGCACCACGATTTCGTCAAAGTGCTCGACTTCGGGCTCGTCAAATCGGTCACCGAGAAACCCGACGGTGAATCGCTGGCGACCGCCGCGGGATTGACGCCCGGAACACCTGCGTACATGGCGCCCGAGATGGCGCGCGGCGAAGTCCTCGACGGTCGCACCGATCTCTATGCGCTCGGGTGTGTCGGCTATTACCTGCTGACGGGTCATCTCGTCTTCGAGGCGACCGGAAGCGTCCAGATGATCGCGCGCCATCTGCAGGCCGCGCCCGCTCCCCCGTCGCAGCGCGCCGAGCTCCCGGTGCCGCCGGAGCTCGATCGATTGATTCTCGCCTGTCTCGCGAAAGACCCGAAGGAACGACCCGCAACCGCCGCCGAGCTCGGCAGATCGCTCGGGGCAATCGCGGCCGAGGCGTGGAGCGAGGAGCAGGCTGCCGAATGGTGGCAATCCAATCAGCCTGCACCGCGCCCCGCCTGAGACGAGTCGAGCGCACCGACGCAGGTTTGGCTGCCGACCCCGCGTGCGCCCGGGGGCCGACGCCACCGCGCTCGTAGGGCGGTGCGCCGTCGGACGGACGAAGCTGGCCGCGATCAGGGAGACGACGACGACGCGCGATGTGCCCCGACGGCGTGCGCGACGACGGTCGAGACGGTCGTCCTTAGCCGCGCGCGCTCGGCGTCGGAGATGCGCGGCAGCCGCGGGAGATGGACGAAGCCGGCGACGGCGGGCGTCTCGCGGACCGCGTGCATGAGGCGATAGAACAGGTTGTTGCAGATGTAGCGACCCGGGTCGTCGCTGGTGCCCGCGTCGATGCCCGCCGCGACGAGCGCATCGACGATGGTCGTCGCCGGCAGACGCGTCGCGATCTCCGCGGGGCCGCCCGAGACGATGGGCTCGCCGCCGAGCACGAGGCCGCGGTTGTCGGGGATGCCGCCGGCGATCTCGGCGGTGTCCTTCGTGTTGTACGCCGTCGTCTCGAGGTCGACCCTGGAGCGTCCTTGGCCGAAGCCGATGATCACGTCGGGCCTGCACCGCTCGACCGTGTCCACGAGGATCTGCGCCGCCACGTCCCACTCGACGGGCAACACGAGACGCGCGACCGAGACGCCCTCGACGGAGCCCGCGTCGAACGCGAGCACGGCCTGCTCGCTGCTGTTGTCGCTCGAGCTGTCGGCGGGGAACGGCTCGAACCCGGTGAGCAGCACGCGCGTCTTGCCTTCCTCGAACGCGCACACCGGATCCTCGGCGCGCAACGTCACGCGGCTCGTCGCGCGCGTCCAGCCGCCCGCGCTCATGGACACGGCGAGCCTCGCGGGCAGCGCGCAGCCGTCGAGCACGTCGGGAAGCGGAGCGCGGACGACCTCGCGGAAGTCGGTGCGCTCGCGCGTGGCGCGGCCGCTCGCGAGCAGCTCCGTCAACGCGGTGGTCCGCTCCACGTCCCCACACCGGAGCGCGAGCTCGGCGCCATCGGGCGGATCGAGCATCTCGATCTCGAGCTCGGCCTCGGGGCTCGCGACGCTCGACGGCGGCGACACCACGAGCCTGCGCTGCGCGCGGAAGAGCTCCACGTAGTCGAGCCGCACGGCAACGTGCCCCGGCCACTCGACGGCGACGTCGATGGCCCCAGCGACCGCGTGCGTGAACGCGATCGACACGTTGCGCTGCACGAGCGCTTCCCCGAGGCGCGCCCGCGTGAAGCCTTCGCGTCCGAGCTCGGCGCCCTGCGCGTCGCGCACCACGATCGAGAGCGCCGCCGGGTCACACGCATCCTCGACGAGCGCGGGATCTCCCGTCGGATCGCAGCCGGCCTCGTCGATCGGATCGAGGGCGAGCGCACGCACGTTGACGACGAACCTGCCCGCGCCGACGTCCGCGCGCGACGCGCGACAGAGCACGCCCGCCTGCTCTGCGCCGGGCCTGGCCGCGCGGCCCTCGGCCTCGATCGCGCCCGTCGTGGCGTCGCAGCCGTCCTCGGCCTGCCACACGAAGGCGCCCACCGGATGCCCCATCCCATCGAGCTTGCCGTCGAAGAAATCGTGGAAGATCCCGTCGGGCGTCGAGTCGCGCGACGCACGCGCGGCGGGTGCGGCGGCCTCCGGCGCAGCTGCGCAGGCCGAGAGACACGTCGCCACCACGAGGACTGCAGACCGCACGGCCGGCCATCGCATCACCTCCCGTGCCACACCGGCGCGCAGGGGATCGCGAGCCCCGCCGTCGCGCGCCTGGCCACTGGACCTGCCGCCGCGCGGCCGCGCACCCGGCCCGTCGGCTACGCTCCAGCCCGTGACCGCGCCGCGCCTCCTCATCGTCGACGACCGCGACCGCTACGTGTCGCTCGCGCACGAGTTCCTGCGCGACTACCGGTACGTCACGCGCTGCGAGCTGCCGGGCCCGTGCTGGGAGTGCCCCGAGCGACCCGGCTGCACGCTCACGCACGCGCACGACGCGAGCGAGATGGACGAAGCGCTCGCGAGGGCGCGCGGCGACGTCGACGTGGTCCTGCTCGACGTGTCCTTCGACGTGCCCGAGGAGCGCCTCGTCCCCAAGGCGCGCAAGCCGCGCACCGAGGACGAGGTCGAGCACCTGCGCCGCACGCAGGGCGTCGAGATCCTGCGTCACCTCCGACGACGCCGCGCGGACATCCCGGTCATCCTCATGACCGCGCGCGAGGACGTCGCGTTCGAGGACGACGCCGACGCGCTCGATGCCGACGAGTACACCTATTTCGCGGGCGCCGACGCGACCGACGCGCAGGCGCTCACGTCGCAGATCGATCGCGTGCTCGCGCGCCGTCGCGATCAGCCCGAGACCGGCGGCTACGCGTGGGGCTCGACCGCCGCGATGGCGCGCGTGCGCCGGGACGTCACGGTGCTCGCGCGCACGGCGCGCCCCATCCTGCTGCTCGGCGAGACGGGCACCGGCAAGTCGGCCCTCGCGGAGAAGGTGATCCATCCGGCCACCGGGCGGCGCGGTCCGTTCGTGTCGCTCGACATCGCGACCATCCCCGACACGCTCGTGGCCGCCGAGCTCTTCGGCAGCGCGCGCGGCGCGTTCAGCGGCGCCGTCGATCGGCCCGGGCGCTTCGAGCACGCGAGCGGCGGGACGCTGCTGCTCGACGAGGTGGGCTCGCTGCCGCTGCCCGCGCAGAAGCAGCTGCTGACGGTCCTGCAGGATCGCAAGCTCACGCGCCTCGGTGAGGTCACCGCGCGGCCCGTCGACGTCAAGCTCGTCGCCGCGACCAACGAGGACCTCGACGACGCCGTGCGCGCGGGGCGTTTCCGCGCGGACCTCTACATGCGCCTCAACCCGGCGGCGCGCGTCGTGCTGCCGCCGCTGCGCGACCGGCTCGTGGATCTGCCGGATCTCCTGCGGTCCTTCGCGCTGCGCTCGCTGATGTCGGGCGACAACCGCGCGCTGCTCTCCGAGTACATGGAGCTCGCCGGCATCGGGACCCTCGTCGGGCCCGGCGTCGAGCTCGTCACCGGCGCAACGCCCGCGCGACCTCGCGGCATCGTGCTCGCGCTCATGCCGAAGAGCTTCGCGGCGCTCAAGGTCCACGCGTGGCCGGGCAACCTCCGCGAGCTCGAGCTCGTCGTGGACTCGATCGTCACCTTCGCGCTCTCCGACGCGCTCGAGGCGTGGAAGGAGCGTGCGTCGCGCAGCACCGACAAGGCGCCGCGCGTCGTGCCCATCGCGCCCAAGCTCGTGCGCGATCTGCTCTCGGCGGGCCGCGCGCTCCAATCACCCGGCGGCTCGAGCGCCGGCTCGAGCGGCGGCATCGTGCTCCGCCTCGAGCGCGCCGCGGCGCTACGCGACGTCGCGCGCAGCCTCGAGCGCCAGACCTTCGAGCAGCTCTACGCGACCCACGCGGGAGACTTCCGCGCCATCGCCGGCGCGCTCCTCGGCAAGACCGACGCCCACGCCGCGCGCCAGGTGCTCCTGCGCTTCAACCAGCTCGGCCTCCGCGTCCGCAAGTCGCGCTGA
>JADZFZ010000790.1 GCA_020854145.1 Deltaproteobacteria bacterium | reverse complement strand
CTGGTAGACGGACCTCGGGAAGAGGTCGTCCCGGTAGCTCGGCTCGCGATCGTCGACGTCGGCGAGCGTCTGCAGGTACCAGCCCGTGTCGCGCGGACCGAGCGGAGGATCGTGGCGGAGGAACACGAGCTCGTCGCGAATCGAGTCCCGATGCTCGAGCACCATGTCGGTCATCGGCACCTTCGTCACGGGGATGCCCGCGGCCTCGTGGACCTGCTCGCTCAGGGCGCGCAGGATCATCGCGTCGAAGAGATCCCACTTCCGGACGGCGCCGGGCTTCTCGAGGTCGGGCTCGCACGCCCACCACTCTCCGTCGCGTGGCTTCATCACCGCGGGAGCGCTGCCCAGCCAGAAGCACATCCCATCGTGAAGTCGCGCTTGCTCGGCGAGCGAGCCGAGCACCCACTGCCCGAGCTTCACGAGCCGATCGGGGCAGGAGACGACGATGGTCCCCTGCGGGTGCGGAGCGCGGAGCTCGACCAGCGGGATCGTGCGCACCGGCGGCGGTACGACCGGCATCCGTCAGTCCGCGCCGAAGAGGATGGCCGACTCGGAGAGTCGACCGATCTCGCGTTCGCCTGCGAGCGGTGAACGGCGGAGCTCGATCCGCCGATCCGGGAAGAAGTCTTCGAGCTGCGGCACGACGCGACGCTCGAGCTGCTCGGCCACCAGGTCCGCGCGCGTCGTGTCGAGGGTCCAGCCGTGCACCGCGAGGTCGCCGCGCAGCCGGTGCGACACCGAGTGGATGCGGCGCAGCGTGGACAGATACGCCGCCCGCCACAGCGCGAGATAGGGCCGGTGGTCCATCGGGTTGACCGACAGGAGCCGCCGCGCGCGATTACCCGGGAGAAAGGTGTACGAGCTCACCTCGGGGTGCTTGCGCAGCACCCAGCTCCGCGTGTTCTCGTAGCGCGTGAACGACATCGCGCGGATGTCCTGGTCGATGTTGTAGAGGATGCCGCGTCGGTTCGAGAGGCCCGGCTCCGGCGACACGTAGGGCACGAACGGATCGACCACGAAGAGCAGGTCGGCGCCGCGGCGGATGGCCTCGACGAAGTTCGACGTGCGCGTGACCGCACCGTCCTCGAAGTAGCGACCCTCGATGCGCACCGCCGAGAACGCCGGGTTGACGCTGAGCGACGCCTGCACCGCCACGCTGATCGGGACGCGGTCGTGCCCTTCGGCGCCGAACAGCACGTGCTGCCGTGCGTCTTGATCGGACGCGCCGATGAAGAGCGGGCTCGCCAGCGCCCGGAAGTCGTCGACCGCGCCGGGCTGCGTGAGGATGCGACGCATCAGCTCGCCGAACCGATCGGAGTGGAAGGGCGGGCCGAGCAACGCGGTGTAGTCGAGGAAGAGCTCGTCCATCGTCTCGCGCGACGTCCGGCGAGGAGCATCGCGCAGCACGCGCGCGCCGACGCGCAGCACCTCGCGGAAACGACGCAGCATGTCCCGGTAGTTGAGGTGCGCGAGCCGGAGCAGGCTCAGGTCGAGCGGCTCGATCCGCCCGCCTGGCACGCGCGCGATGGCCGCCATCAGCTCGTCGGGAGAGAAGCCGGCAGACAGACACGCCGCGACCACGGCACCCGCGCTGATCCCGAAATACAGGTCGAAACGGCTGACGGCTCCGGCGGTGCAGTCGTCCAGGCACTTGAGCACACCGAGCTCGAAGTAGATGCCCGTGATGCCCCCGCCGGCCGCGCACAACGCGGTCTTGCCTACGCGCCGCTCGCGAACGATCCGGGCCGCGTGCCGAACGACCTTCGACGCGAAGCTCTCCGCGTCGTCGGGCACGTCGCGAAAGACCGCTCCGACCCCTCGCCGACCGAGCTCGAGCACGAGGTCGTCCACGCGCGCGGTCGGGCCGCCCCCGACGAGCGCGACGATCCGATGCGTCGGGTAACGCGCCTCGACGTCCTCGGCGTCGTCGAGCAAGTCGAGGAACGCGAGCCCGGCGCGGCAGCGCGCGTCGGCCTCGGGCAGGTCGAGCCCCGAGCAACGCACGTCGAGCACGAGCAGGCCCACGTAGGCTCGCGCGAGGATCTCGCGGGCCACGCTCGGTTGGCTCTCGAAGCTCCACTCGAAGGTGGCGCCCTCCAGCGTGAGCGTCATCCGTCCGCCAGGCTCGTGCCGCAGGGTCGATGGGTCCAGGCTGCGCTCCCACGACGCCTGCGTGCCGGTCCCGCCGGGGGTGAGATGGAGCACCGTACGCGGGAACGCGGACGCCTTCACGGGAAACACCCCATCTGCATATCACCGCGACGCGCCGGGCGGACGATTTGGCGCGGCGGGTCGTATGCGAGCCCTCAATCCTCTGCCCTCGCATCGCTGGTAGAAGGGGGCATGCGCGCCACCACTGCGATGCTCGACGGCAACGAGGCTGCGGCCTCCGTCGCCTATCGAACGAACGAAGTCATCGCCATCTACCCGATCACGCCGTCTTCCACGATGGGCGAGCTGTCCGACGCGTGGGCGGCGCGGCGCTCGGTCAACGTGTGGGGCACCGTCCCCGAGGTCGTCGAGATGCAGTCGGAGGGCGGCGCGGCGGGCGCCGTCCACGGAGCGCTGCAGGCGGGCGCCCTGACGACGACGTTCACCGCGTCGCAGGGCCTGCTCTTGATGATCCCGAACCTCTACAAGATCGCGGGCGAGCTCAACGCGTTCTGCATGCACGTCGCCGCGCGATCCCTCGCGACGCACGCGCTCTCGATCTTCGGCGACCACTCCGACGTCATGGCGTGCCGGCAGACGGGCTTCGCGCTGCTCGGGTCCGCGACCGTGCAGGAGGCGCACGACTTCGCGTGCATCGGGCAGATGGCGACCTTGGCCTCGCGCGTCCCGTTCCTGCACTTCTTCGACGGCTTCCGCACGTCGCACGAGATCGCGAAGATCGCGATGCTCTCCGACGACGACCTGCGCGCGCTCATCGACGCCGACCAGGTGGCCGCGCACCGCTCGCGCGCGCTCACCCCGGACCGCCCGATCCTGCGCGGCAGCGCGCAGAACCCCGACGTCTTCTTCCAGGCGCGCGAGGCGTGCTCTCCCTTCTACGCGGTCCTGCCGGGCGTCGTGCGCGACACGATGGAGCGCTTCGCGGCGCACACCGGCCGCCGTTACGGGCTCTTCGACTACGTCGGCCACCCCGAAGCAGAGCGCGTGATCGTCGTCATGGGCTCGGGCGCCGACACGGTCGAGGACACCGTGCGCTGGTCGGTCGCCCGCGGTGAGAAGGTCGGCGCCGTGAAGGTGCGCCTCTACCGGCCGTTCTCGATCGCGGACTTCGTCGCGGCGCTGCCCGAGAGCGTGAGGTCGATCGCGGTGCTCGATCGCACCAAGGAGCCCGGCGGCGTGGGCGAGCCACTGTACCTCGACGTCGTCGGCGCGCTCCGCGAGGCACGCGACGAAGGCGTCCGGGTGCTGCCGGTCGACCCGCGCGTCATCGGTGGCCGCTACGGTTTGGGCTCCAAGGAGTTCACGCCGGCCATGGTGCGCGCGGTCTTCGCGGAGACCGAGAAGCCCAAGCCGAAGAACCACTTCGTCGTCGGCATCGTCGACGACGTCAGCCACAAGTCGCTCGACTACGACGCCGACCTCGACATCGAGCCGCCCGGGCGCGTGCGCGCCGTGTTCTTCGGCCTCGGCGCCGACGGCACCGTCAGCGCGAACAAGAACGCCATCAAGATCATCGGCGAGGACACGCCGAACCACGCGCAGGGCTACTTCGTCTACGACTCCAAGAAGTCGGGCGCCGTCACCATCTCGCACCTGCGCTTCGGCGCCGAGCCCATCCACGCGCCCTACCTCGTCTCGCGCGCGAGCTTCGTCGCCTGCCACCACTTCACGTTCCTCGATCGCTACGACGTGCTCGGCTACGCGGCGCCCGGCGCGGTGTTCCTGCTCAACGCGCCGTACGAGGCCGGCGAGGTCTGGAGCAAGCTGCCACGCGAGGTGCAGGAGCAGATCGTCGAGAAGAAGATCGCGCTGTTCGCCATCGATGCCAGCCGCGTCGCACGCGACGTCGGCCTCGAAGGCCGCATCAACACGATCATGCAGACGTGCTTCTTCGCCATCGCGGGCGTCCTGCCGCGCGAGGAAGCGATCACCGCCGTGAAGGAAGCCATCGCGAAGAGCTACGGCAAACGCGGCGGCGACATCGTCGACAAGAACTTCGCGGCCGTCGATCACGCCCTCGGGCACCTGCACCGCATCGAGGTGCCACCGGAGCCGAGCGCGACGCGCCGCAAGCCGCCGCCGGTCGCCGATGCCGCGCCCGACTTCGTCAAGCGCGTGACGGCGATGATGCTCGAGAACAAGGGCGACCTCCTGCCCGTGAGCGCGTTCCCCGTCGACGGCACGTGGCCGACCGCGACCGCGCAGTGGGAGAAGCGCAACATCGCGCTCGAGCTCCCGGTGTGGGACGAGGCCATCTGCATCCAGTGCAACAAGTGCGCGCTCGCCTGCCCGCACGCCGCGATCCGCGCCAAGCTCTACGCGCCCGAGCACCTCGAGGGCGCGCCCTCGACCTTCAAGTCGGTCCCGTTCAAGTCGAACGACTTCCCGGGCCAGCGCTACACGATCCAGGTCGCGCCCGAAGACTGCACCGGCTGCCGCGTCTGCGTGGCCGTCTGCCCGGCGAAGGACAAGTCGAACCCGCGGCACAAGGCGCTCGAGATGGAGGACCAGGAGCCGCTCCGGATCCCCGAGCGCGACAACTACGCCTTCTTCCTGGACCTCCCGGAGGTCGACCGCTCGCGCGTGAAGCTCGACGTCAAGGGCACGCAGTTCCTGCTCCCGATGTTCGAGTACTCGGGCGCCTGCTCCGGCTGCGGCGAGACTCCGTACATCAAGCTCATGACGCAGCTGTTCGGCGACCGGACGCTCATCGCGAACGCGACGGGCTGCACGTCGATCTACGGCGGCAACCTCCCGACCACGCCGTACACGACCGACCGCGACGGGCGCGGGCCCGCCTGGTCCAACTCGCTCTTCGAGGACAACGCCGAGTACGGCTTCGGGATGCGGCTCGGCGTCGATGCGCACCGGCGCGTCGCCGAGCGTCTCCTCGTTCATCTGAGCGACCGTCTCGACGGCGGGGTGCTCGTGCGCGGGCTGCTCGACGCGAAGCAGGACGACGACGCGCAGATCGCGGAGCAACGCGCGCGCGTCGTCGAGCTGCGTCGTCGCCTCGCGTCGATCGACGTGCCGGACGCACGCGTGCTCGAGCAGGTCGCCGACTACCTCGTGAAGAAGAGCGTCTGGTTGGTCGGCGGCGACGGCTGGGCCTACGACATCGGCTTCGGAGGGCTCGACCACGTCCTGTCGATGGGCCGCAACGTCAACGTCCTGGTGCTCGACACGGAGGTCTACTCGAACACCGGCGGGCAGCAGTCGAAGGCGACGCCGCTCGGCGCCGCGGCGAAGTTCGCCGAGGCCGGCAAGGCCGGTCCGAAGAAGGACCTCGGCTTGATGGCGATGACGTACGGCAACGTCTACGTCGCGCGCATCGCGTTCGGCTCGAACGACGCCCAGACGGTCAAGGCGTTCGTCGAGGCCGAGAGCTACCCGGGCACCTCGCTCATCATCGCGTACAGCCACTGCATCGCGCACGGCTACGACATGGAGCACGGCCCCGCGCAGCAGAAGCTCGCCGTGGATTGCGGCGTCTGGCCGCTCTATCGGTTCGACCCGCGCCGCGCCGCCGCCGGCGAGCCGCCGCTGAAGCTCGACTCGAAGCCGCCCAAGACGAAGGTCGCCGACTACATGCGCAACGAAGCGCGCTTCCGCATGGTCGAGAAGATCGATCCGCTGCGCTTCCGGGCGCTCGCGATCGGCGCGCAAGAGGAAGCTGCGCGCCGCTACGCGGTCTACGAGCAGCTCGCCGGGCTGCGCGTCGATGGCCCGGCGTCGGTCGCGAGCATCGCGATCCCTCCCGCGCCCGCGGGCGGCGCGGCCGCGAAACACGAGTGACGCGCGAACCTCGAGGAAACGACGATGGATCTATCGACCACGTATCTCGGCCTGCGACTGCCCCACCCGCTCATGCCCGGAGCGTCCCCGCTCGTGGACGACCTCGATCAGGTCCGTCGTCTCGAGGACGCGGGCGCGGCGGCCATCGTCATGCACTCGCTCTTCGAGGAGCAGATCGCGCGCGAGGAGCGCAGCATCCACGCGCACGTCGACCGGCACGAGGCCACCTTCGCGGAGGCGCTGTCGTTCCTCCCCGATGGCTTCCCCCTCGGGCCCGACGAGTACTTGGAGCAGCTCCGCAAGATCAAAGCGATGGTGTCGGTGCCCGTGATCGGATCGCTCAACGGCACCACGCTCGGCGGCTGGCTGCGCTACGCCAAGCTCATCCAGGACGCGGGCGCCGACGCGCTCGAGCTCAACGTCTATCACGTGGCGACCGACCTCTCGGAGCCCGGCTCGACGTTCGAGGCACGCACCATCGACATGGTCCGCGAGCTCAAGCGCAGCGTGCGCATCCCCGTGGCGGTGAAGCTCTCGCCGTTCTGGTCCAGCATCGCCCACTTCGGCGCGCAGCTCGACGCCGCCGGAGCCGACGGCATCGTCGTCTTCAACCGCTTCTACCAGCCCGACATCGACGTCGAGGAGCTCGAGGTGCGGCCCACGCTGCACCTCTCCGATCCGCACGAGCTGCTGCTCCGCCTCCACGCGGTCGCGGTCCTCTCGCGCCGCATCCGCCCTTCCCTCGCCGTCACCGGCGGCGTGCACTCCGGCCTCGACGCCGTGAAGGCCGTCATGTGCGGCGCGCACGCGGTGCAGACCGTCTCGTCGCTGCTCAAGCGTGGAGCCGGACACCTCGCGACGCTGATCGCGGACCTGCGGCGCTGGCTCGAGGAGCACGAGTACGAGTCGCTCGCGCAAGCGCAGGGCAGCATGGGCCTCGAGCGCTGCCCCGACCCGAAGAGCTACGAGCGCGGCAACTACATGAAGGTCCTCCAGAGCTGGGGCCGCTGAG
>JADZFZ010000789.1 GCA_020854145.1 Deltaproteobacteria bacterium | reverse complement strand
GCGCAGCACACGCCGTCGCACGCGGGTCGTCCATCGGCGCAGCCTCCCGGACCTGCGTCCGGAGGGGGCTCGGAGACGATCTTGAAATCGGCCCCCTGGAGATCTTCGACGGGCTCGGGCGCGTCACCGGAGCATCCGGCGAACAGGGCGAACACGAGGGCGAGCGGAGCGAGAACGCGTCCGAGGTCGAAGATCCCCAGGGGGCGCAACACGCTCCTGGTTGAGCAATGGGCAGGCCACGGAGGGCGAAGACGAAAAGGCCTGAAAAACAGCGAATAGCGCGGGCGACTGGGGTCCGCGGTCTCCAGCGCTGCCTACCTCGGGGAGCACGACTGGCTCCACTGGAGCGACACGTGCTCCGAGTCACGCGGCTCCGCGAACGCTCGCCCCTCACCCCGACCCTCTCCCCGTTCGGGGAGAGGGAGGCTGGTCCGAAGCCCACGGTCGGCGCGCCCTCGCGGGTCGATGACCTACCGCTTCCCGTCGAGCCTGCGGGAACGGGATGCCCCTGCCGGACGTCGACGCCGTGGGCGTCGTCGGCCATGATGTCCTCGTCGTCCCGTCAACGGAGACTCCATGCGTCATCTCGTTCATGTCTGGAAGCCGTTGCTCGCGGCGGTGGTCGTCGCGTTCGCGTGCCTCGTCAGCACCGTCTTCAAGCCGAACGGCCTGGCGGTCGATCTCGAGTGCCCCGAGGAGGACGGCGTCGTTCGCTGCTCGTCGGCGCGCGCGGCGGCCTCGCGGACCCAACGCCCCTACGACCTGACGGAGCTGGCGGTCCTCAACCGCGTGATCCTCCTGGTCAAGGAGCACTACATCGAGCCGACGCGCATGCGGCCGCGCGAGATGCTCCTGGCCGGCCTCGACTCGATCCAGAAGTCCGTGGCGCAGGTCCTCGTGCAGCACGAGGCCAACAGCTCGACGGTGCTCGTGCGCGTCGACACCCAGCAGCGCACCTTCCGTATCGACGACGTCAACGCGCCGTGGACCCTGTCCTATCGCTGGCGCGACATCTTCACGTTCATCCAGCAGAACCTGAACGACGACACCGTCGAGCTGCGCGACATCGAGTACGCGGCCGTCAACGGCATGCTCCAGACGCTCGACCCGCACTCCATGTTGCTCTCCCCGGAGAGCTACAACGAGATGCGCCTGGGCACGCGCGGCGAGTTCGGCGGCCTCGGCATCGTCATCTCGATCCGCGACGGGCAGCTGACGATCATCAACCCGATGCCGGGCACCCCGGCCGCGCAGGCGGGCTTGCGGCGCATGGACCGCATCGTGCGCATCGGCGAAGAGAGCACGCTCAACATGCCGCTCTCCGAGGCGGTCGATCGGCTGCGCGGCGCGCCGGGCACGCGCGTCAGCATCTGGGTCACGCGCGAGGGCCAGGGCGGCTTCTCGCGTCCGCGCCGCTTCGACCTCACGCGCGACATCATCCACATCGAGTCGGTGCAGTCGCGCATGCTCGAAGGCGGCGTCGGCTACGCGCGCATCCGCAGCTTCCAGGGCAACACGGCCGAAGACCTGCGGCGCGCGCTCGGCAATCTCCATCGCCAGCGTCGCGAGGGCGGCGGCACGCTGCGCGGCCTCGTGCTCGACCTGCGGGACAACCCCGGCGGCTTGCTCGAGCAGGCCGTGCAGGTGTCCGACATGTTCCTGTCGAGCGGCACCATCGTGACGACTGCGGGCAACGACCCGGCCGAGCGCGACGAGAAGATCGCGCAGGCCGAAGGGACCGAGCCCGACTACCCGATGGTCGTGCTGATCAACGGCGGCTCGGCGAGCGCGAGCGAGATCGTCGCCGGCGCGCTCAAGAACCAGGACCGCGCCCTCATCGTGGGCGAGCGCTCGTTCGGCAAGGGCTCCGTCCAGGTGCTCTACGACTTCGACGACGGCTCCGCCCTCAAGCTCACCATCGCGCAGTACCTGACGCCGGGCGACGTGAGCATCCAGGGAGTCGGCATCGTGCCGGACGTCGAGCTCGACCCCATGACGGTCGACCGGCTCGAGATGGATCTGACGTTCGACCAGGCCTATCTGCGCGAGTCGGACCTCCAGAGCCACCTGACGCACGTGCGCGCCCGCGATGCGCAGCGCGCCGCGTACGAGCTGCGCTACTACCTGCCGCAATCCGAGCGCGAAGCGATGGCCGAGCGCAGCCCCGACGAGCCGCCGGCCGACGGCAGCCCCGAGGAGTTCCAGGTGCGGTTCGCGCGCGACCTCGTGGCGGCCGCGCAGCGCTCGGGACGCCGGCAGATGATCACCGGCTCCGAGAGCGTGGTCGGCAGCACGCAAGCGGCCGAGATGCGCAGATCGGTCGACGAGCTGCGCCGCCTCGAGATCGACTACGCGGAAGGCCCGAACGAAGGCCCGACCGAGCTGGCCGTCGAAGCGACGACCAACCGCCCCGACAACACCGCGAATGCGGGCGACGACCTGACGCTCACCGTGCGCGTGACCAATCGCGGCCGATTCCCCGTGTACCGACTGCGCGCGCAGACCAAGAGCGACCACGCGTTGTTCACCGGACGCGAGCTCGTCTTCGGGCGAATCAATCCCGGTCAGACGCGCTCGTTCACGACGCCGCTCGGGATCTGCGAGCGACGCGAGAATCGCCGCACGTGCGCGGTGCCCCGCTGGACGCGCACGCGACAGGACGCCGTGCGAATCGAGTTCTCCGAGCAGCACGGGCGCGTGCCCGCGCAGTCCAACGTGCTCGTGACCGTGCGCGGAGCCGAGCGGCCCGTGTTCCTCTACGGGTTCCACATGATGGACAACGTGCGCGGCAACGGCGACGGCCGGCTGCAGCGCGGCGAGGCCGCGACCCTGTTCCTGCGCGTCAAGAACGCGGGACGCGGCCGCACGTTCCGCACGCAGACGAACATCCGCAATCTCTCGGGTCGCGGGATCCTCCTTCGCGACGGGCGCTTCACGCTGGAGTCGATGAACCCGGGCGACGAGCGAACGGCGGCCTTCACGTTCGAGGTCTTGAACGACTACGAAGGTGACGACTTCCAGCTCGAGGTCTCCGTGCTCGACGAGGACCTGCGCGAGGCCGTCAGCGAGAAGATTCGATTCTCGATCGCCTCGAGCGCCTCTGCGCCGCAGGAGGCGCGTGGCACCGCGACCGTGACGGCCGGCAATCCCGCGGACCTTCGCGAGCAGCCGGATGCTCGTTCGCGCGTCGTCGCTCGCGTGGACGCTGGCGCCGTGCTCGCCACCCAGGCGCGCGCGAACGGCTTCCACCGCGTGGCCATCGGGGAGAATCGCTGGGCCTGGATTGCCGACGACCGCGTGACGCTCACGGCCGGAGCCACCGTCGCGCGCGCCCCCGCCGTGCGCGAGCTGTTCATGAGCTCGCCGCCGCTCGTCGAGGTCGAGTGGGGCGGAGTGCTCGGCGTGCGCGAGGGCCGATTGAACGTCCGCGGCACGGCGTCGGACGAGCAACGCGTGCTCGACCTCTTCATCTTCCTGGGCACGCGCAAGGTCTTCTATCG
>JADZFZ010000788.1 GCA_020854145.1 Deltaproteobacteria bacterium | reverse complement strand
TTAAGGGCGAGCCGAAGGATGCAGAATCGTCACGGGCACACGCACGTCTCCTGGCCGGCCACGACGAGCCCGCTGCCCATGCACACGTCGTTCTCCGTCGCGACCGTCGGTACGCAGATGGGCGCCGACGTCGAGATGGTCAGCGTGTACTCGCCGACGTCCTGCGCGAAACAGGACGTGCACGCGTGGCTCTCCACGATGATGTAGTAGCGACCGTCGGGATCGCCCGGCAGGTTCGCGTTGCCCTGCGGGCAGCCGGTCTGGCCGCACGCGCTGTCGCCGGTGCACGGGAAGGCGTCGTCGCTGCGGGAGATGCAGTCGGCGGAGCTCGGCGTGGTGGAGACGCACGCCACGGGATCGAAGCCGCGCGCGCCGACCGTGTCCACGCGATACGTGACGCGGGTGCCGTTGAGCCCCTGGATCTCGTAGACGTCGCGACGACGGATGGGCAGCAGCGTGCCCGCGATCGTGTGCACCGTGTGACCGCATCGACATTGCGAGATGTCGGGGGTGCAGTCGGGCAAGCAGCCTACGGTTCCACCGCCGACGCCGCCTCCGGGGGCATCCGGGCAGACGGCGGTGCCCATCGCTGCGCCGTCGCAGACCTCGCCGCTCGCGTTGACCACTCCGTCGCCGCAAGTCTCGGGCAGGCACCGGCAGTCCCGGCAGGTCTGGCTGACGGGGCACGCGCTCATTGGTCCCTCCAGACATTGCTCGCCGGGATCCGCGCACCCGTTGCCGCAGACCCGCGGGCGCTCGGCCAGCTGGCAGAACGAGTTGCACACGTTGGGCTCGCTGCAGAGAGGCGAAGCCATCGTGGGCGGATCACACGTCTCGCCCGCGTCGACGATGCCGTTGCCGCAGAGCGCCTCGCACTGACAGCTCGCCGTGTCGCAGCGTGCGCCCGCGGCGCAGCTCAGCCCGGGCTCGCCGCACTTCTCGCCGAGCTCCGCCGCGCCGTTGCCGCAACGCCCTTCACAGGCACAGTCGAGGCACGAGCTGCCCGGCTCGCACGAGGGCAACCCCGGCTCCCCGCAGAGCTCGCCGACGTCGGCCGTCCCGTCGCCGCAGGTGCGGACGCACGCGCAGCCCACGCAGCTCTCGCCCGCGCCGCACAACGGCCCGGTGGTCTCGCACTCCTCGCCCGGGTCGAGCGAACCGTCGCCGCACATCGGGATGCGCACGCAGACACAGTCGTCGCAGGAGTGATTGAGCGGACAATCGGGGAACGCCGGCTCGCCGCACTCCTCACCCATGTCGGCGATCCCGTTGCCGCATCCCGCGGAGACGCACTGACAGTCCACGCAGCTCTCGCCGGCGCCGCACGTGAGGCCGGGCTCGTTGCACTCCTCGCCCTCGTCCACGATCGTGTTGCCGCACGACGGCATGTAGCAGGTGCATTCGCGGCAGAGCATCCCCATGGCGCAGTCCGCCGCGCCCGGCTCGCCGCACGTCTCGTCGGGGTCGAGCATCCCGTTGCCGCAGCGCTCGACGCACCTGCAGTCGATGCAGTCCGCCGACCCTTCGCACGAGCCCCCGCCGACGTCGCCGCACTCCTCGCCCGGGTCGGGGCAACCGTTGCCGCACTCCTCGCGGATCACGTCGATGGCGCACATGTCGGAGCAACCGATGCGCATCTCGCACGTCGCGGGGTTCGGCGGGTCGCAGTCCTCCGGGAAGTCGATCCGCGTGTCGCCGCAGATCCTGGGTGGGCCCATGTCCACGCCCATGTCGGGGTCGTCGGGGGGGCCCGTGTCGGGATCGGTGGCACCGTCCATCCCCGTCGCCGCGTCGCCGTCCGGCGGGGGCGGCGTCGCGCCCATGTCGCGGCGTTGGGTCGCACAGTGCTGAAGCACGCAGATCTGGCCGGACAGGCAGTCCGAGTCGACCTCGCACGTGTCGGCCGGAGCCGGCCGTTCGTCACCACAGGATGCGATGGTCACGAGCGCGACGATCGAGCCCACCAACCCGAAGAACGGCGATGTCCCGCGCGGATGAAGGAACGACATGACACCATCGTATCCGGTCTGGGGTCGGAGGTCCGAGTGGGTTCGACGCGTGTTGGCTATCCCCTTGCGGAGCTGGTGCTCGGCGGCGACGCGAGCCCGCTCTGGCGCCTGTCGGCGCACGATCTGTCGGGGCTCACCGCCGGAGACGCCACGACGCTGGCGGAGCGCATCGCTCGGCTCGAGGCTGCGACGCACGGAGCGCGGGACGCAGCGGCGCTGCTGGGCGTCGACCGGCTCGACGGCCTGGACGCGGCTCGGAGGACGCGCATCCGCCACGTCTGGTGGCGTTACCTCGACGCGCTCCTCGCGCTCGATGCGCTGAAACAGCGTTACCGCGGTTGGTACGGAGTCGACTACTTCCGGCTGGCGCCGCTGCACGCGCGAACGTTCGTGCTCGCGTTCGCCCCGCTGTGCGCGGAGCTCGCCACGGGCGCGGAGCTGCTCGAGATCGTGGCGGGACGCGACATCGCGCAGCGTCTGTTCGACGAGGCGATGCCCGACGTCGGGCTCCGTGCCGGAACCTTCAGCGAGCTGCGCGCGACCATCGCACGCGCACGGGATCACTCGTGGCTGGCGCTCGGGACGGCCTGGTACGATCAGTGGATTCAGGACCACCTCCAGGTAGACGAGGTGGGGCGAGCGCTCGCGACGCTCGCGACGCAGTGGCGCGACCGCGCGTTCACCCGGGTAGGGACGTCGAGCGCGGGCGCCTCGCTGCTGAACAAGCTCGAAGTCGTTCGCGATGCGGCGTTGTCGGCCTGGTTCCCGATCCAGAAGGGCGCCGCCGAGTGGCTCGGCGACACACGGGTCGTCGCGGAGGGTCGCCGGCTCGTGTCCGACGCGCAGATCGGGACGTGCGCCGCTCTGCTGCGGCCTGGCGACGTGCTGCTCGCGCGCCGCAACTGGTACCTGTCCAACGTCGGGCTGCCGGGGTTCTGGCCCCATGCGGCGCTGCACGTCGGCACGCTCGAGGATCTCGCCACGCTCGGGCGCGAGCCCGACGTGTTCCGGGCATACGGCGACTACGTCGATCACCTGCGGGCCGCCCATCCGCGCGCGGTCGAGTCGCTCGCGGGCCGCGACGAGCACGGCCATGCGCGGCGCGTCCTCGAGGCGGTCAGCGAGGGCGTCATCGCATCATCGGTGGAGCATGCGTGCGGAGCCGATTACGTGGCGGCGTTGCGGCCGCGAACGTCGGCGCTCGCGGTCGCACGGGCGATCGATCGGGGCCTCGGCTACTTCGGGCGGCCCTACGACTTCCAGTTCGACTTCGGGACCGACGACGCGGTCGTCTGCTCGGAGCTCGTGATGAAGGCGTACGAGGCAGAGGGGCCCGCGGACTGCGGTGGGCTCCGCGTGCCCTTCGTGGAGGTGGCGGGCAAGTCCGTGCAACCGCCGACCGAGATCGTGCGCGTGTTCGCGAGGGAGCTCGGGCGCGACGACGCGCAGCTCGACTTCGTCTTCTTCTTCGACGGTCGCGAGGCGAGCGCCGATGCCGTGATGGCGGATGCGCGAGCGCTCGCGGCGTCGGCGGAGCGTCCCAAGTGGGACTTCATGCTGCCGTGAACGCCACGCGAAGCCCGGGCACGGCTTCGCACGCCGAGAGCGAACGACCCGCGCCCCCGTTCGGGGGCGCGAGCGGTCGAGGCCGGACCGAGGTCAGGGCATCGTGGACTGCGCCGAGCGCGTGAGCGTTCGCCAGGCGAAGCTGTACACGTCGAGCAGGTCACGGGGCGCGAGCCCCGCATCGATCAGGCGCGAGCGGACCGCGTTGCCGATCGCGAGGTGCTTCGCGTACGCGTCGCCCGTCGGAGCCCCGAGCGGCGGCGGGTGCAGATCGAGCGCGCTGGCCTGACGCACGTTGAGCGTCGGCTTGACGAAGAGGTGATGCTCGGGATGCACGGTCGCCGAGAAGAGCGTCGCGAGCGTCCACGGTTGGGAGCCCGCGGATCCGACGAAGGCGTCGAAGCGCGACGCGTACTCGGACTCGCCGTGCAACAGGTCGCGCAGTGTGCGTGCGAAACGCTCCTGCGCGACCTCGCCGATGCGCTCGAAGCCGCGTTGATCGGCCTTTGGGAGCATCAGCGAGTGCATGGCCTGAACGACCCGACGCGCGCGGTCGAGCACGTCGCCGAACGCGCCGGTCGCGATGGCCTCGTCGAGGGCGGGCTTGGCCAGCACCTCGCGAGCGAACGCGATCGCCGCGTCGCGCTTCGTGACGGAGCGCTCTTCGTTCACGAACCGGGCATCGGCGAAGCCCTTCGGGAACGTCGTCGCGAAGATCTCGAGCTGTCGTTCGAAGAGGGTCGCGGACGGGTCTGCGGGCTGCTTGCGGCGCGCCGTCGGAGCCCGCTTCTTCACCGGCGTGCGCCGACTGAGCAGCGCACGGGCGAGCGCTTGCCGCTCCTCGGAAGGCAGCGAGACCTCCTGAAGTGCGGTGGTGCCATGAAGGAAGGTGCGCTCGCCAGCGTGCTCGAACACGTACGTCGTGCGGTCGGAGCGCACCGACGCAGCCACGCCCAGGCCCCACTGTGTCTGCGACACGTGTGCGTAGACGGTCGGCGCGGACAATCGCGGCGCGAGGGTGTCGGAGATCTTCTCGCGTGCGCGGGTGGGATTCACCGCGAGCCCCGCGAGCCGCCGCGGAAGCCACCACCACCACCGCCTCCACGCTGCGGACGATCCTCGGCGACGTTCACGCGGAGCGCCCGCCCGTCGAGGCTCGATCCGTTGAGCTCGGCAATCGCACGCTCGGCATCTTCCTGCCGAGTCATGGTCACGAAGGCGAAGCCGCGGAGGCGGCCCGTCTCGCGGTCGACCGGCATGTCGACGGCTTCTACGTTGCCGAACGCGGCGACGGCGCTGCGGAGCGCAGCCTCGGTGGTGTGGAACGACAGATTCCCGACGTAGAGACGATTTGCGGCCATGGTTACCTCGATCCGAGCTCTGGCGGTTTGAATGGTGCGAACCGCCGAGAGAGCAAGGAGCCCGGAGGAAACGCTGCGTCGTGGGTCGCTGTATCGCGAAGCGACGCAGCACGTGAGATCCGTCCGAGCGAACTGGGACCGAAGACCGTGCAGGGCGGAACGTGCCTTGCCGAGACCCTCGGCGCAAGGGCGTGCGCTCACGGCCCATCCCGACCCCGTCATCGTTCGGGAGAGCGAACGGAATCGGCAGCGATCGAGTCGGTCGTGGCGCGCCACTCCGCGCGACCTCAACCCGTGGGCGGGTCGAGGTCGTCGGGGCGCTCGATGCCGACGACGCGGAAGCCGCGGGTCGGGCCGAGGTCGTAGAGGTGCACGCGGGTCGGGCCTTCCGAGCGACCATTGTGCAGGTCGACGATGGTGTAGCGCGACGCGTGATCGTCTGGAGTCCCGCTGCTCGCGGCGTGGTGACGCAGCGACACGCACACGCGGCCGTCGGGCCCGGGCTCGGTGCTCGGCGTCTCGCCCGGCGCGTGGTCGGCGCCCTGATAGACGCTCGCGGAGTACGTGAAGCCGTCGGCGCCGAACACGCCCGTCCGGCGCGCGAGGTCGACCGCGCAGAGTCGATCCTCCGTCGCCTCGACGTCGGTGATGGGCGACAGCACCGCGAGATAGCGGCGGAGCACGCGGCGATGACGCGCGATGACCTGCGTCTCGAGGTAGCGGACGTGTCGCGGGCTCGTGTAGTTGCCCACGGAGATGGCGGCGCGGATGAGGTCGGGCGTGAACCGCGCGAGGATCCGCGTGGCCCACGCACCGTCGCCTTCCGTCATGCGCGAGAACGCGGGGTTGGGGTAGCCGCCGTGCCAGTCCTCGGGGGCGAAGTCGCGCTCGTGGTAGTAGCCGAACAGCCTCGCCTCGGGCGCGCGGCGCGCGCGATCCCAGGGACGCCGGACGAGACCGAGCGTGAGGAAGTCGCCGACGACGTACGGGACGTCGAGGTAGTACGCGTGACCGAGGCGACGCGAGATGCCGTCGTAGGCCCACTCGCTACCGAAGCAGTCGCCGAGATCGATGTACCAGTGACGCACGTGACCGGGCGAGGAGTCGGAGTCCTCGGTGTTGACCGGCATCCACGTGTCCATCGAGTTCTGCTCGCGCGAGTCGAAGTGGTTGAGCCACGCGGCGATCACCTTCGCACCACGGAGGTCGCGCCGTTCCTCGTGCGGGATCACGTCGTTGGGGTCGTCGTCTCGCGTGCCTTCGTAGCGGAAGGGGCCGATGGCGCGGCCGGGAAGCCAGCGCGATGCGACCATGCGGATGAGCCTGCCGCCGTCGGCGGTCTCGCGGTACGACGCGTTCGCGAGCAGGCGGTCGAGCGCCGCCTGGTTGAAGGGCCGCGTGACGCCCGAGTTGTCCGTGACCTCGAGCCCCGGACGCAGGCGCAGGATGGAGGGCCGGAAGTAGACGACGCTGTCGCACGGCGCCCACCAGCCGGCCGCGTAGTAGAAGCGCGCTGCGATCGACGTCGCGCCCGTCGCGCGCTCGGGCTGATCCGACGGATCGGCCTTGAGCATGAACTTCACGCCGTTGACGCGGATGCGGAAGCCCGGGTTGGCGCCGTTCGGCTTGCCCATGTCGATCTCCCACGAGCCGTCGGGCGCGTCGGGATCGAGCAGCTCCGCGGGGTCGCACGAGCCCATGCGGATCTGGTCGGCGGTCATCGGCTGCATCCCGATGCGGTTCGTGAACCACGCCGAGTCCGGGACCTCGTCCATCGCGTTGACGTTGATCGCGGGGCCTTCCGGATCGACCGCGAAGAACTGCGACATCGGCCGGAAGAGCATGTTGTCCGCGCCGTCCCAGGCGAAGGGCGAGGTGTAGTCCTCGGGACGGCAGAGCTGATGGCCTTCCTCTTCGGGATCCGGCCGACACGGCACGTGGACCGGACGAAGGTCCGTGTCGCGCCACATGGCTTCGCGGAGGGGAAAGCGGCGTGTCGCCGACGCGCACGAGGTCGCGGCCGCGGCCGCGAGAAGGCCGCACGTGAGGACGCGAGATCGACCCTGCATGGCGGCGACCATCCTAACCTGGACGCTCGTCGTCGGGCACCACGTCGTCGGGGCGCTCGACGCGACGAAGCTCGGGGAACAGGAACGCCCAGAGTCCGACGACCATCATCGTGCCGATCCCTCCCACGACGACGGCGCGGACGGTGCCGAGCCATGCGGCGGTGAGACCGGACTCGAGCTCGCCGAGCTCGTTGCTCGCGCCGATGAAGACGAGACCGACCGCGCTGACGCGGCCGCGCATCGAGGGCGGGGTCGCGAGCTGCACGAGCGTCTTGCGGACGAAGATGCTGACCATGTCGGCCCCGCCGAGCACGACGAGCGCGACCAGGGAGACGTCGAAGCGCTGCGAGAGCCCGAACGCGAGCGTCGCGAGACCGAAGATGCCGACGCACGCGAGCATGGTGAGGCCGGCCTTCCGGCGGAGCGGCCGCAACGCGAGGACGATCGCGACGACGATGGCTCCGACCCCGGGCGCGGCGCGGAGCGCTCCGTAGCCCCACGGACCGACGTGCAGCACTTCCTCCGCGTAAACGGGGAGAAGCGCAATCGAGCCGCCGAGCAGAACCGCGAAGAGATCGAGCGAGATGGCGCCGAGGATGAGCCGGCGCGACCAGACGTAGCGGACTCCCGCGAAGAGCGCCTCGAGCGACACGGGGTCGGCACCACGCGCGGGCATGTGCGTAATCCGCAAGACGGACAAGACCCCGACGGCATGCATCGTACCGGCGACGACGAACGGAGCGCCCGACGGCAAGCCGCGTTGGCTCAGCAGGCCGCCGGCGATCGGGCCGAGCACGCTCGCGAGGTGCCACACGCTCGAGCTCCACGACACGGCGTTCGCGAAGTGCGACGCGGGCACGAGGTCGGGCATGATCGCCTGGCTCGCCGGACCGACGAAGGCGCGCGCGCTGCCGACGACGACGAGCACCGCGTAGACGGGCCAAGGAGAGCGGATCCCGCTCTGCGCCAGCGCGAGCAGCGCGAGCGCGCACGCGACGAGCACGGACTGACACGCGATCAGGATGCGACGGCGCGGGAATCGATCGGCGGCGTGCCCCGCGACGAGCGAGAGCGCGATGGTGGGAACGAACTGCGCGAGCCCGACGAGCCCGAGGTCGAGCGGCTGTCGCGTGGCCTGGTAGACGGCCCATCCGACGCCCACCGACTGGACCTGGGACGCCATCGCCGAGAGCCCCCGCGAAGTGAGCCACGCGACGAAGTCGCGATGTCGTATCGCGGCGAGCGGATCGGCGGAGCGCAACGCCGAAGCACGCTAGCACCCGCTCCCGAACGGATTGGAAATGCTCGCCCAGGAGGCCAAGGATATCGAGGTGTTGTACACGTCGATCCTGTCCCCGGGTCAGAAGCCGCGGGTCAGGCCGATGGCGAGACGGAAGGACTCGATCGCGGCGCCGTCCTCGAACGTCTCGGTGCCGAAGGCGACGATCAGGTCGAGCGACTCGTCGCGCTCGCGGCCGCTGCG
>JADZFZ010000787.1 GCA_020854145.1 Deltaproteobacteria bacterium | reverse complement strand
CCGCCGATGTAGAGGCGGTGGCGCGCCGCGTCGACCTCGAACTCGAGGGGCCACATGCGGCGGCTCTTGTCGCCGAACGTCACCGCGGGAGAGAAGACGATCTCGGCGCCCTCGGCAGCGAGCGAGGACATGACGCCCTCGAAGTGGCGGTCGTAGCAGATGGCCACTCCGATCCGGGCGACGCTCGTCTGGAAGACCGGGAAGTAGTCGTTGCGCGAGACGTTTGCGAGCCCGCGCCCGTTCTGGCCGTCGCTGCGCTCGTAGTAGAAGCCCTCGAGGAACGCGGCCTGCTCGTTCTGGCCGTGGGGGATGTGCGTCTTGCGGTACTTGCCGAGGATCTCGCCTTCTTCGTCGATCACGACGGCGGTGTTGAAGCGCCGTCCCGAGGGATCGAGCTCGTAGATCGGCGCGACCACGAGGGCGCGCTGCGCGCGTGCTGCGTGGCGAAGCTCCGTCACCGTGGGACCGCGTTCGGCGTCCTCGGCGAGATCGCGCCACATCGCGTCCTCGCGGAGCGCGAAGTACGGCGCGGTGAAGAGCTCGCCGAAGCACACGACGTGCGCGCCGAGCCGCGCTGCGACGCCGAGCAGCTCGACGTGGCGCTCGACGTTGGCGCGTCGCACCTCGTCGAGGCGACCAGCGACGGGGACGTGCGGGTAGCAGCTCACCGTCTGCGTCAGCGCGCAGCGGACCACGTTGGGGCCCGGGCTCACGGCGTGCCGCCTTCGTCGGCGAACGAGAGCGCGACGTCGAGCAGCACGTCGACGCCGCGCGCGCACTGGTCGCGCGTGCTGAGCTCGCGTGGGTTGTGGCTGATCCCGTCGTGCTCGCCGGGCACGAAGATCATTCCGGCGCGGGCGACGCGGGCGAGCTCCTGGGCGTCGTGGCCGGCGCCCGACATGATCGCGGCGTGGCGGAGGCCGCGTGCGGCGGCACGGGCGGCGATGCGCGCCTGCACCTCGCGATCGAAGGGCACGTGCGGAGTGCGCGCGGTCTGTCGAGCGGTGATGGTGACGCGCTCGTCGCGCTCCACGACGCGGAGGAACGCCGCGAGATCGTCCTCCGCCCGGTGCATCGACGCGTCGTCGGGGTTGCGCAGGTCGACCGTGAGGCGGACGCGACCCGGCACGATGTTCACGAGACCGGGATGGAGCGTCATCACGCCGACCGTCGCCCGCAGCGCGCCGTAGCGGTCGGAGGCGATCATGTCGCGGAGGTGGAGGTTGATGCGGCTGGCCGCGACGCCGGCGTCGGCGCGCAAGCTCATCGGCGTGGTGCCGGCGTGCGCGTAGGTGCCGGCGATGGTGAGCTCCTGCCACGAGATGGATTGCACGCCTGTCACGACGCCGATGTCGTCGCCGGCGGCGCGCAGGATTGGTCCCTGCTCGATGTGGCACTCGAGGTAGACGTGAGGCCGGTCGCGACACCCCGCAGGCGAAGGCGGGATGTCTCCGAGGAACCCGATCCGCGCGAGCTCGTCGCGAACGACGAGCCCGTCGGCGTCGCGCAGCCGGTAGGCGTCCTCGAGCGCGATCCGCCCCGTGGCCACGGCGCTGCCGAGCATGTCGGTGCCGAACCGGCAGCCCTCTTCGTCGGTGAAGAACGCGACCACGATCGGGCGCCGCGTGGCGCGTCGCGCCTGGTTCAACGTCTCGACGATCTCGAGGCCGCCGAGCACGCCGAGGCAGCCGTCGAAGACGCCCGCGGTGGGGACCGAGTCGATGTGCGACCCGAGCACGACCGGCGCCAGACGCTCGTCGGTCCCGGCGCGCCGGCCGAAGACGTTGCCGATGCGATCCACCGACACGTCGAGACCGAGCGCCTTCATGCGCGCGACGACGTGCCGGCGGCCTTCGCCGTCGGCGTCGGTGAGCGCCAGACGATCGACGCCGCGGAGGCCGGTCGTCTCGTCGACGTACGCGCCGATCTGGCCCAGGCTCGCGAGGGCCGCGTAGAGACGCTCGCCGTCGATCGAGAGCGTCATGACGCGCCGTCCACGATCCGACGGTAGGACGCCGGGTCGGTGTCGCCTTCGGTCGAGATCAACAGGATGCGCGCCGACGGGCCGAGCCCACAGCGTCGAGCCGCATCGCGCAGGGCCGGCTCGCGGCACAACGCCAGCAGGCCTGCGAGCCCCGCGGCGCCCGACTCGCCGGAGACGATCGCGGGATCGCCGTCCGTGCCTGCGGCGAGGCGTCGCATCGCCTGCTCGGCGTACGCGTCGTCGACGGCGAGGAAGGCGTCGAACCACGCGCGCACGATCGGCCACGCCAGGAGCGACGGCGTTCCGCAGTTGAGGCCCGCCATGATGGAGTCCTGCCGTCCTTTCGCGATCCGGATCGAGCCGTCGGGCGAAGCCGCCGATTCGAGCAGGCAGTCGGCGTCGGTCGGCTCCACTGCGATCAACGCGGGCGGTGTGGCGTTGCGACGCGCATAGAACAGCGCTCCCGCGCACGCGAGCCCGCCTACGCCCGCCTGCAGGAGCACGACGTCGGGCGGTCCCGCGCCCTGCGCGTCGAGCTGCTGCGCGGTCTCGTGGAAGAGCGTCCCGTAACCCTCGACGATCCAGCGCGGGATCTCCACGTAGCCCGGGTATGCGGTGTCCGAGATCACCTGCCAGCCACTCGACGCCGCGTCGGAAGCTGCCCGCAAGACCGTGTCGTCGTACGTCCCGTCGACCACCACGACCTCGGCCCCCTCCGCGCGGATGGCCTCGATCCGCGCGGCGACGGTGTTGCGTGGCACGAAGATCACCGCACGATGGCCGAGCCTCCGCGCCGCCCACGCGACCGCGCGACCGTGGTTGCCGTCGGTCGCGGTGGCGAAGCACGTCGGACCGAGGGCGGGATGCTCCCGCACGAAGCGCTGGATCGCGTACGCGGCGCCGAGGACTTTGAACGCGTTCAGCCCGAAGCGGCGCGACTCGTCCTTCACCCAGATCTCGCCGACGCCCAGCTCCGCGGCCAGCGCCGGCATCTTCGCGAGCGGGGTGGGCGCGTAGCCGGGAAGCGAACGATGAAACGCGGCCACGTCGCCGGGCGCGTCGCGCCACTCGGGCTCCAGCCGTCGCGTGCGAAAGCGGTTCTCCACGAACCGATGTCGCGGGTCGTTCGTCATGCGATCGCCTCCATGCGTCGCCAGAGCCGCGGCGCCTCATCGTGCGCCCGCCGTCGGATCTCCTCGAGGTCGGCCGTCACCAACGCACCGTCCTCGACGACGACGCGCCCTGCGACGATCACGTGGCGGACCGGTCCGCCCACGGCCGGCCATCCCTCGGGCGCGATCACGAGATCCGCGACGTCGCTCGGCAGATCGAAGAGCTCTGCCGCGAGCTGCCGGCCCGCCTCGAAGCGCACCGCCGCCAGCGAGCTCGGCCCCTCACCCTGCCTCTCCCCGCGTTGCGGGGAGAGGGGACGCGCGTCGAT
>JADZFZ010000786.1 GCA_020854145.1 Deltaproteobacteria bacterium | reverse complement strand
TCGACGTTGACCACCGACGACCGCATCGAGTGCGACGTCGTGATCGTCGGCAGTGGCGCGGGAGGCGCGGCGCTCGCGTACCAGCTCGTCAACGCGGGCCTCGCGGTCGTCGTGCTCGAGGGCGGCAAGTACCTCAAGCGACGCGACTTCGGCGGACGCCCCGCGCACCTCGCTGCGCGCGCCTACGTGGACAAGGGGCTCTCGTTCAGCATCGGCAACCTCGGCGCGCCCATCTGGGCCGGGCGCACGGTCGGCGGCTCCACGACGATCAACAGCGGCACGTGCTACCGCGCGCCGGACCGCGTGCTCCGCAGCTGGCAGGACCGCGGCCTGTCGATGCTCGGGCCCGACGCGCTCTCGCCGTATTACGAGCGCGTCGAGTCGATGCTGCAGGTGGAGCCGGCGCAGAGCGACCAGCTCGGCGTGGTCGCGTCGATCGTCGCGCGCGGAGCGGAGCGCATGGGGCTGTCGCACGGGCCGCTCGACCGCAACGCGCCGGGCTGCGACGGGCAAGGCCAGTGTTGCTTCGGCTGTCCCACGGGCGCCAAGCGGTCGGCCGATGTCTCGTGGATCCCGGAGGCGCTCAAGCGCGGGGTGATGCTCTACGCGAGCACGCAGGTCGAGCGCATCGAGACCGAGGGCGGTCGCGCCGACGGCAGGCGGGCGGTCGGGCTCGTCGCGCGAACGGCCGGCGGAGCGCGCCTCGCGGTGCGCGCGCGCGCGACCGTGATCGCGGGCGGGGCGTTGCTCACGCCGGTGCTGCTCGAGCAGAGCGAGCTCTGCCGCGGCAGCGGTTGGCTCGGGCGCAACCTGTCGATCCATCCCGCGGGCAAGGTGCTCGGCCTCTTCGACGAGCGCGTCGATCAGTGGCGCGGGATCCCGCAGAGCTACACGATCGACCAGTTCAAGGACGAAGGGCTCTTGTTCGAAGGCGGATCGACTCCGTTCAGCGTGACGGCCGTCGCCCTCCCCTTCTTCGGACCGCGCTTCATGGAGGCGATGGAGCGCTACCCGCACCTGGCGAACTTCGGCTTCATGATCGAAGACACGTCGCGCGGTCGCGTGCGCCGTCGACCGGGCGGCGGACCGCTCATCACGTACAACCTCAACGACCGCGACACGCTGCGCATGAAGCGCGGCCTGGAGGTCCTCTCCGAGGTGTTCCTCCGCGCGGGCGCGCGCGCCGTGTTCCCCGGCATCATCGGCCTCGACGAGCTGCGCAGCGAAGCCGACCTCGCACGCATGCGCGCGATGAAGCTGCCCGCGGATCGGCTCGAGGTCACCGCGTTCCATCCGCTCGGCACGGCGCGCATGGGCATCGACGCGGCCGAGAGCGTCGTCGGTCCCGACCACGAGACGCACGACGTCCGCGATCTGTTCGTCGTCGACGGATCGGTGATGCCCGGCCCGCTGGGCGTGAACCCTCAGATGACGATCATGGCGATGGCCCTTCGGGCCGGAGACGTCCTTGCTCGTCGGTTGTCGTGATCGGGCGTGCACGTGGGCACGTCGATGCAAGTAGAGTCCCGAGCCATGGCCGAGCGAGACCCCGATCGCGACAACACCGTCCGCTTCGATCCGCTGAAGAACCGCGGGCACGTCGAGTCGCACTTCCTCAAAGCGAACAGCCCCGATGGGCAGCACGCGCTGTGGCTCAAGATGACGGTGCTCGCACGCGAGGGAGCCGTCGCGCGTGCGGTGACCGAGGTCTGGGGCATCGCGTTCCGGCGCGACGGCAATCACACCGCCGTGAAGTCGACGTTCCCCGCGTCGTCGAGCCGGTTCAGCGCGATGGGCAGCCCGTTTCGAATCACGTACGGCGACCCCGACGCCGAGGGAGCCGAGCTCACGCCCGGACGGATCCGCGGCGGTGCGTCCACGGACGGTCGCACGATGCGTTGGGACCTGACGCTCCGGCCCAAGTGCGCGCCGTTGCGCACGCTGCCGGCGGAGGCGATGTACACGCTTCCGCTGCCCAAGACCAAGACGATCACGCCCTACCCCGACGCCGTGTGCGAGGGCTGGGTCGACGTCGACGGCGAGCGATGGAGCCTCGACGGATGGCGCGGCATGCAGGGCCACAACTGGGCCCCGCGACACACCGACCACTACGCGTGGGGGCACTGCAACGTCCTCTGGCAACGCGGCGACGCGACGCGACGGAGGCTCGAGGATACGTGGGTCGAGGCGGGCGTCGGCCGCTTCAAGGTGGGCCCGTGGTGGACGCCATGGCTGGCGGTCGGGCACGTGGTGGTGTCCGGGGAGCGGTTCGACTTCTCGGGCCCTCGCGCGATGCGACGCGCCGAGTGCGCCGTGCGCGACGGGACCGGTGGGCACGGCGGCGCAGGCGCGTACTCGATGCGCTACGAGACGACCGACGGCGACGCGCGCATGGTGCTCGCCATGTCGAGCGCCGCAGACGGTATGGTGGGCCTGCGCTACGAGAACCCCGTCGGCCCGCTGACCCACTGCCTCAACTCGAAGCTCGCGCAGTGCTCGTTGCGGATCGAGCGCGGAGACCGCGTGCTCGCCGAGCTCGAGAGCGACTGCGCAGCGTTCGAGCTCGGGACGATGGATCCGACGCACGGGATCACGCTGCGCGTGTGATGCTGACCGCATGAGCGGGTACGTGCGACACGACTACGTGCTGACGTTCCAGGTGCGGGACGACGCGCGCCGCGCCGAGCTGGCGGCGAAGTGCGACGGGCCGTGGCAGGGCGACGCGGTGACCGACACGACCTGGGAGGTCTCCACGGATCTGTCGCCCGCAGACTTCGAGGCCGAGATCGCGAGCTTCCTGTCTCCGGGGGATCGCGCCGCGTACTACTACCTCGTCGCGCCCGCGAGCGCGGGGGCCACGGCGACCAAGCGCCTGTTCCGCGTCGACGTGGACGGGGAGGAGTGAGCAGGGGCATGACTGCCGCGATGGCAGTTCAAAGCCGCGGCCGGATCGATTAGCGTCCTTCGCGCGATGCAGCTCCGGACCTTCTCGTTCATCGACTCGTTGCAGCCGCAGCTCGCGGGCTTCTTGCAGACCGTCGCCGCGGGTTTCCAGCCGCTCGACGGACAGGCGTCGCTGCTGGTCGAGACGGCGCCAGGCATCGCGATCAACGTGGTGACGGACGTCGCGCTCAAGCGCACGGCGGTGATGCCGGGGATGCAGATCGTCGAGCGCGCCTACGGGCTGCTCGAGGTGCACCATTTCGACAAGGGACAGGTGCGCGAAGCGGGAGCCGCCATCCTGGCGCACCTCGGGCTGAAGGAAGAGGACCGGCTCAAGCCCAAGATCGTCTCGAGCCAGATCATCACGGGCGTCGAGGGATACCAGTCGATGCTCATCAACCGCATGCGGCACGGCGACATGCTGCGACAAGGCGAGACGCTCTACATCCTCGAGACGTTGCCCGCGGGCTACGCCGCCATCGCAGCGAACGAAGCCGAGAAGGCGTCGCCGATCCGGCTGCTCGAGATGATCTCGTTCGGGGCGTTCGGGCGTCTGTGGCTGGGTGGCGGCGAAGCGGAGATCGCAGAGGCGGCGAAGGCGGTCGAGTCGTGCCTCGGCGCGATGCAGGGCCGCGAGCGTTGACCGACGATTCGGGACCAGGCTCCCGCTACGCCTTCGCCGCCGCCTTCGAGAGCGTCGAGGGTCTCGGACACGCGCGCGCTGCGCGCAGTCGTTCGTCTTCTCCGACGAGGCCGCGAGCCCCTGTTATTCGGGCGTTTTCGGGAGATTGGAACTGCTCGTCTAGAATCGCTGTGATCTCGACGTGTTGTACACGTCGATCCTGTCCCCGTGGGGAGGGCTGATGGAGTCGATGCGCGAGAGGCGGGTGCTGGTGTCGGGGGCGACAGGGGGGTTGGGCCCGGCGATCGTGGAGGCGTTTCTCGCGGTGGGCGCCGAGGTGATGGCGATGTCACCGACGCGGACGAAGCTCGACGAGCTGCGGGCATCGCTGGATCAACACCGTCGGCTGTACGTGATCGATGGGGACGCGACGGATCCCGTCGCGGTCGAGAAGGTGCTCGACGCGGCGGAGCGCGGCGCCGGGATGGACGAAGGGCCGCGGCCGCTGTGGGCCGTCGTGCAGGTGACGGGCGCGTTCGTGGGCAAGCCGCTGATCGAGACGAGCGACGACGAGGTGAGGCGGCTCGTGTCGCTGAACGTCACGTCGGCCGTGTGGATGGTGCGCGGTGCGCTGCGGAGGATGATCCCGAACGGCGGGGGACGCGTGGTGTGCATCGGCGCGGCGAGCGCGCGCGCGGCGCACGCGGGCACGGCGGTGTACGGCGCGACGAAGAGCGCGCTCCACCGATTGGTAGAGAGCGCGGCCATCGAGGCGGCACCACACGGGGTGACGGTCAACGCGGTGCTGCCGGGCACGATGGACACGGGCGCCAACCGCGACGCCATGAGCGCTGCGGATCGCGCGGGCTGGATCGCGACCCGCGATGTGGCGAAGGTCGTGCTCGATCTCGCGGGTGATGCCGGCGCGAAGGTGAACGGCGCGCTAGTCTCGATGCC
>JADZFZ010000785.1 GCA_020854145.1 Deltaproteobacteria bacterium | reverse complement strand
CCCGACGTCCGCGACATGATGGGGCCCGACGTCCGTGACATGGCGGTGCCCGACGCGGGCTGTCAGCTGCTCGGAACGATGTGCACCTCCGGTGGCCAGTGCTGCAGCGGTGCGTGCAACAGCGGTCTCTGCACGCCGCCCGCGGGCATGTGCCTGCTCAACGCGGCGGTCTGCGGGACGTCGGGCGAGTGCTGCAGCGGCCGGTGCGGTCGCGCCGCCGACGGCATGACACGGTGCCAAGCGGTGGGCGGCTGTCACACGGGCGGCCAGAGCTGCACGACGGCCGGCGACTGCTGCGCGAGCCGCTGCATCTCGGGGATGTGCAGCGAGTCCGCGACGGAGCTCTGCCGTCGCCAGTCGCAGTCGTGCGGAGGCGACGCGGACTGCTGCTCCAACAACTGCGTCTCGGGCTTCTGCCAGGATCCGCCGGACGGCGCGAGCTGCGAGGTCGACGGGGAGGCGTGCTCGTCGGCGGGCCAGTGCTGCACGGGGCTCTGCCTCTCGAACCGCTGCGTGCAGCACAACAGCTGCCGCGCGACGGGCGAGATCTGCAACGGCAACTCGGACTGCTGCCACGGGAGCTGCAACGACGGCCGGTGCACGAACTTCGACTCGTGCTCGCCCGCGGGTGACCCGTGCAGCGGGTTCCGCTCGTGCTGCTCGGGCATCTGCATCGACGACTTCGGCATCGGCGTCGCGATCTGTCTGCCCCTGCCGGGCTGCTTCCCGTACGGCGAGACGTGCACCTCGGCCGAGCAGTGCTGCTCGGAGATCTGCACGGCCGAAGCCGGCACCGGAGCGATGCGTTGCCGCAACCCCATGGGCTGCAACGACCCTGGCGAGATCTGTGGCGAAGGCGGCTCGAACAACTGCTGCGGCCCGTCGCCGTCGATGCGCGGCGAGTGCTCGCTCGTGCCCGGCTACGACCTCGCGCGTTGCGGCCTCGGCACGGGCGTCTGCATCGGCGAGGGCATGGAGTGCAACACGACCGAGGAGTGCTGCGGGGCTCTGGAGTGCATCTTCGATCCGACCGACATGCGCTTCGAGTGCAGCTCGATGTGCGTGCCGACCTCCGGAGCATGTCTGTCGAACGCGGACTGCTGCGACGGCGCCTGCATCGACAACTCGTGCATGCCGATCTCGGGCTGCTTGCCGCTCTTCAGCAGCTGCACCGCGAGCGGCGAGTGCTGCAGCAACTTCTGCTTCGACGGCCAGTGCGCGCTGTTGGGTGGGTGATCGCACAATTCCATCCAGCTCCCGCGACTCACTTTCGGGCGCTCGAGGAGGACCGATGAATCGGCGCTGGGTCTGGATCGGAGTGGTGGTCGCGGGTCTCGGGACCGCCGCTTGTGGTGGGTCGAAGGACACGGAGCTCGTCCCGGACATGGGCGGGCGTGGAGACGCGCGTGTGCGTGACGGCGCATCTCCCGAGGGCGGCGACGGCGAGGACGGCGACACGCCGCCGCCACCTCCACCCCGCGACGGAGAGGTCCCACCTCCACCTCCTCCGGGCGACGGCGCGGTCCCACCGCCTCCTCCCCCTGGAGATGGAGCGGTTCCCCCTGGAGATGGAGCCGTCCCGCCGGGTGACGCGGGCCCGTTCGACGCTGGCTTCGTGCCCGGGATGACCCAGTGCACCGACGGCATCGACAACGACATGGACGGCACGGTGGACGGCCTGGACGCCGAGTGCACGGGCCCCGCCGACAACGACGAGGGCACGTTCGCGACGGGCATCCCCGGGGACAACCGCGACGAGTCCTGCCAGGACTGCTTCTTCGACGGCAACTCCGGTGCGGGCGACGACCGCTGCCGCTACGCGACCGAGTGCCTCACCGGCGACGACCCGACGGGCGCCCCCGGCGGCTGCAACACGTGCGAGGTCAGCATGGACTGCCTCGACAACTGCCGCGGACGCGTGCCGAACGGCTGCGACTGCTTCGGGTGCTGCACGATCACGCTGCCCGACCGCACGACGATCGACGTGCTCATCGGGGGAGGCTGCGAGCTCGAGACGGCCACGGATCCGATGGCGTGCCCGCGCTGCGTGCCGAGCACCGACTGCGTCAACACGTGCGGGATGTGCGAGCTCTGCCCGGGCCGCACCGAGGCCGATCTGCCGGCCGAGTGCTTCCCGCCGCCGCCCACGGATGCGGGGCCACCCCCGGCCGACGGAGGCACGCCGCCTCCGCCCGACGGAGGCACGCCGCCTCCGCCGGACGGCGCCACCCCACCGGCCGACGGCGCGACCCCACCGCCGCCTCCTCCTCCGCCGCCCCCGATCGTGTGCGACGACGGTCGGATCGCGTGCTCGGCCACCGTGCCGTGCCCGCCCGCGACGCCGCCGCTCTACTGCCTGCAAGGATGTTGCATCGAGTTCTTCTGAGCGTGCGCTCGCTCGAAGCTCGCGAAGCGATGTGGGTCGCCCGAGGTGCGGTGCCCCACCCGAGCCGATGGAGTCACCCATGCGTTCCCATGCTTTGTCTTTTACCGTATTGACTGCACTGCTCGCCGCCGTCGCGAACGTGGCGGCGTGCGGCGACGACGACGGGGGCCGCAATCGCGTGTGCACACCCGGCACCGCCGTCGGTTGTGGCGCCGGGCTCGTGTGCGAGAGCGTCCCGGGCGGCGCGCCCGCGTGCTTCGCGCCGATCGAGATCCACGGACGGGTCTTCGACGCGCTCGACGACACCGGGATCGAAGGCGCGACGATCGTCGCGATCGGTGCGAACGAGGAGGCCCGCAGCGGCACGGTCGAGAGCGCCGCCGACGGGACCTACGAGCTGCCCGTGTCGGTGGCGCGCACGGCCGATGGCGAGCCCATCATGGACGCGGTCACCCTTCGCGTCGGCGCGGACGGCTATCAGGCGTTCCCGACGGCCCCGCGCGTCGCGCTCCCGATCGAGCTCTCGAGCGCGACGGCCGGCGACGAGGGTGACGCGCGCGTCGTCCGGAATGCGGCGACCGACGTTGCTCTTTTGCCTCTTCCTGGAGACACGAGCGGGCTGGCGGAGATCCGCGGCGAGGTCCTGCACGACGACGCCGGCGGCGTGCTCGTGCTCGCCGAGCAAGGCGGTCGCGCCGTGTCGAGCGCCGTCACGGGCGCCGACGGAGACTTCGTGCTCTTCAACGT
>JADZFZ010000784.1 GCA_020854145.1 Deltaproteobacteria bacterium | reverse complement strand
GATGCCGCCGCGGTCTCACTCCGATCATCCGCCGCCGCCGTCTCATCCGCCGCCACGACATCACGGCGCGCGTCATCCGCGCGAGGGGCGCGCTCCCGCGCTGGACGCCGCGCCGATCGACGCGGCGCTCGCTCCGCTCGTTCCCGACGCACGGGATCGCGCATTCGTTCTCCGGTGCATCCTCGCCGAAGGACCGCACCATCACCGCGGCGCGAGCTGGGCGCTGCTTCGTATGCTCGTCGCGGTGCTCGACGCGCTCGACGGCGCTCTGCCCGAGCCCATACCATCGCAACCTCTGCTGATTCGGCTTCCCCCGAACGTCGAGGCGTCGCCCGAGGATGCCGTGTTTCCGGTGGGCCTGCCGACCCGCCTGCTGGGCAGCCTCCTCGACGATCGCGAGCTCGCGACGGCGCTCGAGTCACTCTCGGACGGTCCTCCGCACCACGCGCTCGCCAATGCGTTGATGGCGCTCCTCGTCGACGCGATCCACGCGCGCGTCACTGCGGCCAAAGAAGGCGGATGAGCTCTTCGGGGCGACCCGCGAGCGTCCGCATCCGGCTGCTCGGGGCGCCGAGCGCCCCGGCGCCACCGGCCAGCGAGGTCACGATCGAGGAGCGCGCGATCGGCCGCCTCGGGCTCGGTGCCGCGTTCGAGCTCGCCTCCGCCGAGCTCGGTTTCGTCACGGCGTCGTGGCTCTTCGTCGACGAGATCGCGAGGCTCTCCGGCGAGGACGGCGTCGCATCGCTCCGCGACGAGCTCGGTCCGATGTTCTCGGTGCTCGACTTCGTCGCCACCGAATGGCTCCAGGGCAAGCGCGAGCGCTCGATCCGGACCGACGCGATCGTGCAGGCGCTCACGGGGACGCGGCGCGTCCTCGTGGTCGGGCTGGAGGCGGGTCATCTCGATGCGCTCGGGCGTGTGCTGGATCCGGCGACTCGCATCGGCCTCGTCGCGTACCGGTTGCAGAAGGTCGACTGGAAGCGCGTGATCGACAACTACCGGGGGCGCGTCGAGCTCGTCGATCTCGCGAGCTTCCAGGGGTGGGCCGGAGCACGCTCCGCGATCGTCACGTTCGTCTACGGGATGCGCGAGACACGCGTCAACGTGCTCTCGGCGTTCCTGCGCGTCATGGGCTCGGACGTACGAACGCAGTTCCGCGACATCATCGGCTGGAGCGTGCTCTCGGGCCCGCCCGAGATCTATCCGCGCTACCTCGTCGAGACGCTCGCGACGGAGCTCACCGACATCATCGACGAGACCCGCTGATGGCGGCGCTCGTCCTGACGTCGATCCTCGTCGTCACCATCGTCCTGCAGGCGCGCTTCCCGACGCGGCGCATGCTGATCGTCCTCGCGGGCGCCGGCGGGTCGTGCCTCGCCTCGGCTGTCTTCGGCGGCGGTGGGAGCCGCGAGCTCCTGGCCGACGTTCCCTGGGACGTGCTCGTGCTGCTCGTCACGCTCGGGCTCCTGTCGGAGGCATTCGTCGAGGGACGCCTCTTCGCCGTTCTCGCCGTGCGTGCCGCGGAGCTCAGTCGCGCGTCGCCGGTCGGGATCGCGCTCGTGTTCGGGGTCGCGATGTACTGCATCAGCGCGCTCATGAACAACCTGACCGCGCTCGTGCTCGTGCTCCCGGTCGTCCTGATCATCCTGAAGGTCTCGGGCGCGAGCCAGCGGCAGGTGACCTGGACGCTGGGCACGCTGCTCGTGGCGTGCAACCTGGGTGGGGCCGCGACGCCCATCGGCGACTTCCCGGCGATCCTCCTCCTCGGTCGCGGTGCGATGTCGTTCACGACGTACCTCGTGCGTGCGGCTCCAGCGACGATGGTCGCGGTGCTGATCATCCTGGTAGTCGCCACGCTCGTCCTGCGCCGTTCGCAGGGTCGGGTCGGCAACGAGGTGCGTGCCGCGATCTCTCGGTCGCTCCTGCGGTCGCTCTATCGCGGCGCGCGGCTCGAGCGACGGTTGGTGCTTTGGCTGTCGATCGTCTTCGTCGCGATGCTCGCCGCCTGGACGCTCCTTCCGGCCAGCGGTCCGATCTCGGCCGACCTCGTGGGATGGGTAGGCGTGCTCATCGCGCTCGCCGCACGACCTGCGTTCGGCGAGCGCGCGATCCGCACCCGCGTAGACGTCGAGGCCGTCCTGTTCTTGCTCGCCCTGTTCGTCATGGTCGGCGCCGTCCGACGCACGGGAGTCTTCACGCTGGTGGCGTCCGGGCTCACGAGCCTGCCCGTGCCGCCGTCCGTGCAGCTCGTCCTCTTTCTGCTCCTGGTCGGCGTCGTCACGGGCGTGTTCTCGGCGGGCCCGTCGATGGCGGCGCTGCTCGAGGTCGCGGCCGTCCTCGCCACGCGGTTGCCGCCGAACGTCGTGTACGTCGGGCTCGCGCTCTCGGTCTGCGCGGGCAGCTCGCTGTTCTTGACCGCTGCGACGGCCGGTCCGCTCGCTCAGTCGCTCACCGAGCGTACCGACCTCGTCGGCGACGACGGCGCGCGCGTGCGCTTCGGCTTCACGCAGTTCGTGCCCGTCGGGGTCGTGAGCTTCGTCGCAATCGAGCTCGTCGCCGTTGGCTACTGCCTGATCGGCCTGGCGCTCGAATGACTGCGCCGACGCGCACCAGCGCTCCCCAGGGCGCTCGCGCTGGTGGCGACGAAGGCGGCCGAGCGGCTCGTCGTGCCTCTCGCGGTGCGGGACATGGTGGCGTCTTCGTCGGGGTCGGCGTCGAGGCACATCGGGCGCAGGCGGCTGCATCCCGCCATGATCGTCGGGCGTCGGCCGAGCCTACGGGTAGTAGACGGGGACGCCCGTCTCGCTCGAGAGGCGCAGGTACTCGTTGCTGGCGTCGGAGACGCAGAACATGCCCATCGAGCTTCCGAAGCACACGTGGTCGCTCGTGGGGCTGCGCGTGAGGTGGAGCCCGACGCGCACGCCGTCGGGGATCGGGAGGCGCGTCGTGTCGCCGCCGGGCACCTGGTACACGAGCGTCGGCGTCGTGCCGTGCTCCTCCCAGACGAACCGGCCGGCCGCGAAGAGCAGCGTGCCGTCGACCGGGGTGATCGGACGACCGAGGGGGATCGGCGGGTCGCCGTTCGTCGGCACGTACGTCTCCCACCAGCCAATGCCCGAGCCGTCGTCGGCGAACGCGAGCTGGGAGGGGTCGGCGTCCTGCACGAGCCGGCCATCTTCTCGGAATGGGCCCTCGGCGACGCCGCCGCTGGCGGGCAACGTATAGAGGCTGCTGTCGCCTGCCTGGATCGCGAGCCGGAGACCCTCACGCGACACGCGGAGCGCGCGCAGTCCCGCGTCCTGCGTCCCGTCGCCGTCGAGGTCGACGGGGAGCCGTTCGCAGCCGACGAGGGTGGAGCGGAAGAGAGCCTGGCTCAGCCGGCCCTCCACCATCACCTCGCCCAGGAAGTACACGACACCGTCGTCGTCCATGGACGGCTCGTCGGCGTGGCCCGCGAGCTCCGTGCACTCGCCGAGCAGCTCCCGAGCTTGCGCCCGACCGTGCTCCGCCACCGTGTACAGCGCCTGCGCGTAATAGTCGCGGCCGCCGCTCGGCCGGAAGACCTCGTCGGCCACGAGAAGCGTCCCCTCGGGCGTCGCGCCGCGCACGAAGCGACGGACCCACCCATCCATGTCCACCGGCAGCTCGACCTCCCACGTCTGGCCGCTGGCGAGGTCGCGACCGAAGACGTGATCGGTGCCCTCGGTAGGGTTCGACGAGTAGACGAGGATGCCGCGGGTCGCATCGCGGAACGTGCTGGGTTGCACGTCGTCGCCCGCGAGCGCGAACGTGAGCCGGTAGCTCGCCGACGCCGAGAGCTCGGTCCCTCGATTGGCCACCACGACGCTCAGCGTGCGGTCGTAGGTGCGCCGAACACCGAAGAGCGTGACGAGCTCGTCGGTGCCCGCGTCGAGCGGCTGGAGCTCCTCGACGCCGGCGTTGCCGGCCGCGAAGAGGACGACATCGAGTGGGTCGCCCGCCGTGACCTGCAGCGTGATCGACAGGTCAGCGGGCTGGTCCTCCGCGTCGGCGACCCCGGCCGGCACCGTGATGCGGCGGTGGTCGTACGCGAGCGGCGGCAACGTGTGGGTGATGACGACGGGCGTCGCACCGGTCGGGTCGAGCGCGTGAGCCACAGCCGGGACTGGGTCGCCGCCGTAACGCGCCGGGTGATCGAACAGCAGGTCGCGCACCCACTCGCCGTACGCTTCGCCCAGGCTCGTGCCCAGCCCGCGAAGCACGCCGTCCACCGCGAGCACGGAGGGCTCGCTCGAGCCCAACGGCCAGTCGGTCCCGAGCCCTTCGAACATGGGCCGGTAGAAGTCGTCGTGCCCGAGCTGCAGCTCGATGAAGTGGAAGAGCTCCTGCGCGACGTCTTCGGGCGGGTGCTCGGCGCGATCTGGGCTGGCCTGTGACTCGAGCGGGGCCGGCTCGTAGATGGATCGGGACGGGCTCGGGTGCTGGGCGAGCCCGCGATCGAGGCGCGGGCCCGGCGCTCCCGCCGCGACCCGCCCGCCCATGAGGGCCGCCGTCCCTTCGAACAGCCACGTCGCCTCGGGATCGAGGAACTTCCCGAAGGAGTTGGGCACCACCCGTGCGACGGCACCGTACTGGACCGCGTGGAAGTACTCGTGGGCGGCGACGACGAGGCGATTGTTGCCGGCGCTCGTCGGGTTGGTGTCGATGTAGCTCGCTCCGTTGGCGAGCACGCTGCCCGGCAACGTGAAGCCGGCCGGCGACCCGCGCACGGTGGTGTGATTGGCGAAGTCGTCGAGGTACACGACGTACCGTGTGAAGGTCGAGAGCAGGCGCGGCAGCGAGAAGCCGAGATCGTCGACGTAGAGGGCGTGCGCCGCCTCGAGCACATCGGCGACCTCCTGTGCCTCGCTCGGCGTCGTGCTGCCGCGGTACCTCACGCGGAAGTGCGGAGAGACGATCTCGCCGAAGGTGAGGCGGCCCGAGTCAATCGTCGCGATGAACGCCTGGATGTTGGGACCGACGACCGCCAACGCGCCGATGACGACCTGGAACGGGAGCGAGCCGTACGCACGGGGCGCTCCGGTGAAGGGCAGCCCTTCCGGGAGATACGGCGGATCGAGGAGCACCTGCAGGCGCGAGCCGCTGAACGAGGTCGGTGCGCCTTGCACGACGAGGAAGCCGCCCGTCAACGCGCTCACCTCCGCGGCGTCCGCCGCTGTGTCCGCGGGCAGGCGTGACGGGTCGATGGGGAGCTCGAGGGTGAGAGGGGCGAGCAGCGCGACCTGACGGTCGGACGCGATCGCGAAGCCGCTGTCCCAGAGGGCCGTGTGCCCGCCGAGAGCGCCGTCGTCCTCGGGGAGCTCGAGCGCAGGGTTGGTCGTCCGCACGAGCCGGATGAGCGCAGGGGTCGCGAGCGCTCCCGCGGGGATCGAGAGGCTCGCGCCGCCGAGGGTCAGCGTCGCTCCTACCGCGGGGTCGACCAGCTCTTCGACCGCCTCGACCTCCGTGACCGCGCGGAAGGCGGGGCCCGTGGATGGCGGGGGCGCGGGCGCATCGTCGGCCTCGCAGGCGCCGAGCGCCAAGAGCAGCGCTGCGCGCAGTCGGACGACCTGCCCCCGCATCTCGGCAAGCATGCTCCTGAAGCCTTGGGACCGACAACCCCGTCGCGTTGCGGCCCGCTGTGGCGAGCCTCGACTCAGGCGCGATCGCTGGGCCCGCAGCGGGCGCGAGAAGGAGCGGACCGAGGAGAATCGCGGAAGCCCCCCTGCAGGTAGACCGCGTCGGCGAGGATCTCGTCCACTGCCTCGAATCGCTCGTCCAGCTGCTCGGCCTCGGCCGCGCTCGCGCGCTCCAGACGAGCGAGCTGCTTGCGCCACCGCGCCGCCTCGGCGGGATCTGCGAGCGGCGTGGCGACGACGAGGGCCAGCTCGCCACCGAGCGCGCGTGTCCGCTTCGAGGGGCGAACCTCCCCCGGCGACGCGGGCGGACGTGGTGGTCTCCGGCGCGTGGGGCGGGGCGAT
>JADZFZ010000783.1 GCA_020854145.1 Deltaproteobacteria bacterium | reverse complement strand
CGGCGCCGCGGACCTCGGCGCTCCATCCGACGCAGCATTCACGGACTCGGAGCCGCTCGATGCGGCCGCCGACTCCGGCGCCGCGGACCTCGGCGCTCCATCCGATGCAGCAGCCGACGCCGGGCCCGACTCGGGCACTGCCGACGCGGAGCTGCCGTGCCCGTGCCCCGACGACGGATTCGACTGCACCGAGGAGCGGTGCACGGACGCGGGCGCCTGCGAGCACGCCATCGTCGCGGGTCGGTGCCTGATCTCCGGTCGGTGCTACGCGGGCGGCGAATGGCAAGCGCCCGACAACCCGTGCAGCCAGTGCGGTGTGGCCTCGAGCACCGACTGGACCCAGGCGACGGGCCAGTGTGGCAGCTCTCCGACGCGGATCTGCTGCGACGGCCTGTGCCAGCCGCCGCCCTGCAACGTGTGCGGCGAACCGTCCTGCTTGCCAGGCCCGTGACGACCGCGATCGGAGCACCGGAGCCGTGAACGAGCCATCCATCAAAGGAGCTGCGTTTCGCGAGCTGATCCTCTGGTACGGACGTTCCTGGGACGGCGGACGCGAGCGACTGCAGTCCATCGTGGCCGACCTTCCTCCGCGCCTGGCCACGCTCGTTCGCCCGAACGAGCCCGCGCTCGGGCTGCTCGCTTCCACCTGGTACCCGTCCGCGCTCTGCAACACGATGCTCGACGGTGTGTGCGCGGGCCTGTCGCCCGCGGTGCGTGCCCGCATGGTCCGCGAGGGCACCGAGGCCGTCGCGACGACGCTGTTGCGCGGCCTGTACAAGTGGCTGTTCGCGATGCTCGCGTCTCCGGAGCGTTATGCGCGCTACATCGGGCGCGGCTGGCGACAGCTGCACTCCACCGGCGAGCGGTACATGGCCATCACGGGGCCGGGACGCGCGGAGTCCGCCATCCTCGACTGGGACGGTCACCATCCGGTGCTCTGCGAGATCACCACCGAGACGATGTCCGTGCTGTTCACGCAGATGGGCTGCAAGCAGGTGCGGACGACGCGGACCGCGTGCGTCAGCAGCGGCGCTGCGGATTGCCGGACGATGCTCTGCTGGGAGCCCGCCACGCGCGCGCGCACCCCGTGACGGACCCCTCCCCCGACTCGGGGGCGATCGTGGTGAGGCGCGAGCACCGTCGAGTCGTCCGCCTCCATCCATCGGTGGCGCCTCGCTTCCGATAGACTCCGCCGCCGTGAGAGACGCCGGAGCGTGGTGCGGTCTGGGTATCCTGTGGGCACTCGCGGCGTGCGCGGGCAGCAGCACCGGCACACCGCGGCGCGACGCTTCGCCCGAGCGCGACGCGGCGGCGACGTCACCCGACGCCGACCCCGACGGCTCGAGCGCCGACGGAGCCCCGGGGCCCGACACCGCGCCTGCGCCGCGCGATGGAGCTCCGCCTCCGCCGCCTGCGCCGCCCCCCGATGCCGCGCCTCCACCGCGCGACGCCGCGACCTTCGACACGGGCCCCGATCTCTGTCCCGGCGTGCCCGCACCGAGCGAGATCGCATCGACCGCGCTCGCCGGAGAAAGTCCCGCCGGACGCCACGAGACCGTCACGGTCGACGGCTTCTCGGACGACTACCTCTACGACGCGACCGGCTTCCTGAAGATCGGGACGCGCCGCGAGTGGGGCGGATCCGTCGTGTTCTTCGGCATCGGCGAGGGCATGGGCCCGGGCACCAACGACACGAACACGATCGACGCGAACGACACCGGGCGCGAGGTGCAGGTCGCCTTCTACGACCCCGATCGCCACATGCAGGGCTGCGCCGCGAGCGCGAGCTGCGCCTCGACGCCCACCTCGTGCCCCGCGTCGATCACCTATCTCGGATGGGATCCGGTGCAGGGCGGCAATCGCTGCAACGTCGGCTCGGGCGTGGAGTCGGTGGACTTCGTCGACGGCGCGCTCCGCATCGCGACGGTCCCGCTCTTCTGGAACCCCAACTGGGATCGCGCCGACTGCGAGAGCGACAGCGGCTGCCGCGACGCCGCGCTGCGCATGCGCCGCTCGGACGTGCGCGTCGTGCAGACGATGCGCTTCGTCGCCACGCACGTCGTGCAGCTCGAGTACGCGATCGAGAACCTGTCCGACGTCGATCACCGCGCGACGAACCAGGAGATGCCGACGCTCTACTCGGCCAACGGCGAAGGCGGGCCCGACCTCTACCGCGTGATGGACTCGACCGGCCGCGACGTCCCGGTCGATACGCCCGCAGGCGGCGATGGCTTCAACTACGAGGACTTCGAGAGCCCCGACGGCTGGGTGGCGCTGCAGAACGCCGCTGGCGACTACGGAGTCGGCATCTACTACGAGAATCGCCTGCGCACGTTCCAGGCGTGGCAGCTGCGCTCGTTGCCGTTCAACAACGTGCGCGCGCGCTTCTCGTTCGGTCTGCCGGCGCGCGGCACCGTCCACGCACGCGCCTACCTCGTGCTCGGCTCGTACGACACGATCGCCGGACAGACCGCGTGGCTCGACGGTGCGCTCGGCCCCTTCGGCTGGCTCGACGCGCCGGGATCCGACGAGGTCGTCGACGCGAGCGTGCGCGTGTCGGGGTGGGCGCTCGACAATCGCGCGGTCACGAGCGTGACCGTGCTCGTCGACGGCGTGCGTGCGCTCGACGCGCGTTACGGCATCGCGCGTCCCGACGTGTGCGCGGCGTGGCCCGGCTACGCCGGCTGCGACGCGGTCGGCTACGAGGCGACCGTCGACACGTCCGGCATGAGCGGCTGCCACATCGTCGAGGTGCGCGCGCGCGACGCCGACGGCAACGAGACCACCCTCGGCACCCGCCGCATCCGCGTTTCGCGCT
>JADZFZ010000782.1 GCA_020854145.1 Deltaproteobacteria bacterium | reverse complement strand
CGAGCGTGGGTTGGACCGAGCTACGCGACGTCTTGCTCGTGGGCGGCTCGACGCGCATGCCGCTCGTACGCGAGCGCGTGGCACGCGCGCTCGGCCGGATGCCGCGCATCGAGGGCTTCGATCCGGCCACGATCGTGGCCCAGGGAGCGGCGCACTACGCGCGGTACTACGCGGGCGCGGGCCGCTCGATCGCGGTGGAGACCTCCCCCGAGCTGGCCTCCGTGTCGACGAGCGCCGTGGTGACGGGCGGCGTGTCGCTGCCCGACGTCATCGACGCCCTCGCACGCGGGTTCGGCGTCGGGGCGCACCGCGGGCAGCGCCTGGTCGTCGACGTGCTGTTGCCGCCGGACACGCCCGTGCCGGCGTCGCGCGAGCGCGTGTACCACACGATGATCGACGGCCAGACCGAGATCGTCGTGCCGCTGTTCGAGGGAGAGAGCGAGACCCCCGAGGCCTGCGCGACGATCGGGCGTGTCGTCCTGAAGGGGATTCCCGCGCGTCCACGCGGCCAGCCCGTCCGCGTCGTGTTCGAGGTCGAGCGGAGCGGACGCAAACGCGTGCGCATCGTCGACGTGGGCAGCGGGCGCGAGGTCGAGCAGACGATCGAGCGCTCGCTCGAGTCCCATCGTCCGCTCGCGGCGCTGCGCGAGTCGCTCGGTCGCATCGAAGTGGTGTGAGCGTGGGCGGCGCCGGGCTCGCGCGTCGCGCGCGTGGAGCCGAATGGCCTGATGTATCCTTCGGGCGTTGGACTATCTCGTGTCGATCCTGGCCGCCGTCGGCGGGCTCGTCGCCGGTGCGGGCTTCGGGGTCGCGCTCACGCGACGGCAGGCTCCCGCGCCGCCGCCGCCGTCCGACGATCGGCTGCGCGCCATGACCCATCGGTTGCGCGAGAAGGTCTCGCCGGTGCTCGAGCGCCGCGCGGAGATCCTCGGGCTCACGTTTCCTCCGCGGCTGCGCATGAAGGGCGAGCACGGCTCCGTCGAGCTCGAGGGCGACGAGGTCGAGCGGCTCGTCATCATGGCGGAAGCGATCCGCTCCAAGGAGGAGGCCGACAGCGTGGCCCTCTCCGACACGGTGCAGATCTCGAAGCAGGAGCTCGAGCCGATCCGCGACAGCAAGCGTCCTGCAGCGGAGAAATCCGCCAAGCCCGCGACCTAGCAGCCAGACCCAGAACAACCGTCGGTGCCGAGCGTCCGAGCTTGCGAGGGCGGTCGAAGCACGCGATCGCGTCCTTCGACTGCCTTGCTCGCTTCGCTCGAATGGCGCTCAGGACGAACGGGCTGGGGAAGATGCGCTCGATCTCGGGCTAGAAGTACAGGGTGGCGGCTTCGCCGTTGGCGCGGATGAGGGACTGCACGTAGGTGAGGACGGACTCGCGCCGCTCCATGAGCTGATCGATCTGGCGCGCGCTCAGCATCTCGCCTTCGGGATCTTCGGCCATGACGCGCACGACGTCCTCGCGCGAGATGGCGCGAAGACGCTCGACCATGTGCCGCGAGAAGCGCTCGGCGTGCTGGAGCCGACGCAGCACGCGTTCGTGGCGCGTGGCGTTGACCGAGTCGGGAAACCCGCTGTCGTTGTCGCGGAAGACGAGGACGCGACCGGTTCCGTCGAGACCGACGTTGGCACCGCTCCACCGGTCGGCGTTGGCGATGAGGTAGTCGAACACGAGGAGGTCGGAGAGCTGCGCGAAGAGGGGTCGATCGGCCTCCGGCAGCCCGCCGCCGTGGCGTAGCTGCCGCTGCCATCGACCCATGCCGTCGCGCCCGTCGAGGTTGCTCGGTTGCAGCCCCTGCACCCAGAAGATGGCCGCGCCGCGCACCTCGCCGTTGCGCTCCCAGACGATGCGCGTGAGCTCGGCGTCCGCTCGCTCGTCCCCGATCGCGCCGCGGAGCATGCTCTCGACGTCGCGTCGACGGAACCTGCGCCCGATCGTGGGCGGCACGTTCTCGATCTGGAGAAGCCGCGAAAGTCGATAGGCCGCGATCTCGGCCTTCCAACCGTCGATGCCCGGCGTCCGGCGCGGCTTGAACGCGCACCGCGATCCGTCGGTGAAGGTGACGCGGAAGGTCAGCGACGTGGTGCCGATGGCGCGAAAGCCACTCGGAGAAGCCGTCCGAAGCCGCTCGAGCGTGGCCGCGACGTCGACGCCGAACGACGGGCGCCACGGGACACCGGCGTCCGCCGTCGCGGAAGGAGCCGCGGCCGAGGCGGATCCGGCGTCCTCGACGGCAAGTGGGGTGCTCGGCGTCGGATCGGTCGTCGCCGGCGCGACCGGATCCGTCGTGGCCGTCTTGGTGGGCGGCGGTCGCTTGCCCGGCGGCTCGTCGACGGCCGGCGGCGTGCCCGTCGACGAGGACGGCGACGGCGGCGGGGGCTCGCGCGAGCTGCACGCCGAGGCTGCAGCCAGCATGGCGGACATCCCACATACCGCAAGGACGAAAAGCCCGGGATTCGCGCTCCGCCCATGGACGCGCGTCCCCTCTCCCCGCAACGCGGGGAGAGGCAGGGTGAGGGGCGGACCCGAATCTCTCACCCGGACGATGCCATCACGTTGCGCGCGATGACGATGCGCTGGATCTGCGACGTGCCTTCGTAGATCTGGAGGATCTTGGCGTCGCGCATGAGCTTCTCGACGGGGTAGTCGCGCATGTAGCCGTTGCCGCCGAAGATCTGCACCGCATCGGTCGTGACCTGCATCGCGCTGTCCGCGCCGAAGGCCTTCGCGTACGCGCTCACGATCGAGCTCGGCGCACCTTCGTCGAGCATCCATGCCGCCTTCTGCACGAGGAGCTTCGTCGCTTCGATCTTCATCGCCATGTCGGCGAGCATGAACTGGATGGCCTGGTGTTGCGCGATGGGCACGCCGAAGGTCTTGCGCTCGAGCGCGTAGCGGGTGCACTCGTCGAGCGCGCGGCGCATGACGCCGACGGCCATGGCGCCGATGTCGGGGCGCGTCCGGTCGAACGTCTGCATCGCGAGCTTGAAGCCGTGCCCTTCGTCCGCGAGGAGGTTCTTCTTCGGGACCTTCACGTCCTCGAGGATGATCGTCGCGGTGTCGCTCGCGCGCTGGCCCATCTTGTCCTCCTTCTTGCCGATGGAGAGACCGGGCGTGTCGCGATCGACGATGAAGCCCATGATGCCGCGGTGCTTCTTGGCGGGGTCCACCGTCGCGAAGATGACGTACCACCTCGCCCACGACGCGTTCGTGATGAAGCACTTCTGCCCGTCGAGCACGTAGTCGTCGCCGTGCTTCGTCACGCGCGTCTGCATGCCCGCGACGTCGCTGCCCGCGGCCGGCTCCGTGGTCGCGTACGCCGCGAACACGGGCTCGGACGTGAGCATGCCGAGGTACTTCTTCTTCTGCTCGTCGTTGCCCGCCAGGATCACGGGCGTCGCCGCGAGCGAGTTGGCCGTGATGCTCGTCTGGATGCCCGAGCAGCCGTAGGCCATCTCTTCCACGATCAGCGTGTGGTCGAGCTCGCACGCGCCGACGCCACCGTATGCCTCCGGGACGATCGGGCCGACGAGACCGAGCTCCCACGCCGCGCGATACACGTCCTCGGGGAACTTGGAGTCGTGATCGCACTTGGCGGCGACGGGGATGATGCGGTCGCGCGTGAACCCGCGCGCCGTTTCCACGAGCGCCTTCTGCTCCTCCGTGAGGTCGAACGACAACGGCATGACGGTTCTCCTTCGATTGTGCCCGGACCGGACGCGCCGGCGCTCACTCGCGCTCGCGGCGTCGCTTCTTGTCGAGCTCGGCGCGCGCCGCGCGCACGCCGAGCACGTAGCCGAGGACGGCTCCGACGAGCAAGATCGCCGGGATGTAGATGGCGTGGTCCGCGGTCGGCCAGCTCACGACGTCAGCTCGGCTCGTCGGTCGCCGCGCTCGGCTCCGGCTCTTTCGACGCGGTCGCGCCGGAAGACGGCTCGGATGCGTTCGCGTCGGGCGCGCCCGCGGGAGCGGGCTCGGACGCCGGTCGCGCATCGGCTGCGCGCGCCTTGCCCGCGACGAGCTTCTCGAGCGACACGAGCTCTGCACGTGTCGCCGCTTGCCGTCGCGCGACCAGGAAGAGGTACCCGAAGAGCAGCACCCAGATGGCGCCGTACGCCCCGACGAGCAACGGCCCGGCGGCGATCGCCTCGGTCTGTGGACCCTCCACGCGCTGGAACTGCTGCGCGCGCGCCTCTGCCGGCGACATGTGGCGATCGTCGGGCTGGGCTTTGCCCGGCGCGGGTGCCTCGGCAGGATCTTGGGCGCGCACGTCCGACGAGACCACCACGGCCGCGACCGCCGCCAGGAACACCATCGCTCGCACGAGCTTGCTCATCCGTCCTCGCCGAGTCCGTGCGCCGCGATCTCGAGCCGCAGGCGCGCGACACGTTGCTTGTCGAGCTCGGCACGGATCCGCGTCCAGAGCAACAGCACCGCGAACGCGGTGAAGGCCACGAAGCACACGAGCAGGGTCGTCTTCATGTCCGGGTCGAGCCCGCCGCCGCGCGACGTGATGACCGTCGGGTGCTGCCCGCGCCAACGCTGCACCGACCAGTGCACGAAGGGCGCGTCGACCGCGCCGAAGATCCCGAGCGCCGCGGCAAACCGCTTCTCCGCCTCGCCGTCGGTCCCGAACGCGCGAAGCACGAGATACGCGATGAAAACGAGCCCACAGAGCAACGTCGTCGTCAGTCGCGCGTCCCAGACCCAGTAGACGCCCCACGCGCGACGCGCCCAGAGCGGGCCCGTGATGAGGACGATGAGACAAAAGACGCACGCCATCTCGGCGCCGGCGAGCGCGACCGCGTCCCACGTGTCCTTGCGCGTGATCAGGTACACGATGCTCGCGACGCAGCAGACGGCGACGCCCACGTACATGACGTACGCGCTCGGCACGTGGAAGTAGAAGATCTTCTGCACGATGCCGCCGGCCGCGAGCTGCGCCTGCGGCGCGTACCCGAAGACCATCGCCAACGACCCGAGCATCAGCACCCCGGTCAGCGCCGCGAGCGTGACGTACGCGACGCCCAGCCGGCCGGGTGCCTTCGGAGCCGGTGCAATACCGTTGGCGCTGGGTTGCTGCACGTGGCCTCCTGTGTAGCAGCCCCTGCGTCCATTTTCACCGGGGAAGAAGCCGACCCGTTTGCTGCGGGTCAGACGACGACGGCCGTGCCCGTACGACAGGGGCCGACTCGGCGGTCCCATCGGTCGCGCCCAGCCGCACCGACGTCGCTCCCTGCGGCGCGACGACACCGACCACGTCCCCTCGCGCGAGCTGCCCGACCACCCCGTCGCGCCCCACGTCGCGCGCGAGCTCGATCAGCTCGACCCGCCCACCCTCCGCGCACGCCGTGATGGTCGTCTTGCCCTTCGTCGGGCGGGCGCCGCCGACGATCCGCAGCGCCCTCCGGTCGCGGAAGCGCGCGTCTCCGCGTGCGAGCGCACCGGCGAGCGTGGCCCCATCGCGCCGCAGCGTCAGATAGCTGAAGGTCAGGCCTTCGAATCGCAGCCCCGCCCCGCGAGCGACGGCGGCGAGCGCCGGCGGCAACCTCGCCGGCTCGTCCTCGTGACACCAGTCGCGCGCACGCTCGAGCATCGGGCACGGGCCGGCGTGGAGACACGGAGCAAAAATGCAAACATGCCCTGGGACCTGCATCAGGACGTCTCGGGCTGCGTGGAGCGCGCGGGCGCTCATGGCGAGCGCCGGCTCGAGCACGACGAGCGCGCCGTCGGGAGAGACACGCGCGACCAGCGCACGCAACCACTCCGCGAGCGAGACGGCCGCGGCGTGCCCTTCCTCCGCCGCCGAGAGCTCGTTCAGCACGAAGCCGGCCACGACGAGATCGAAAGGCCCGGGCGGGATGCGCCGGGGATCCATCGCGTCGGCGACGAGCGTGCGCACGCGAAGACGCGGCCATTCGCTCGCCCACGGTGCCGCCCGGAGCGCCTCCGAGAGATCCGCAAAGATCGATAGCGCGCGCGCATCGGTGTCGAGCGCCGTGACCTCCATCGCCAGGTCGGCGCCGGCTCCGAGCGAACCGATCGTGTCGAGCGCCCCGAACGTGCTCGTGCCGAGTCCCGCGCCGACGTCGAGCACGCGGAGCGTTCCGTGCGTACGCAACAGCCCGGCCCACGCGAGCTCGCGCAGCGGACCGCCGACCTTCGGCAGATCGCGCGGAAGGAAGAAGCGCAGCCGCGCGGCGAGCACGTCGTCCGCGCCCGCCGTGGACGCGAGGCTCGCTGGCCCGGTCCGTTCGCGCCGGGTGTAGACGGCCGAGACGGCACGCACCGCAGCCGAGAGCGCTGGGCCGGTGCGGTCGCGCGAGCCGAGCCGCCGCCTCGCGACCGCGTCCACGAGGTCGAGCCAACGGGGATCGACGGACGTGGGGACGCTCATGCGCCCGAGGAGTTTGCCTTGACGGCGGCAAGCGCGCTGGGAAGAAACCGCCCCATGGCTTCGGGCGACGATCCCTCTTCGCCGCCGCCCACGCGGCGTTCCTTCTTGCGTACGAGCGCGGTCGCGACGGCCGGCCTGCTCGCGGCATGCGGCGACGACGACGCAACGTCGACGACGCCCGACACGGGAGCACCCGACGGTGGCCCGCCGCCGGACCTCGGCGCGCCCGACACGGCGACACCCGACGCCGGTCCTGCCGATGGCGCAGTGACCGATCTCGGTCCGCCGGACGCAGGGCCGCGCGACATGGGCCCTCCGCCCGATCCCGGCACACCCGACGCGGTGCCCGAGTCGATGTCGTTCCCGCTCGGCGTCGCGAGCGGCGACCCCACCGAGACGAACGTCGTCGTCTGGACGCGCTACGACGGCACCGGCCCGCTCGAGCTCGCGGTGTTCGAGATGATGGGCGACACGTACCTGCGCGAAGTCCTCACGATGGCCGTGACTCCGGCGGAAGGCGGCTTCGTGCACGTGGACGTCGGCGGGCTCGTCGCGGGCGCGCGCTACCGGTACGCGTTCTTCGAGATGACGGGCACCGAGCGCACGGCGCGAAGCCTCGTCGGCCGCTTCCGCACGGCCATGGCCGCCGACGCCGTCGAGACCCTCGTGTTCGGCGCGTGCTCGTGCACGAGCAACACGCGTTCGCTCGAGACGCTCGAGCACGCCGGCGGGCGCGACGACATGACCGCGTTCCTCTTGCTCGGGGACACGACCTACAACGACTCGGCCGAGACGCGCGTCGGCTACCGCGCCTATTGGGAGACCAGCCTCGAGCGCGAGGGTTACCGCGCGCTCCGCCGGATGACGCCGGTGCTCGCCACGTGGGACGACCACGAGGTCGACAACGACTTCAACCCCGAGACGATCGACGCCGATCGTATCGCGGCCGCACGCGGCGCGTTCTTCGAGCACTTGCCGATTCGCCGGAGCGCCGAAGCGCCCGACCGCATCTGGCGCAGCTTCCGCTTCGGCGCGACGGCGGAGGTCTTCGTGCTCGATTGTCGCGGCGAGCGGAGGCCCTCGACGCGCGACACTCCGGCTGCCGAGTACCTCTCGCGCGCACAGATGGACTGGCTGAAAGCGGGTCTCGCGGCGAGCCCGTGTGTCTTCAAGCTCGTCGCCAACTCGGTACCCATCAGCGACTTCCCGGGCTTCTTCGATTTCGCGCAGCGCGACCGCTGGGAGGGTTACCCGGCGCAACGCGAGGAGATCCTCCGCTACATCGACGACATGGGCATCGGCGGGGTCCTCTGGATCGCGGGCGATTTCCACCTCGCGAGCATCGGCCGGGTCTCCACGAGCGGACCGGGCTCCGCAGCGTTGGAGGTCCTCGCGGGCCCCGGCGCACAAACCGCCAACGCGCTCTGGCCGATGTTGACCGCGCCGCAGTTCGATTGGGCGTCGGGCACCAACAACTACACCACCTTCGAGCTCGACCCGACGGCGCGCACCGTACGCGTGCGCCACATCGCCGCCGAAGGCGAGATGCTCACGGACCGCACCTACGAGCTGTGATCGCGATGGCGAAGACCAAGACCCGACGACCCAAGCCGGTGGATCCCCCCGACGCAGCGCCCGCCGAGGTCGCGGGCCGTCCGCGCGCGGACGGCAAACGTACGGGCGCCTACTTCGTGGCTGGGCTGCTCTTCGTGTTGCTCACGGTGGCGACCGTGCTCGTCGTCGCCAAGACGCAGGTGATCCGAGGCGGTCGTCCGGGCGGCCCCGCGCGCCCGAATCTCCCGTTGCCCGCCGGCCCCGACACGATCGAGGCGCCCGCGCGGCTCGAGGTCCCGAGGGATCAGCCGCAATCGCAGCCGCAATTGCCCGAGCCGCCCCAATTGCCGGTCCCGCTCGACCCGGGCGATACCGATTGAGCCCGAGCCCGCGCAAGCGGGCGACGGCGATGTCGCAACACGTCCGAGCGCATGGCGAACGCCGTGAGCCGAGCGTCGGGCTCGCTCTCCGAACCGGCGATCCCGAATGGGGAGAGGCCAGCTGGTACCCTCGTGCGATGCGAACGCGCGTGCTGGTCGGCTCGGCCCTCGGTCTTCTCCTGCTCGGCTGCGGCGACGACGACGGCAGCGCGCCGGGGACGGATGCCGCGACCGGCCGCGACACGTCGTTGCCCGACGTTGCGAGCCCGTCTCACGACGGCGGCCGGGAGGCCGATGCGACGGCTGGAGACTGCGCGACGAATCCGCTGCGCACCGGGCTCGTCGCCGAGCAGACGGGGGTGAGCGTCGATGCGTTCGACTGCGACATTCTCCGTCGCGCGGCGGAAGCGGGCGAGCCCGACCCGATGATCGTGAAGGCGATGATCTACGTGGAGTCGCGATTCGATCACACCGCTGCCGGGTGCACCAATCTTCCTTGCGGCATGCCGACCGGCTGGACTGCCGAGGAATCCGGCTGCTTCGGTCTGATGCAGGTCGTTCCCGCGTGCGGCGGAGAGGTGGTCGCTCCGTGCCTGCTCCCCGACGGGCACCCCAACATGACGACCGACGAATCGTCGAGCGCGTGGGCGACCTCGGTCTTCAACCCGAGCATCAACATTCGAATCGGGATTGCCGGTCTCGCCGGCAATCGCGCCGAGGTGGAATCCCTCTT
>JADZFZ010000781.1 GCA_020854145.1 Deltaproteobacteria bacterium | reverse complement strand
CGCTGGTTTCCGTCTCGTCTTCCGACGCGGGCGACGTGCCCATCGAAGCTGGCGATCTGGCCGGTGCGCTCGCCGCGATCCGCGACGGCCGCGAGGTCGATTACGTCGGCGCGAGCGGCCCGGTCGAGCTCGGTCCCGACGGCTACGCGCTCGGCGCTTACGAGCTCTGGCGCTTCGACGCGGCCTCGGGCGCGTTCGTCACCGACGACGTGATCGAGGCGACCGAGCTCACGCATTGACGGGGGTCGACCCACGCGGCGAGGTCGATCCGAAAAACGTTCTGTTTTCCGATGGTTACAGAGGGCCAGCGCTGGACCTCGCGCCGTGCGCCAGCCGAGCGGGTTGCGTGCCGCAAGACGCGGGGCCGTGCGACTACCATGCGCCTCGGAGGGAATGACGATGGCGAAGGCGCGCGCGAAGGCGAAGGCGAGCATGACGAAGAGCACCCCGACGAAGGGTCGCCGTCGCGATCCCGAAGCGGAGCGGCTCGCGACGCTCGAGCGCATCGTGGAGCGTGCCGCCGGTCGTACGGGAGCCGCCGAGTGGGACGCCGGCAAGACGCTCGACGAGATCGTCGTGTCGAACCTCTACGCGCGCGTCGCGCCGACGGTGCAGGAGTACGTCGAGCGTCGCTTCCCGGCGCTGGGCTACACCACGCTCAAGCGCTATCGGGCCGTGGCGAGACGCTTCCCGCGCCGCGCGGCACGACACGGGATGTACAGGCTGTGGCTCGGGCTGCAGCACATCGACGCGACGCCCGCCGACGAGAAGCCCGCCGATCTGCTGCGCATGGACATCGAGCTCGCCGACGGGACGCGCAAGGCGTTCCTGCGTTGCACACCGGAAGAGATCGAGGCCGCGACGCGTGCGCTCCGGCGACCCGACGACGAGTCCGCGATCGAGCACGTGAGCGACCTGCCGCGGGGCGCCACGCCGCGCATCGAGCGCGTGCGGAGCGAGCTGGCCAAGGGCTTCACGGCGACGGTGGAGCGGCCGACCATCCACGCGCACGTCGTCGGCCGCGGGAAGAAGCGCGTGGTCGCGCTCACGCTGCGTGGCGTGATGCTGGACACGCTCGGGATCGTGGGCCGCGCTCTCGTGCGCGCGTCGAGCCCGAGCTGACCGAGCTCCCGCTCTCGACCGATCGGGTCCTCGAGCACACCCCGCGTCGGCACTGCGAACGGCGATGGGTGGAGCGCCCGACACCCCGTCGAGCGCGCACCCCAGGCGCCGACCCCCGACGAAGTCCCGCCACGCGGAACCGCCTGCGATCACGGATAATGGTGCGGAATCGATTGGGGGCATGCCGCCTGCAGTGAGGTACTGCCATGAAGCTCGACGCTCGAATCGCCCTTCGCCCATGCGTTTCTTCCTCACCCGCCGCTCTCGTCGGCGTCGTGGCTCTCGCGCTCTTCGCCTGTGGTGACGACGACGGCGGCGGCGATCCGACGGTTCCACCGGGGCCGCCCCCCTCGTCGATGGACTCCGGTCCACCTTCCGATTCCGGTCCTCCTTCCGCGCGCGACGCCGGGCCCACCGACCGCGACACTGGGCCCACCACGCGCGACGCAGGCCCGACCCCCCGCGACGCCGGGCCCACCGACCGCGACGCCGGCGGACCCGCGAGGAACGTGCCGGGCCGGCACGACGTGAGCCTCGTGGTCGAAGACGAACGGCGTGACCTGTTGGTGTACGTGCCGGAGAGCGTCGCCGGCTCGGTGGCCGCACCGGTGGTCTTCGTGGTCCACGGCACGAGCCAGACGGGGGAGTATTTCTTCAACAACTCGGGGTGGAACGCGCTGGCCGACACGGAGGGCTTCATCGTCGTGTACCCGGACGCGCTCAGCTACTGCTACCACCAGGACGACAACGGCGACGGCGACACCGACGACCCCGGCGAGCAGAGCGTCACGACCAAGTGGAGCTCGGGCTTCTTCACGAACCACCCGCTCTGCACCGCCGAAGAGATTGCTGCGCTCCCGGCTCGGGATCGCGCGCTGGCCGACCATCCGCTGCGCGACGACGTCGCGTTCTTCGGCGCCATGATCGATCGCCTCGCCACCGACGCCGTCATCGACACGCGGAGGGTCTACGCGACCGGCTTCTCCAACGGCGCTCAGATGACGAGCCGGCTCGGCAACGACCTGCCCGACCGCTTCGCCGCGGTCGCCTCGCACGCGGGATTCCTCGAGGGCGTCGAGCCACGCGTACCCACGCGGCCGATCGCGTTCGCGCTCTCGGCCGGCGCGGCGGATCCCCACTGGGCCACGCCCACCGATCCCATCCCGCTCGACGAGACCATCTTCGAGGAGCCGTTCTTCGTGCGCACGATCGCCGAGTACCTGACCATGACGCAGCTCTCCGACGCCCACGAGCACACCACCGTGACGTTGGGGACACGCACCGTCTCGCGCTTCTCGTGGACCACGAGCACCGTGGGCGCCGACAACCGGCTCGAGCTCGCCATCATCTCGGACCTCATGCACATGTACCCGAGCTTCGAGCCCCAGCTCTGGGCCTTCTTCTCGGCGCACAGCCTCCCCTGATCCGCCACCCAGCCGCGGCGTGATGCTGGACGCGCTCGCGATCGCGGGTCGCGCCCTCGTGCGCGCGTCGACCCCGCGCCGACACGGCTATTTTTCCGGTCCTCAGCGATCGTGGTACCTCATGGCACCATATCGATCGTCCTCACGGCCGAGCGCCCAGTGTTTCCGCCCGTATGTGCCTGCTGCGGCGCGCGCGCCGAGACGGGATGGGCGTACGAGACGGTCGCCAGCTCCAAGCGCGTCGGCAACGCGGTGCACTCCACCACGTACAAGGTGCAGATCCCGTACTGCAACGCCTGCAAGGCCCACGCGGACGAGGCCAACGCCATCCCGTTCATGGGGTTCTGGGTCGTCGTCTTCATGTTCACGCTCGGCCTCGGCTTCCTCGGCGACTACCTGTACGTCAGGGCCATCCGGCTCCCGCGCATCCGCCGTCAGCGATGTAAGCCCGAGTGCTGTCGACCGGATCCGGTCGGCTACTCCGCGTCGGGCCAGACCCACACGATCGGCTCGACGAACCCCACCTTCGTCGAGGCGTTCCGCGCGGCGAACCCGCGCCGGTAGCGGTCCGCCTTCATCACCCAGGCGGGACGTCCGAGCGCTCCGACGTCGCTTGCCCCATGCAATCCATACGCTGCAGCATTGCACGCCATGGAATCGACGGACCTCAACCTCCTTCTCTCGCTCGACGCGTTGCTCCAGGAGGGGAGCGTGACGGGTGCGGCCCGGCGCGTGGGCCTCTCGACGCCGGCGATGAGCCACGCCCTGGCGCGCGTGCGTGAGCGCCTCGGCGATCCGATCCTCGTGCGCTCCGGGCGCGGCATGCTGCTCACCCCGCGCGCGCAGGAGCTCAAGGACCGCGTGCGCGACGTGGTGTCCGAAGCCAAGAAGACGCTCACGCCGGCGCGCCCTTTCGTCGCGGCCGAGCTCTCGCGCACGTTCGTCGTGCACGCCACCGACTACGTCCTGACCGTGCTCGGATCCGCGGTCGATCGCATCCTCCGCCGCGAGGCGCCCGGCGTCTGTCTCCGCTTCGTGCCCAACACGCCCGATGACGCCGCCCTGCTCCGCGACCGCGACTCGGACCTCGCGGTCGGCATCTACGGCGAGCTGCCCCAGGAGATGCGGACGAGACAGCTCCTGACGGATCGCTTCGTCGTCGTCGTGCGTCGCGACCATCCGCGCGTCGGCAAGCGCCTCACGCTCGAGCAGCTCGTCGCGCTGCCGCACGTGCAGGTCGCGCCGCGCGGCAGGCCCGGAGGCTACCTCGACGACGTGCTCCGTCGGCGCGGCCTGACACGCACGGTCGCGCGCGCGGTCCCGTACTTCCTCACCGCGCTCCAGCTCGTCGCCGAGACCGACTACGTGCTCACCATCTCGGAGCGGATCGCGAAGCGGTACGAGGTCTCGCTCGGCCTGCGAACGCTCGAGTCGCCCGTCGCGCTCCGCCCCTACGCGCTCCACCTCGTCTGGCACCCGCGCCTCGACGCCGATGCGGGCCACCGCTTCCTGCGCGAGGTCCTG
>JADZFZ010000780.1 GCA_020854145.1 Deltaproteobacteria bacterium | reverse complement strand
TCGTAGGCGGCGCGGCGCGGGGCGATCTCGCGCTCGGCTTGTGCGAGGTCGATGGCGCGCGTCCGGCAACGTTCGCCGAGCGGGATCAGGTGCTCGGCGAGACGGCTGGCGGCACGGCCGACGGGGAACATCTTGCGCCACACGCCGCTCGGGTTGGCGCGCGACGCCCTGTCCGTCGCAGCGATCAGGGTGCGCTCGTGGGTGTCCATCGCGTCGAGCTCGGCCGCGTCGAGCAGCCGGTGCTCGCGGCAGGTCGCGAGCGTCGCGGTGGTCTGGTGGTCGAGCGCGGCGCGTGACGCCGCCAGATACGCCTCGAGCGAGGCGACGTCGGCAGCCCCGCTCGAAGGGCGGCCGCTCGGCGGCGGACAGCAGCAGGCCGAGACCAGACACGCGGACGCGGCCGCAGCGATCGCGAGCCCGACGAGTGGATGGGGCGACGGCACGACGCGAGCCTAGAACGGAACGAGCGCCGGCGATTGCCCTTGTGCTCCCCGGAGGGCCGCTCGACCATGCGCATCGGTGAAGTCGACCCCGGCTGACCGCGATCGGACGCTGCGTGGGTGCGCCGTCGCGTCACTCGTCGCGGTCGCGACGGTCGCGTGCGGTGGCGGGCGCGTCGAGCTCTCGCGCGCGCCGAGCGGGGCGGCCGCGGCGGCGTCGGAACCGTCGCGCCCGCCCCACCGGATCGCCTACGAGGCGGAGCTTTCGCGGTCGATCGAGCACATCGACGTACGTGCGTGCTTCGCGAGCGAGCCGCCCTCGAGGTTGCGACCGGGACGTGAGGCGGCGCGTCCGCTCCTCGTCGGCGCGACGCGACGAGAAGGCGACCGCTGGGAGCCGCTCGGCACCGACGCGATCGGGATCGTGCTGGCCGACACGGACGAAGGTGACTGTGTCGGCTACCGCATCGACCTCGGGGCGGTGCGCGGTCGCGGCGGTGCACCGCTGGTCGCTCGCGTAGGCGCCGACGTGTTCACGACGTTCGGAGCGTGGTTGTGGGGCCCCGACGACGACGCGCCCGTCGAGGCGACGTTGCGGGTCGTGTTGCCCGACGGGTACCGGACGGTGTTCCCGTTCGAGCGCAGGGGCGACGTCTTCGTCCTGCCCGACAGCACGTTCCGCTTCGTGGGCTTCGGGGCGTTCGGTCGGTTCGAGGCGGACCGCGTGCCGGTGCCGGGTGGCGCGCTCGACGTCGCCTGGCTCGATCCCGGCGTGCCGATGCGCGAGGGGCGCGACGCGCTCCGAGGGTGGCTCGCGCGGGCGGCGCGCGCGACGGCGTCGCTGTACGGGCGGTTCCCGGTGGAGCGCGCGGCCGTGACGGTGGTGCCGATCCCCGGTGTGGGGCGCGAAGGCTTCGGCATGGTCGGGCGCGGCGGCGGCGCGTCGGTGTTCTTGCTCGTCGACACGGCGTCCACGATCGCGGACCTCGACGGCAACTGGGTCACCGTCCACGAGATGTCGCATCTCGCTGCGCCCTACGTGCGGCGGAGCGATGCGTGGCTCGGTGAAGGGCTCGCGACCTACTACCAGGAGATCCTGCGCGCGCGCGGCGGCCTGCAGACGCCGCTCGAAGCGTGGCGCAACCTGGAGGACGGGTTTCGGCGCGGCGCACGGAGCGGGAGCGGCAGGACGCTCGAGGCCGAGTCGGCGGCGGTGTTCAGGACGTTCGAGTTCGTGCGCGTCTACTGGGCGGGTGCGGCCATCGCGTTCCTCGTCGACGTCGAGCTGCGAAGGACGAGCGGCGGACGCATGTCGCTCGATACGGCGATGGCGGGGCTGCGTGCGTGTTGCTCCGAGGCGCGGCAGTGGACCGCGCACGAGCTGATCGCCGCGATGGACCGTGCGACGGGTGGGCGGGTCGTCTCGCGGACCGCGCGGCGCTGGCTCCGGTCGGCCGAGTTCCCCGACGTCTCCGGTGCCTTGCGCGCGGTCGGTGTGCGCTCGGATGGTGAGGGCGTGGCGCTCGAGCCGAACGCGCTTCGCGACGCGATCGTGAGCGCACCTCCCGGCATGTGAACGCCCGCGCGGGATTGACCCTCGACGGAGAAGGCTCTACGGAGGGCGCACACGTAGACAGCACGCACGCACGCGCGGGCGGGAAGGAGACGTCATGGATACGCACGCCCTCGTTCGCGTGGCTCCGTGGCTCGTCCTCGTGCTCACGCCATTGGTTGCCGGCGGCTCGGCGCGGGCGGAGCCTCTGGACGCGTTCGTACGTGCGGCGCTCGTGCACGCCGAGCCGGGACGCGCGTCGCGTGCGCGGGTCGAAGCGGCCGACGCGGACGTCACACGCGCACGCGCGTCGTTGCTGCCGTCGGTCGTCGCGAGCGCGGGCTACACGCGGCACGGCGAGGCGTCGGAAGCGACGTTGCCGAGCGCGGATGGCCGCGCGCGCCAGGTGACCCTCAGGCCCGAAGATCAGCTCGATGGGGCCGTGACGGTCCACGTGCCGGTGCTCGACGGGCGCTCGTGGGCGCGACTGTCGGCAGCTCGTGCGGACGCTCGCGCGTCGCGCGCGCAGCGGGTGGCGACGGACGAGTCGATCACGATCGCCGTCGTTCGCGCTTACCACGAGGCGGTCGCGGCGACGCGCGTCGAGGAAGCGGCGCGCGTGTCGCTCACGGCGTCGCGCGCGCACGAGTCGGTGATGCGTGCGCGTCGGGACGCGGGTGAGGTGACGGCGCTCGCGCTCGCGCGTGCGGAGGTCGAGACGGCGCGGGCCGCGGAGTCGCTCGTGGTCGCCCGCGCGGAGCGCCGCCGCGCGCGACGGTTGCTCCGCTCGCTGACGGGCTCGAGCGCTGCGCCGGACGCAGCGGTCAGCACGGCGGCGCCGCCGTCCGGCTCGGTGCGCGCGCTCGTCGATCGCGCGTTGCGCACGCGCGGCCTGGTCGCGGCGAGCCGCGCGGCGCTGGATCGCTCCGAGGCCGAGGCACGCGCAGCGGGATTCGCCCAGGTTCCGGTGGTCGCCGCGTACCTCACGGGACACGCGGGCAACGCGACGGGCTTCACGGACGAACAGGTGACGTGGGAAGGCGGCGCGACGGTGACGTGGCTCGTGTTCGACTCGTTCGGATCGGACGCGGGACGCACGGCGGCGCGCGCACGTGTCGAGGCGACGCGCGCAGATCTCGCGGAGGCCGTGCGCGTGGTGCGGCTCGAGGTGGCCGATGCGTACGACCGCGTGGCGATCGCGCGCGAGCGTGTGCAAGCCGCGTCCAGGGAGCGCGCCGTCGCGGTGGAAGCGGAACGCCTCGCGCGTGTCGAGCTCGACGCCGGCACCGCCACGAGCGCCGACGTTCTGCTCGCACGCCGCGATGCGTTCGATGCGCGCGTGCGCGAGGTACGCGCAGACGCAGAGCTCGCCGTGGCGGTCGAGACGTTGCGCGTGGCAGTCGGCGACGGCCCGCGCCGTTAGATCCGCCGCGAGAGTCGGCGCTCAGACGAGATGTGCGAGCTCTTCGGGGGGCGTGCCGTAGGGCGGGAAGACACCGAAGTCGGGCTCGGGACCGGTGTCCGGTGGGCCGGTGTCGGCGGGGCCGGTGTCCGGGGCGCCGCCGAGGTCGGGGCCCGTCGCGTCGATGGCGATGCCCG
>JADZFZ010000779.1 GCA_020854145.1 Deltaproteobacteria bacterium | reverse complement strand
GTGTATCTCGTTCATCGGCGACGCCGACGACGATCGGGGAGCGGACTCGCGTCGCGCTTTCCTCATCACCACGACGGCTCCGCGCTAGAGCGGCTCCTCGGTAGTTGGACGCCTCGCACCCCACGGCTCCCGAGGAACGCGGCTATCTGGCAATCACGTCGGAGTGAACACGGAACCCGGCCTCTCTCCCCGAGTGGGGAGCGGGTCGGAGGAGGTCACGGCATGGGCGGAGTCGTCTCGTCCATGCCGTCGCCGTCGTCGAGCACGCCGTCGCTCGAATCGACCACGTCGCAACGCGCGCTGAAGCTGCCGGGCGTGAAGACGATGGCGATCTGGCACATCTCCTCCTGCGCGGCGAATCCCCACCGGACCTCTTCCCGACGCGGGTTGATGAAGTGGCAATCGAACTCGAAGCCCGATCCTGCGGGGACGTGCAGGGGTGTCTCGAACTGCTTCAGCACCGGAGCGTGCCAGTCGTCGTTCGAGTAGATGACCTCCCCCGGCTGCTGGCCGTCGAAGCTCCGCACGGTCACGTTGGCGCCGAGCTCGTGCGTGTGCGAGGCGAGAAAGAGCAGGTCGACGTCCTCGCTCATCACGCAGCGCGTCCACTCGTGGTGCTCGGTCGCGGCGGGAATGTTGAGGTGCGTGTCGCGAATGGCGAATCCCCAGATCTGCTCGCGCACCTCGCTCGTCGGCATCGTGTACGCATTGACGTAGGAAGCGACGTCGCGCGGCTCGCTCGTGGTGTTGACGTAGTGGATCTCCTGCATGACCAGCAGGCGCGCCGGTAGGTTCGCGGCGACGCCTTCGGGCAGCTGAACCGTCTGGTCCGCGTTCTGTGACGCGAAGAGGATCACGCCGCTCTCCATGAGCGCGGTGTGCTCGCGATAGAGGCCGTCACAGTCGTAGACGCCCGGCTCGAGCGACACGCCGGCGAGCGTCAGGACCATGATGTCCATGTGGTGGATCCCGGCGGTCTGTCGTGAGACGACGCGATGGACCGAGGCGACGGAGCGATTGGGCAGCTCGCTCACCTGGCACTTCCAGATCTCTTCGCCGGGCATGGCCGTGGCGCGCATCGAGATCTGGAGGCCTTCCTCGGGCGTCGGCGCCTCGAGCGCTTCGGGTGGGTTGCCGCCGCCGGGGTCGGCCGCGGGGTCGTCGTCGCTGCAGCCGAGGAGCGCGAGCGGGAGCACGAGGACGGGAGCGAGGCGCATGCGCATGCCAGCGCCGGTAGCGCCATCCGTGCCACCGGCTCCCTTCGCAAACCCGCAGCGTGCCCGCGCGCGCCAGCGGCTACTGCACCCGCCGATCGGAGCGCACGCGGCTCCCGGCCGACCGCTCACAACGCGAGCGTGGAGCCTTCGGCCGCGGCGCAGATGACCATGTCGAGCCCCAGCGACTGCGCGAGCGCGCGTGCAGCGGCGACCGCCTCGTCGACGGCCGCGTCGTCGCGATCGGGGTCGTGATGGAAGAGGACCAGGTGACGCACGCCCGCTCGGCGCGCGACGTGGACCGCTTCTTCGTAGCTCGAGTGGCCGTAGCCGCGGCGCTGAGGCACGTCGGCCGGCACGTGCATCGCGTCGTGGACCAGCATGCTGGCGCCGCGCACTGCGTCGGCCACGCGCGTCATGGCAGCTTCGTCGTCGTACTCGACGTTGGGCACGTACGCGAGGCACGTCGCGCCCTCTCGCACGAGGACGCCGCTCGACTCGCGCCTGCCGTGGGGGACGGGGAACGCGGAGACGGTGAGCGGGCCCGACGACATCGGCTGGCCGTCCCAGTCCTGGATGTCGAAGGTCGCGTGCAGCTCGTCGAGGCTATAGAGCGGCGAGTAGTTGGGCGACAGCTCCTCTTCGAGCACGTCGAAGGTGGAGCGTCCCTCGGTCGCCGCGCACCGCACGCGGACGACGTTGCCGCGGACGTAGATGGGCGCGAAGAACGGGAAGCCCTGGATGTGATCGATGTGCGGGTGCGAGAGGATGAGCAGGATCTCGCCGGCTCCGCGGCCGAGCGGAGTCTCCGCCATGAGCGCGCGCCCGGCAGGGATGATGCCGGTGCCGGCGTCGAGGATCAGCCGGTGGTCTCCGGCGTCGGCGAGCACCTCGACGCAGGGCGTGTTGCCGCCGTAGCGGACGAACTCGGCGCCGGGCGTCGCCAGGTTCCCGCGCGCTCCCCAGAAACGCACGCGCATCAGAGCTCCACCTCGAGGCCTTCGTAGGCCGCGTCGATGATCACTCCGTCGTGCGCCAGCTTGCGCGTCTCGGTGAGGATGACGTCCATCGCGTCGTCGGCGCGGTCGGGCGCGTGGTGGAAGAGCATCAGCCGGCGCGCGCGCGCGGCCATCGCGACGGCGAGCCCCACCGCGGGCGTGGAGTGCCCCCAGTGCGGACGGTCCGCGTACTCCGTCTCCGTGAACTGCGTGTCGTAGATGAGGAGGTCGGCGTCCTTGGCCAGGGACACGACGTTCGCCTCCATCTCGTCGAGCTGGCGCCGCGTCTCGGGTGGCAGCGCCCTGGTGAGATCGGGTCGGTCCATCACGACCTCCGTCTCGAGGAGCAGGTCGCGAAAGGGTGCCGTGTCGGAGACGTACGTGACCGTGCGCCCGGCGTGCTCGATGCGGTAGCCGATCGCGATGTAGGGGTGATTCAGACGCGCCGTGCGGACGGTGACGGGCCCGATGTGGAAGGTCTCGCCGGCACGGACCTCGACGAACTCGCGTTGCGCCGCGAGCTCGTCCATGCGGACCGGGAAGAAGGCTTCCGCCCAGAGGCCGGAGATGATCTCGCGCAGGCTCTGACGGTGGCGCTCGAGCGCGTAGATGGTCAGGCGCTCGCCCTCGCGATAGATGGGCTTGAAGAACGGCAAGCCCTGCACGTGGTCCCAGTGCGTGTGCGAGAGCAGCAGGTGCACCGGCGAGCCCGCCTCGAGGTGCCTGCCGAGCCGACGGATCCCCGTGCCCGCGTCGATGACGAGGCGCGTGTCGCCGCACACGACCTCGACGCAGGACGTGTTGCCGCCGTAGCGGACCGTCGCCGCGCCGGGGCTCGGGTACGACCCCCGGACGCCCCAGAATCGCACCAGCATCCGACGCGGGGATATCACCTCGTCGGACACGGGAGCAAGCCGCGTGAGCAGGGAGCCCCGAGTTGGCGCCAGGCCATCATCGTCCAGGAGACGACAACAACCGACATGCGTCGCGTTCGCGGGCGGAATCGGCCGGGGAAGAAGCCAGCTCGGCGAGCTCGCAGTGCGGCATGGGGTCGAAAGGGTTCAAGCGGATGGCCTCGACGAGATGGGGGAGGGCTCCGGTCCGGTCCCCCGATCGGGCGAGCGCGGCTCCGAGCACCGCCCGTGTCGGTGCGTGCTCGGGCTGCTCGACGGCCATCGGGCCGAGCGCACGGGCCGCCGAAGCGGGATCGCCGCTCTCGAGCGCCGCGATGGCGAAACGTGACGCGACGATCGGGTCGCGAGGTGCCAGGGCGTGGGCACGGCCGTACTCGACGGCTGCGGCGCGAGCCCGGCGGCGCTCCCACAGGAGGTCGCCGATGCGCACGAAGCGGCGTGCGCCGGTGACGCCCACGTCACGCGACTCGTCCACGCGGCCGTCGCCGTGCCTGAAGCGCATGCCGAGATACGTGGGCCGCTCGCGCGGAGGCGTGGGCAACGCGAGGAGGGCGGCGACCCAACGCTGATGGAGCGCGCCGAACGACGTGGACATCACGTCGGCCACCGCTTCGCGCGCGTCCGCACCGTCGCGCACGTCGGCGAGCGCCGCGCGGAGGCCCGCGTCACCGCGCTCCCCATGGAGGTAGCGGACGAACGAGTACACCTGGGCGAAGGCGAGGGCGGCGTCGCGCTGGGACGGAAGCCGGGCGATCGACGGGTGCAGGCGCTCGAAGGGCAACAACGTCCGCGCGCGGGCGGCCTCGAGCAGGAGCGCGTGGACGCTCGGCTCGATCTGCTCGGCGCCGTCGGAGGCGCGGCCCGACAGCCGGGCTCGCCAGCGTCGTTCGAGCATCTTCGCGAGCCCCTCCTGCAGCCAGACCGGCGCCCGATCGCGCGTCATGCGCGTGACCACCAGGTGCACGTACTCGTGCGCGATCGTGTCGAGCCACGGGTAGCCGCGCACGAGCGCGCGCGGCGACGTCACCATCAGACGGTCCCACTTGCAGAGCGCGATGGTGCCGGTGCGCTCGATCTCCGCGACGGTGAGCGTGGAGACGCGGGCGAGCGCCGAGGTGTCCGGCAGGATCTCGAGACGCACGGGGCCCGGAGGCCTGAAAGCGAGCACCTCGTGCATGGCGTCGTGCGCAGCGGCGAGCCCCGTCAGCGCATAGGGCACCAGGACGCGGTCGATGCCCGGCGCGAAGGAGACGACGAAGCGTCCGTCGGCGGAGCGCTCTTCGACGAAGCCGCGCGTGACCTCGCGCGATCCAGCCACGAGCCCACGCAAGGTGCGCCAGTCCTCGGGCACCGAGTCGGCCGGAGCGCCCGCGATCGCGCGGTCCATCGCCGCGAGCGCGCGTTCGTAGTCTCCCCGATGAAACGCAACCATCGCAAGGGACATGGCCACACGCGGCGCGTCCGGGTGAGCGGCGGCGATGGGCCCGAGGAGCTGCTCGGCTTCCTCGATCTGGGCTTCGCGAAGGAGCGACTCGACACGTTCGAGTCGATCGGCGGCGTCGTCTCGGTCTGCGAGCGCGACGCCGAACGTGCACGACCATACGCAAAAGAAGGCAAGGAGCGCCCGCCCGCACCCGAACCCGCCTCTCCCCACGTCGCGGGGAGAGGGGATGCGCGTCGATGCATGGCGGCGCGGGATTCGGGGCGAAGCTCTCATCGGGCGATCTCCCGCCAGTAGCGTCGGACCGAGTCGCGGAACCGCTCCGGCGGCGCGTCGCGCATCGCGTCCTGCACGCGCCTGCGGAGATCACGCGTCGCCTCGTCGACCGAGCCCTCGGGGATCTCCACACGCTCGCGCCCGCCCGTGCGACCGTCCGAGCCGGACTGCGAGCCTTGCTCCGAGGGCCCCTGCTGCTGGAGCGACCGGAGCGTGTCCTCGATGGCGCGCGCCGCGCGATCCTGGGCTTCGCCCGCGCGGCGTGGGTCACCTCGGTCGAGGGCGTCGGCCGCCGTTCGCATCGCGTCCTCGGCGCGGCGCATCGTCTCGGCGCCTTCGAGGGAGATGGGGACTCCGGACGGGCCCTCCGTCAGGCGCTCGCGGATGCGTGCGGCACCCGCCGCGGTGCGCCGTTGCGGTTCCGCCGCCGTGCGCAGCTCGTCGAGATCGCGTCCTTCGGCGGCGGCCGAGCCCCGCGGAACGAGCGAGTCGATGCGGCGCCGCAGCTGGCGCAGCGACTGACGCGCACGCTGCGACGTCTCGCGCGCGGCACGGGTCGCGCGCGGACCGCCGAAGCCCGAAGGCGGGAACGCGAAGGACTCGAAGTGCTCGAGGTCCTCCTCGGCCGCGTCGGCCATCCGGCGCGCCTCGTCGAGATCGAGCCCGGCGAGCGCCGCGGCGACGTCGTCCGTGCGCTGCACCGCGCGGTCGAGAGCGTCTCCGGAGAGCGAGTCGTTGACCCCGCGTCGGGTCGTACCGAGCGCGCGCGCGGTCTCGCGTGCCCGTTGCGACAGCTCGGCGGCCGCCGCGCGCGAGGCTGGGCTCGCGCCCGCGCCGGCCTGCTCCGCCATGCGTCGCCGCACGGCACCCGCGCGGCGACCCAGATCGCCCTGCGTGACGCCGAGCTCCTCGAGATCACCGACGAGCTCGGCCAGCGCGCGCTGCTCCGGACCGAACCGGTCGGCTTCGAACGCCTCGGAGCCCGCCGTGAGCGAGGCGTCGATGCGACCGACGGCGCCGGCGAGCCCGAGGAGCGCGCGCCGCGCGGCGGCCAGATCGCCGCGCTCGATGGCGTCGCGCAGCTCGCGCAGACGATCGTTCGTCTCCGCGGGCGACGTCGACTGCGCGTTGAGGAAGTCGCTGGGCACGTCGTGACCCAGCGTCGCGAGGCGCTGCGACAGCTCGCGCATCCTGCGCTCGAGGCGGGACAGCTCCGCGAGCAGACGCGCACGCACCTCCGGCGATCCGGTTCGCTCGAGCTGATCGAGCAGCTCGGCCATTCGCGCGCGGATGGCGGCGAGCTCGCGTGCGATGAGGCGCGCATCGTCGAGGCGGGCGCGACCGAGGAGATCCTCGAGCGTGAGCGACGCCGACTCGAGCTCGCCGACGGCCTCCGCGTCGAGGGCGCTGCGGCGCGCGATCGGAGCGAGCTCGGGATCATGAAGCCGCCACTCGCGGCCGAGCTGTTGCGCCATACGGTTTCGCAGCGTGGCGACGACGCCCGCCATGGATCGACGGGCGCGCGGGTCGGACGCGAACCGAGGCTCGAGGGTGCCGAGCACGCCGAGCAGCGCCTCGGTGCGCTCGCGCAGGTGCTCGAACCGGGCCCTCGCGCCGCGCGCGTCGGCATCGGGAAGCACGGGGCGCTCGAGGCGATCCGCGAGCAGGTGCACGGTCGCGTCGAGCGCGCCCGCGAGCTCGGCCAGGGACTCGGCGTGGCGATCCACCTCGCTCGCGACGGAGATGACGCGGCGTGCGGAGCGCCCGACGCGCGGGCCGGCCACGTCGTCCACGTCCGTGGCTTCGAACCAGATCGTCGCGCGCTCGCCGGGCTGGATGCCGAGCTGCGCAGGGGAGATCGTCGTCTCCACGGTGAGCGAGCGCTCGGGCGCATCGAGCGCGTCGCTGCTCGAGACGCGCCGGCGACGAGGCTCGGCGCCTTCGGTGCTGACGACGAGCTCGACCTTGCGGATGCCCCAGTCGTCCTCGACGTCGGCCATCGCGATGGCCTCGTCGTCGGCCTCCATGACGGCGTCGTTGCGCGGGGCGACGATCCGCACCGTCGGAGCACGATCGGGCTCCAGACGCACGAACCGCTCCTCGCGATCGACCGTCCAGCTCGCCTCGGAGGTCTCGAGGCGAGCGACCCACCGGGCGTCACCTTCCACGACGAATCGTGCCGAGAGCTGGTCACCCTGCACGGCCGCGGCGATCCGCGACGGTGCCCGACGCGGGCCCGACGCAGCCCGGATCTCGATCACGGCCGAGCGCACGGGCACGAGGAGCTTCGCGGTGACGCGCACGGAGGTGCCGCGTGGCGCGGTGACGTCGCCGCGGCCGGGCGCGACGCGCGTCGGCTCGCGGCGCATGTACGCGGGATAGTGGAGCTCCGCGCTCACGTCGCCGAGAACGCGCGCGGCGCGGTCGCCGGACTCGTCTTGCTCGAGAGGGCTCGTCAAGGCGACGAGCCCCGCGAGGAGTCGCTCGTGCTCGAGCGCGTAGCCCGCCAGGACGAGCGCGACGGCGAGGCCGACGAGCGCGAGGCCCGGGCGCGTCCGTGACCACGGCAGGACGGCCGACGCGGGGTGGCGTCCGAGCGCGCGACCGACGTGCGCCGCGTGGGCGTGAACGAGCGACGAGGAGAAGGACGGCGGCGCGGCGCGCAGCTCGAGCGCGGACCGGAGCCTTCCCGCGAGCTCGGCGTCGCGTGATCGGAGCAGCCACGCAGGGCCCTCGCGCACGAGGTCGGCGAGGGGACGGGCGAGCCAGCCGGCGGTCGCCACGATGGCGGCCGCCACGGTGGTCCACGCGATCACGACGACCCAGGCGGGCGCGAGCGGGCCCACGAGCAGCGCACCCGACACGACGCCGATCACACCGACACCCATCGCACCGAGGAGCGCGCGCAGCCCGACGACGAGCCCCGCGCGGCGGACGAGCGCGCGGCCGTAGCCGCCGATGGCGTCGCGCAGCACACGCCCACGCGCCTCGGCCGTCCTTCGTCGGATCACTTCCGGAGCATAGCGGGCCACGACCAATCGTCAGGAGCCGGCAACGCCTGGCGCGCCCTCGGGCTTTCCGTATAGTCCGCGCCGACCCGCACCCGAAAGGAGCGCGACCGCATGGCGAAGTTTCCCTCCCCCGAGTGGGCCACCGCTTACAAGGACGCGATCAACCAGAACGCCGCGTACCGAGAGGCCGGCAAAGACTGGGTGCACGGCCCCGTGGCGATGGTCGTCAAGGCCGATCCCGCAATCGGTCTCGCGGAAGATCAGGGCTTCGTGCTCGCGTTGCACCAGGGCGTGTGCAACGAGGCCGAGTACGTGACGGGGCTCGAGAAGGCCAACGTCGCGCCGTTCGTCATCGTCGGCGACTACGCGCGGTGGAAGCAGGTCGTTCGTGGCGAGCTCGAGCCCATCAAGGGCATGATGCAGGGCAAGCTGAAGCTCACGAAGGGCCACATGCCGACCATCGTGAAGTTCGTCGAGGCCTCCAAGCAGCTGGTCGCGTCGAGCGCACGCGTGCCGACTCAGTTCCTGGACGAGTGAGCGTCCGATGGCTTCGCGTCACGCGGCGGACCAGTCGTTCTTGCACTTCGCACCGACGCGCGTCGTCTTCGGGCTCGGAGCGCACAAGGAGGCGCCGCTCGAGCTGCGGACGCTCGGCAAGAGCCGCGCGATGCTCGTCACCGACGCGATGCTCGCGGCCAAGACGGACCTCGTCGAGCGCGTGAAGAAGGCGCTCGGCGCGACGTGCGTCGCGGTGTTCGCCGAAGTCCAGCCCGACTCGCCGACGTCCATCGTAGACCGTGGCGCACAGCTCGCGCGCGAGCACGGCATCGATGCGATCGTCTCGCTCGGTGGCGGAAGCGCGATCGACACGGCCAAGGGGATCGCCATCGCGCACACCGAAGGCGGCTCGGTGCTGGACCATCAGGGCTTCCAGAACCTCACGCGGCCGACGACGGTCCATCTCGCGATCCCGACCACGGCGGGTACGGGCAGCGAGGTGACGCGCGCGGCGGTCCTCTTCGACGAGAAAGCCCGACAGAAGCTCATCTACGGGGACTTCCACCTCTTTCCCAGGGTGGCGGTGCTCGATCCGGAGCTGACGGTCGGCATGCCCGCATCGATCACCGCGGGCACCGGTCTCGACGCGCTGACGCACGCGATCGAGGCGATGCACTCGGCGCAGCGGGAGCCCATCGCCGACGCGCTCGCGCTGCAGGCCATCCGCTACGTGCGGCGGTACCTGCCCACGGCGGTCCGTGCACCGAACGACCTCGAGGCGCGCGGCAAGATGCTGCTGGCCGCCACGATGGCGGGCCAGGCATTCGACAACGCGCAGGTCGGCGTCGTGCACGCCATCGCGCACTCCGTCGGAGCCAAGCGACACGTCCATCACGGGACGGCCAACGCCATCGCGCTCCCGCACTGCATCCGTTTCAACGCGGACGACCCGGCCGCGGCCGAGGCGTACCGCGACGCGGCCGAGGCCTTCGAGGTCGCCGTCGACGGGTTGGGCCCGGAGCGCGCGGCGCACGCCCTCGCCGACGCGGTCGAAGCGTTCGTCGCGGAGGTCGGCCTGCCGACGCGCTTGCGGCAGGTGGGCGTCGTCGAGGACGACCTGCGCGCGATCGCCGAGATGTCCGTGACCGACGCGTCGATCGTCTACAACCCCAAGTTCGCGATGGATGCCGACCTCGTGCTCGGCATCGTCCAGAGCGCGTACTAGGCACGATGACCAACTCACCCGAGTGGAGGATCTCCACCCCCCGCAGGGGGGTGGGTGCTCTTCCGATCGAACGACTCGTCGGGTCGTCGGCACCTCGGTAACGGAGCGTCGAGATGGAGCCGCAGATCGAGATGGCGCCCGGGGCCGAGGACAACGGCCTCGCATCCATGTTGTCGGGCCTCATCCGGCAGAATCTCGAGGACAAGCCGCACAAGATGCGCGACTTCGAGCGCCTTCGCGCCACCGTCGCGATCATCGCGGACGACGCCGGCGTGTCGCTCACGTTGCGCTTCGACCGCGGCCGCCTCGTGGTCCACGACGGCATCGTCGGCATCCCCGATCTCACGATCCGCGCGTCGAGCGACGACATCATGAACCTCTCGCTCGTCGAGCTCGTGCCGGCGCCGATCCTGGGTGCGTTGCCCGATCTGCGCGGCAAGGTGCTGCGTCAGGTGGGCGAGGCGTTCGTGAAGCGACGCGTGAAGATCTACGGCGCCGTCGCGAACGTCCCGACGCTGGTCGCGTTGACGCGCGTCGTCTCCATCAACGGCTGATCGTGGGATCCGGCGTCGGGCAATCTTGAGCGCGCGCGGAAGGCAACCGGCGATCACGCCCGCGGGCCTTCCGTCGATCCACGGTCGATGGCTCGACGAGCTGCTCGGCGGGCCGATCCCTGCCGAGACCGTGGCGACCTGCCACGATTGCGCGATGTGTCTGGGCGACGGCGTACCGTCGCGCGACGCGGTGTACTTCGATCCCGAGGTGAAGTGCTGCACGTTCGTGCCCACGCTGCCGAACTTCGTGGTGGGCGCGATCCTCTCCGACGAACGGCCCGAGCTCGCGTTCGGCCGACGCACGATCGAGGAGCGAATCGCTCGCAGGGTGGGCGTCACGCCGCGAAGCCTCGCGCCGTCGGTCCTGCAGCAAGTCGTCTACCGCGAAGCCGTCGTCGAGGGCGACGGCGACGTGTTCGGGCGCGCCCGGTCGCTGCGCTGTCCCCACTACGCAACCGAGACGAACGACTGCGGCATCTGGCCTCATCGCGAAGCGGTCTGCGCGACTTGGTTCTGCAAGCACGTCCGCGGACGGGTCGGACACCGGTTCTGGTCGACGGCGCGGCGGCTGCTGCAATCGGTCGAGCGCGATCTGGCTTGTTGGTCGCTGCTCCAGCTCGGGATGGAGCCCGAGGTCCTCGTACGGAGCTACCCGCCCGAAGACGAACGGCCCAGCTCGGACGACGTCGAGTCGCGAGTCGACGACGACACGTGGCGCCTTCGCTGGGGACGGTGGCACACGAAGGAGCACGAGCTCTATCGATCGTGCACCCAGCTCGTGATGACCCTGTCGTTCGCGGAGATCCTGCGCATCGCCGGTCCGCAGTCCGCGATGCTGGCGGCCCTGACGCGCGACGCCTATCGCATGCTGCTCGTGACCACCGTGCCCGCGAGGCTCCGGCCGGGGAAGCTGAGAGTGCTTCCGACCGGGCCCGAGACGTTGCGCGTCGAGACGTACAGCTCGCACGATCCGTTGGATCTGCGACGGGAGATCGTCGCAGCGCTGGGCTCCTTCGACGGGCGCGCGACGGCCGACGTGCTGGCGGAGGCCGCGACGTCCCGGTCCGCGCTCGACGAGGCGACCGTGCGCGTGCTGGTGGACTTCGGCTTGCTCGAGCCGCTCGACTGACGCGCCGCCGTGCGCGCGCGTCGACGCGGTCGCGTCGTCTCCCTCAGCGGCGGATCGAGCGGTGTCGAGAACGTCGTGCGCGCGCGACGAGCGCGAGCAGCGCCAGGGTCGCGAGCACGCGCAGCCCGCTCCCACGCGTCGCGCCGGCGACGCGACAGCCGCAGCCGGGCTCCGCCACACCCGAGCGGCGCGGCCCGGTGTCGCGCGAGCCCGCGTCGGGATCCTGGGCTCCCGTGTCCGCGGCAGGGCCCGCATCCACCACGCCGCCGTCGACCGCGACGCACGCGCCGTTCATGCAGACCTGGCCTGCGAAGCACGACACGCCGGCGCACGGGTCCACACATCCGCCCGAGCGACAGACCAACGGCGGCGTGCACGTGACGTCGGTGCACGCGTCGACGCAAGCGCCCTCGCGACACGCGCGTCCCGCGGGGCAGGTGATGCGGGCGCACGGATCGGCGACGCACACGCCGGCTTCACAGCGTTGATCGAGCGGGCACGACACGCCCGAGCACGCGGCGACGCATGCGCCGGCTTCGCAGCGCTCGTCGGCTGCGCACGTGAGCGTCTCGCAGCCGGGCTCGACGCAGAGGCCGAACGTGTCGGATGCCGGGCGCGCGTCGCAGGCGCTGCCCATCTCGCAGAGAGACGTGGTGCCGAGATCCGTGCACGTGCACGCCGGCCCGCACAACGTCGTGGCCCCAGGTCGACCTGCGATGCACACCTGATTGGTCGGGCAGCGCACGCCGAGACAGGGATCGATGCACGCGCCTTCGCGACACACCTGACCCTCGGGGCACACGGCGCCGTCACAGGGCGCGACGCACACGCCGCCACGACACACGGTTCCGCGGCCACACGGCTCGGGCAACGCAGCGCACGCCGATTCGAGGCAGCGATCCTCCACGCACGTGAAGCCCGCGGCACATCCGCCCTCGAAGCAGCGCACGATGCACAGCCCCGAGGGCGCGTCGCACACGGTTCCCGTCGGGCACGCGATCGCAGGCTGGCAGTCGAGATCGCGCACCGCGTCGCAAGGCTCGAACGCTCCGGGGTGCACGGCAGGATCCATGTCGTCGCAGTCGTCGCCGCCGCAGGTCGCGTCACGATGTCCGTCCTCGTCGGCGTCGATGCAGATGACGGTGTCGTCCTCGTTGAGGCCCGCCGCCGCGTCGAGCTCGTCGTCGGCGCTGTCGAAGACACATTCGGGCCCGGGATTGCCGTAGTTGCCCGCCTGGATCGCGACGTAGCGGAACGACAACCCGCACGGCAGCGCCCAGACCGTCGCGAGCGCATCGGCCACGGCTTCGCCGGCGCTGTTGTCGTGGAGCCACGCGTCGAGGTCGGGGCGCGTGGCCTCGGCAGCGCCGGTAGCGTTCGGGTTGCGCGTCCAGCCTTGCGTGAAGGCGCGAATGAGGCGCGCCGGGTTCCATCGCGACGGATCGGGCGCGTCGGGTGCCGCGATCTCCGTCGCGTCCGCGTCGTTGCTGAGCCACACGCTGTACTCGAACGCCTCGCAAGGCAGCGGCTCGTGATCGGTCACCGGCAGCAGCACGACGC
>JADZFZ010000778.1 GCA_020854145.1 Deltaproteobacteria bacterium | reverse complement strand
GATCGCAAGGGCATGCGCACCGCCGAGCTCGCGGTGGACTGGCTCGAGCGCTGGAGCCGCGGCGGACGACGCAAGCCGTTCTTCCTCTGGGTGCACCTGTTCGACCCGCACCTGCCGTACGAGGCTCCCGAGATCGATCGGCGCGGCGCGGCCACGCCGTACGACGCCGAGGTCACGACCGCGGACCGTGCGACGGGGCGCATCGTCGACTGGCTGCGCCGCCAGCGGCTGATCGACGAGACGTTCGTCGCATTGACCTCCGATCACGGCGAGAGCCTCGGAGAGCACGAGGAACGCACGCACTCGGTGTTCGTCTACGAGGCGACCATGCACGTGCCCTTCATCGTGCGTTACCCACCGCTCTTGCCGCGCGGACGCGTGCACCGGCCGACGGTGCGCGGCGTCGACCTCGCGCCCACCTTGCTCCGCGCGCTCGGTCTGCCGGGCACGCGCGACTCGCAAGGCGCCGATCTGCTGGCGGCGCTCGCCGGTCGCGAACGCGGCCCCGAGCTGGACGCGTACAGCGAGTCGCTCGTATCCGAGATCGGTTTCGGGATGGCGCCGCTCCACGCGATCCGGCGCGGACCCTGGACGTACGTCCGCGCGCCTCGACCCGAGCTCTACGATCGATCACGCGACCCGCGCGAGCTCGAGAACCTCTACGACGCGCAGCGTGCGCGCGCCGCCGAGCTCGATCGCGCGCTCGAGACCGTGCTGGCCGACAGCGCGCGCCGGAGCCATCGCGTCGACGCGCGTGCGCTCGATCGCACGACGAGCGATCAGCTGCAGGCGCTCGGCTACCTCGCCGACCCGGGCACGCGCACCAGCATGTCGGGGATGGATCCCAAGGACGGGATCCGGATCTACGCACGCATCGAGCAGGCGCGCGGCCTCGCTCGACGCGAGCAGTACGACGCGGCCATCGAGATCCTGCTCGGAGTGCTCGGCGACACGCCGAACAACGTCACCGCGCTCAACGCGCTCGCGCTCTGCTACCTCCGCGAGAACGAGCCCGGAGAGGCCGAGTCCGTCTACCGGCGGTCGTTCGCGCTCGATGCGTCGCAGCACCACGTGCTCGTCTCGATCGCCAGGATCCGGCGGCGCGCGCGCGACTTCGCCGATGCGCGTGCGCTGCTCGATCGGGCGCTGGCGATCGTCCCGTCGTCGGTCGACGTGCTCGCCGAGCGTGGGATCACCGAGCGCGACGCGGGCGACGCCGACGCGGCCCAGCGCTGGCTGCGCCGCGCCGTCGAGGCCGACCCGCAGTCGAGCCGCGCACAGCACCTCTACGGCCAGTCGCTCCTCGAGCACGGCGATGCACGAGGAGCGCGGGACTGGCTCACGCGCGCGCTCGCCCGCTCACCGCGCAACTACGACGCGCTCATGCAGGCCGGAGTCGCGTCCGAGCGACTCGACGACCTCGCCACCGCGGCGAGCTTCTATCGGCGTGCAGGAGAGGTCCGGCGCGACGCGTGGCGCCCTCCGCTCGACCTCGCGCGTCTGCGCGCGCGGGCGGGCGACCTCGAGGGCGCCATACGCGAGCTCGAGCGCGCGACGCAGATCGGCTGCTCCGACGTGGCGCTCGTCAACGGCGACGAGTGGCTCGCGCCGGTGCGGAGCGACCCACGGTTCGCGGCGATGCTGGAGCGCATCCGCGCCAACGCCGAGGCCTGGAGGCGCCGGCGCGAGGAGCGGTGATTGTCCGACGCAACGGCGATTCTTCACACGCGTGAAGCGGGTTCACGCCTCCCACGTGCACCCCGCCCGCACGAATCGGGGCGAACGGCCGGCAACGAGGCGGCACGCATCTCGCTGGTCCCGATCGCGGAGGTCGCACATGCGCTCGACCCATCTCGTCATCGCAATCACTCTCTCGGCTGGCTTGCTCTCGGCGTGCGACGACAACGATCTCTCGAACCCCGACCACGTTCGCACCTGGGCCACCAACGGCAGCGCTCTCGCCGTGTACTCGCACGTCCACGAGCCCTTCGCGTACGCGCTCGGGGAGAGCACCTTCTCCGACCCGATGTGCCCCGTGCGCACCGACGACGGCGAGGTCGCGACCATCACCGGCGGCTGCGTCACGGAAGACGGCCAGCGATTCTCGGGCACCGCGACCATCACGCGCGGCGAGGGCGACGTCCACGCGCTCGTGCTCGATCGTTACGGCAGCTACGACGATCCCGACTTCCGCACGCTGACGAGCGGGACCGCGTCGGTCACGCCGCGCGACGGCACGCTCTACGACTTCGAGGTCGACATCACCACGGACGCGCTGACCTCCACGCGGATCACGTACACGGGGACGGTCGATGGCGACTACACCGGTCCCTCGCTCTGGAACGGGAGCGGCCGCGTGACGCGTGATGGTTTCGGTGAGCCCTTGGGTACCGTGCGCGTCACGACCGTCGACGAGCTGCGCGATACGGACGTCTGCTCGAATCAGCCGCTCTCCGGTCAGACCACCATCGAGGCCGAGGGGGACCGCGTCGTCGTCACGTACGACGGCGCGACCGACTGCGACCAGGACAAGGCCGCCACGTGGACCTTCAACGGACGCGATCGCGGTCGGATCACCGGCATCGACTGCGCGGTCGGAACCGTGGGAGGCCGCACGGCCGGAGCGCCGGCGCTGCTCCTCGCGATGGGGACGCTC
>JADZFZ010000777.1 GCA_020854145.1 Deltaproteobacteria bacterium | reverse complement strand
TCGTCGCCGCGGTCGTCTCTGCGATGGCGATCGGCGCGTGGGTCGGCACGAGACGGCGCTCCGGAGCGACGGAGGCCACCCGGAGCGCCATCCCTCGCCAGATGGATCCGATACCACCGATCGGTGGAGCGACTCGTGGTGCCTCGGCGCCCCCGAGCGCGGCAGCGTCTGCCGCGCGCTCGACGCCTCCGACGGCGCTCGGCGCGCCGAGGCTCGACGCCACTGGCGTGGCGGACGGTTCCGCCGAGCCCACCACGCCGCTACCGGTGGACCGTCGGCGACGAGCCGCGACGGGCGCCGCTCCCGGCGCGACGCCGCCGAGGCGCGGGACCACTCCCGAGGTCGCGCGCACCGCGGGCCTCGGCGCGATCAGCGTCAACGCAGATCCGCCCGCCGACATCTTCATCGACGGACGCCCGTTCGGGCGTACACCGTTTCATGCACGGCCCATCGCGGCGGGCCGACATCAGATGGTCGCGCGATCGATCGACGGCGCCCTCACACGACGTGTGGTCATCCACATCCCCGACGATGGACATGTCCGGATCAACCCGTTCCGTGACGCGCACCGCTGACCGGCTCCGCGGCGGGCCCGGCAGTCTCGCTGCGCTGCTCGGTGCCTCCGCGCTGCTCGCGTGCTCCGAGGACGGCTATCGCGCGCGCATCGAGCTCGACGGGGAGCTCGCGGATCGCGTCGTGCGCATCGAGCTCGCGCTCGTCTCGCAACCTTGCGCAGCGCAGTCACCCCCCGACGTGACCGGCGTGCTCCGCGTGGTCGAAGGGGGTCCCACGTACGGGTTGCCACCGCTCGGCGCCGCGCCCGACGACGCGGTCGCGCTCGTGGCCCGCGGCTTCGACGTCGCGTGCGGCATCGCCGCCTACGGGTGCACCGACGTCCGCCTCGTACGCGGGGGCGACGCCGACGTGGTGATCGAGCTGCGCGCGGCGACCGGAGCCTGCGAGGCACGCTGCGTGGATGGCCGCTGTGTCGTCACCGACGGCGGTCTCGCGGACCCGGACGCGTGAGACCGCCGGCGCGCTTGCGATCCGAGGCGGACCGCCCTACGTACAGCCGCCGCCGCGCGGCCCCGCAACGTCGCGCGAATGCGCACGGAGGACCCAGCACATGGCGACCATCGAGAAAGGCGCGGAAGCACCCGACTTCGAGCTGCCGTCCAACATCGAGGACAACGGCAGGCCGGGCAAGAAGATCAAGCTCTCGGACTACCGCGGGACGAAGAACGTCGTGCTCGCGTTCTACCCGCTGTCGTTCAGCCCCATCTGCACGCGCGAGAACGCGTGTTTCAAGGACGATCTGCCGAAGTTCGACTCGGCCGACACGCAGGTGCTCGGCATCAGCGTCGACAGCCACTGGGTGCAGCACGCCTTCGCGAAGCAGCAGGGCATCCCCTACCCGCTGCTCTGCGACTTCAACCCGAAGGGAGCCGTGGGCGCCAAGTACGGCCTCTACCTGGAGGACAAGGGCTTCGACGCACGGGCGACCGTGATCGTGGACAAGGCGGGCAAGGTCGCCTGGGTGAAGGTCCAGGATCTCGGCGCGGCGCGCGACGACGCGGAGATCCTCGCCGCGCTCGCGGCGTTGTCCTGAGGCCACGGGGGGCTAGCGCCGATGTCCATCCCGCCGCCGGCCGATCGCCGCGACTCGAGCCGGGTGCCCCCGGGCCAGACGTTGACCCGCAAGTTCCCCGTCCTGCACTTCAGCCACGTCCCGGCGTTCGACGCGGCGACGTATCGGTTCCGGGTCTGGGGATGCGTCGAACGTCCGCTCGATCTCGGTTGGGCCGAGCTGACGGCGCTGCCGCGCACCGAGGACGTGAGCGACTTCCACTGCGTCACGACGTGGTCGCGGCTCGACAACCGTTGGGGCGGGATCGCCATGCGCACGCTGCTCGAGCGGGTCGGACCCACGCCCGCGGCGAGACACGTGATGGTCCACTGCCTCGACGGCTACACGACGAACGTCCCGCTCGCGGCGCTCGACGACCGGGACGTGCTCGTCGCGTTCGAGCACGACGGCCAGCCGCTGACGGCCGAGCACGGAGGCCCCGTGCGCCTCGTGGTGCCGAAGCTCTACGCATGGAAGAGCGGCAAATGGCTGACCGGGCTCGAGGTCATGCCGCGCGACAAGCGCGGCTTCTGGGAGGAACGCGGCTATCACAATCGCGCGCTTCCCTGGGCCGAAGAGCGCTACTCGTGGCAGGAAGACGCCGAGAGCACCAAGGATCTCTGATGGCTCGGCCGATGGCTGCGTGCTTGCACGCACTGGCGATCGAGGGGGGACCGCTCTAGAGTCGTCGTGTGACGGCGCTCTGCCGTCGGAGGGTTCGCGCAATGATCTCGCTGACCGATCTGGCCGCTTCCAAGGTGAAAGAGATTCGCGACGCCGAAGGGCTCGGCGCACAGGGCCTCAGGCTCCGCGTCGTCGGCGGCGGCTGCTCGGGCTTCTCGTACGACCTCTATTTCGAGGAAGAGCCGGGCGACCTGGACCAGGTCTTCGAGTCGCACGACATCAAGCTCTACGTCGACCCGATGAGCTACCAGTACCTGGAGAACACGGAGATCGACTACGTCGAGGGCCTGCACGGCGCCGGGTTCAAGTTCAACAACCCGACCGCCAAAGGCACCTGCGGCTGCGGCTCGTCGTTCTCGGCCTGATCACCGCGGCCGGATCGGAGCCCCCGGCAACAATCGCTCAAAGCCCGCGTCCCGACCATCGACGCGCGTCCCCTCTCCCCGCAACGCGGGGAGAGGCAGGGTGAGGGGCCGGCACACCACGCGAGCTCGTGGGCCGCTCACCCCTCACCCTCTCCCCATTCGGGGAGAGGGAGCCTGGTCCCGAATCTGCTGAAGATGGCGCGAACGGCGTCGATCGTGTCGGCCTCGTCGGCGCGTTTGTCGGGCCGATAGCGCTTCACGCGCGCGAACCGGAGCGCGAGGCCGCCCGGGTAACGCGGGCTCGCCTGCACGTCGTTGAAGGCGATCTCGGCGACGAGCTCCGGCCGCACGTGGACCACGTAGCCGTCGCTCTCGCCGATCGCGAGCCCACGCAAGTGCTCGGTCTGCCACGCGAGCATGGCGTCGGTCATGCCCTTGAACGTCTTGCCGAGCATCACGAAGCCCCCGTGCTCGGGATCGCGGGCGCCGAGGTGCAGGTTGCTGAGCGTGCCTTCGCGCCGGCCGCTGCCACGCTCGACCGCCAGCACCACCAGATCGAGCGTGTGCGCCGGCTTGAGCTTCATCCACGAGAAGCCGCGGTGGCCGGCCTCGTAGGGTGCGGTCAACGACTTGGCCATCAGCCCTTCGTGTCCGCGGCCCACGGCGTCCGCGAAATACGCCTCCGCTTCGTCGATGCTCGCCGTCACGATGCGCGGCACACGCATCGCGCGCGGCACGAGGCTCTCCAGGCACGCAAACCGTTCGCGGGCGGGCTCGTCGAGAAGCACGCGATCGTCGACCAGGAGCACGTCGAAGAGGCACGTCGAGAGCGGCAGCTCGGCCCGCATCCGCTCGACCTCGAGCCTGCGACCGAACCGTCGCATCGTCGTCTGGAACGGCACCGGGCTTCCGTCGGGCGCGAGCACGATGGCCTCGCCATCGAGCACGAGCGATCTCGCGGGCAACGCCCGCACGGCCTCGACGATGTCGGGCACGCGATCGGTCGCATCGTGGAGCGATCGCGTGTAGACGCGCACGTCGTCGCCGTCCTTGTGCACCTGCACCCGCGCGCCGTCGAGCTTCAGCTCGAAGCTCGCTTCGCCGAGCCGCTCGAGGCACGCATCGACGTCGTCCGCGGGGGACGCGAGCATCGGCAGCACCGGGCGAAAGGGCACGAGCCGGTAGGACGCGAGCGCCGGCGCCCCCTCCCGAAGCAGGTGCGCACCGACCTCCGACACCGAGCCGCCCAGCATGGCGGCGCGACGCACCTCGGATGCCGCGAGACCCGTCGCGGTCGCGATCGCCTCGAGCACGAGGCCCTCGAGCGCGCCCTGGCGGAGCTCGCCGACGAGCAGCCGCCCCAGAAACGATCGCTCCGCCTCGGTGGCGCGCGCGACGAGCCCGCCGAGCAGCTCGCGACGGCGGCCCGCCGATCCGCTGCCGGACGCGCCCTGGATCGCGTCGAGCACCGCCGAGACCTCGAGCAGCTCGAGCGTCGGCTCGGCAGCGGGCGCACCCGCCTGCTCGATCATGTCGCGCACGGCGGCCCAACCGATCCCGATGCGCCCCTGCGGCAGCTCACCCGCCGCATACGCCACGCCGATCCGCGCCTCGTCGCCCGAGAGCGCGCGCAGCACCTCGGCGAGCGCAGCGATCTTGGCGTTCCGACTTCGCGTCTTGGCAACCGTCGCCGACGCTTCGACGAGCCGCGCGAGCTTCACCTCGCGGCCCCTGCGCTCACGGCCTCCACAGCTCGACGCGGTCCCGTCCGTGGCGCTTGGCGGCGTAGAGCGCCTCGTCGGCCCGCGCGAGCAGCGTCGTCGGATCGATCGTGTCGCTCCCGAGCGCGACCGCGACGCCGAGGCTGATCGTCACGCGGCCCCCGGGCTGGTCGCAGCAGCCGGGTACGGCCGTCGCCGCGACGCGCGCGCGGAGCTTCTCCGCGACCTCGAGGGCCTCGCGCGGGCCCGCGCCGACGAGCAGCACGACGAACTCTTCGCCCCCCACGCGCGCGACGGTGTCGACGCGACGCACCTGGGACGCGAGCACCCCCGCGATCGTGCGAAGCGCGGCGTCGCCGACCGGATGACCCGACCGATCGTTGAGCTGCTTGAAGTGATCGACGTCCACCGCGAGCACGGCGATCGGCTCGTTCGTGCGCTCGCGCCGCGCCCACTCGCGCTCGAGACGCCCCATCAAGCGACGGCGGTTGGCCAGGCCCGTGAGCTCGTCCGTGACCGACAGCTCGCGCATCGCCGCGTAGAGCTGCGCGTTGCGCACCGCGAGCGCCGCCTGGTCCGCGAAGGCCGAGAGCAGTCGCACGCGCGTCGCGTCGAACGCTCGCGGCGCCGCGTGCGTGAGGCACAAGAGGCCGACCAGCTCGCCACCCGACAGGAGCGGCACCGCCGCGAAGGACCCCGCGCGCTCGACCAGCCCCCAGAACGCGAGGTAGTCGGGCTCGAGCGCCACGTCGGCCACCACGAGCGGCTGCCGCGCCTCGGCGACCGTGCCCGCGATGCCCTCGCCGCGCGAGAGCGTCCGGCCCAGAACCGCCTGCGGCGCCGCGAACCCCCAGGCCCCGCGGAGCGCGTACCGATCACCTTTGAGGTCCGTCGCGACGAGCACGGCGACCTCGCGCGCGCCTACCGCCTGGCCGGCGCGATCCGCGAGGAACCCGAGCACCTCGTCGAGATCCAGCGACGAGACGCAGTAGCGGAGCGTCTCGAACAACATCGCGCGCTCGGAGAGTCGGTGCTCGAGCAGGGCGGTCTTGGCAGCCAGCGCCTCTTTGAGACGCAGCGCTTCCTGCGTCTCCTCCAGCACCTGCGTCCGGTCGAACACGTCGATGTTCAGCGCGAGGATGCGCTGTGCGAGACGCGCGAAGGCCGCGCTCGTCTGGGCGATCTCGTCGTTGCCGCCGACCTCGGGACGCGACAGCACCTCGCCGCGCTCCATCTGCTCGACCGCTTCGGTGAGCCGCGCGAGCCGTCGCACGACGAGGCGGCGCATGACGAGGCTGCTGATCGCCGCCGCGATCGCGCCCCCGAGCAGCGCCGCGCCCGACGCGACCAGCACGCGCGCCGGGCCGGGCGCGAGCCACGGCAGCAGCGCCGCGAGCAGACCGATACCGGTCGCCGCGCTGATGCCCGCGATGGCGGCCGCCTTGCGCGCGACGCTCTCGTCGAGCCAGCCGAGCACGCCGCCGCGCGTCCTGACGATCGGCTGGACGTGGCTCGGCCGGTCGGTCGTCGCGAGCGTGCTCGCGGACGTCTCCCCATCGGAGGACGGCGCCGTCGTGGACTGGGAGGAGTGGCGACTCAGGGACTCGAACCCCGGACCCGGCGCGTATGAAACGCCTGCTCTAACCACCTGAGCTAAGTCGCCTCGTCGATGCCCTCCGCTCTCTCGGGCCGCCCCACATCGAGGCTGCCCCCACCGAAAGAGCGCAAAAGCGGCGGCAGTATTAGGGGCGCGCCGCGGTGTGTCAATCGCCCTCGCGGCACCGCCACGGCGCGGAAATCGGAGCGAGCTCGCCGGGCACGGTGTGACGTCCACGCGGGCACCGACCCCATCGACGCTCTGCGTGATTTTCGCAGGGGGGCTGGGCGCCCCCCTGCAACCCCCGTCCTTTCGACTCCCGATTCGGGACCAGGCCCCCTCTCCCCGAATGGGGAGAGGGTCGGGGTGAGGGGCGAGCGCGCGCCGAATTTCGCCTTCCGACCAGGGTGCTTCGGTTGTGGGGCGTGGGAGGCTCGGAAGGCGAATCTCGAGCGAGCTCGCCGGGCGCGGTGTGACGTCCACGTGGGCACCGACCCCATCGACGCTCTGCGTGATTTTTCGCAGGGGGGCTGGGCGCCCCCCTGCAACCCCCGTCCTCTCGACTCCCGATTCGTCGCCGCGAATTCCGCCCGCGCCCATCGACACCCTGCCTCTCCCCGCGCAGCGGGGAGAGGCAGGGTGAGGGGCCGGTGGCGTGAATTCGCCTTCCGAGCCTCCCACGCGCCGCAACCGAAGCACCCTGGTCGGAAGGCGAAATTCCCCGGGGTCACTCCAACGCGCTTCGTGGTACGACACCGGCTCGCATGCAGGATCTCGAGGCGACCGAGCGCGAGAGGTTGCTCGCACGGTTTGGGCGCAGGTTCGGCGCCGGCACCACGATCTTCCAGGAAGGCGACGCTGCCAACGAGGCCTACCTGCTGCAGGAAGGCCGGGTGCGCCTGGTCAAACGCGTCCGCACCACGGAGCGATCGCTCGGGGTGCTGCGACCGGGCGACCTGCTCGGCGAAGCCGCGCTCGTGGACGCGGGCCCGCGCGGCGCGACGGCGATCGCGCTCACCGATTGTGCGGTCCTCGCGCTCGATCCGGTGACGTTCGGGTCGCTGCTCGCCGCCAACCCGAAGGTCGCGATGCGCATCGTGCAGCACCTCGTCCGCAGGTTGCGCGAGGCGGAGGAGCAGATCGAGAACGCGATGATCGGAGATGCCCCGTCGCGCGTCGTCAACACGCTCATCCGGCTGGCCGTGCGCACCTCGACGCCCGTGAACGAGCCGATGGTGCTCGCCATCTCGCCGCTCGAGCTCTCGAGCCGTGTCGGGCTCGACGTCGAGACGGTGAAGAAGGCCGTGCAGCAGCTCCGCGACAGCCACTACGTCAAGGTCGTGGACGAGCGCATCGTCGTGCCCGATCTCGACGCGCTGCGCAGGCTCTACCAGCTGCTCGGCCTCAAGGAAGAAGTGCGCACCGGCTGACCCGGGCCGTGCGCCCCCTCGGCTCGAGACGCCGAGCCTCGTGCCGCCGCACGGTGCGAATTTCCGCCGCACGGGGTACATCCAAGGCACGGAGGTCTCGTGATGCGGGCTGATCTCGTCCGTCGTGTCGCCGTGGTCGTCGCGTTGCTGGCGCTGCTCGTGCCGGCCACCGCGCTCGCCACGGACATCTACGTCAACGGTGTGCGCCTGACGTTCCTCGCCGGCGTGACGTTACCGAACGCAACCGTGCGCTTCGACGAGCGCGGCAACGTGCACATCACCGCGCCGGGTTACCGGCTGGTCGAGCAACGACACGACGGGACCGAGCGCACGCTCGGCGACGCGGGCACCTCCACGAGCACCCCGACGAGCCCGCCGAGCCCGCCCGAGGCCAGACCTTCGCCCGACACGCGACCCATCCCCGCCGCGATCACGCGCCGGTACTTCGTCGTGGCGGAGACCAACGCTCCGGGACAGGTCCAGTACAACGTCGACGTGATGATCAACGGCACGCTCTTTCGCACCTACCGCGACACGCCGGCCCGTGTGATCGACGACATCACGTCGCGCCTCCGCCCCGGCCCGAACGAGGTGCACATGATCGCCCGGCGCGTGGGGCGCCGGAGCTCCGCCGCGACCGACTACCTCCGCCTGACCGTCGGCGAAGGCCGCGCCGAGGGCACGACCGCCGTCATCGACACGACGCTCGTGCGCTTCCAGCGGGGCGCCAACGAGGTGCGCACGGTCGAGCAGACGTTCTCCGTCTTCGCGCGTTGACGCACGCTGGCAACCCCCTCTCGAACGGAGCCGGGTGGCGGGGGGCTTCGCTCGCCCCCCGCGGCCGCCCCTACGACCCCCCGGCAAGACGCGAGCGTCGAGGGGCAGGATCGCGGATTCACGCCCGTCGCTGGCGCTCGGGCGTGTTGCGACTTCGCCGTCGCCCGCTACGCGGGCGGAAGGCTCACTCGGAATTCGCTGCGCTCGCGGGCTGCAGATCACAAGCTCGCGGTTTTGTTCGTTTCTTCGGAGCCGTTCCCCTAGATCCCGGTTGACGCTCCGAGACGTGACGGGTACCACTGGCCCCGGCTTCGTGTGCCCTCGCGGGCGCGCGTTCGCCCCTTCGTCCCCATGTTGCCGCGAGCGCGCACCTTCATCGCGATCTGCTTGGCCGCCGCGTTCGTCGCGTGCGGCTCCGGCCCCAGCGAGGCCGACGTGGTGCGCAGCCAACGGGAGTACGAG
>JADZFZ010000776.1 GCA_020854145.1 Deltaproteobacteria bacterium | reverse complement strand
TCTCCGCGGACACGAGAGTCGGGCGAGCCATTCCCTCGCTCACGACCGCGTGCGGGGCGAATGTCTCGCCGTCGCCGCTCAGCGCGACACGCAGCTCGAATTGCTCGCGTGGCGGCAATTGCTCCGCCCATACGACCGCCAGGCGGCCCGACGGGGTCAGAGCCGGGACGGGACCATTGCTGAGGTGCTCGCCGCCGAGGCGCACGTCCGACACGACGGCGCCTCCGCTCGTGCGCGCCACGCGAACGCGGCCTACGGGCTCCTCGGGGAAATCCGCCCAGGTGACCACGAAACCGTCTTCGAAGGGCTCGATGCCTGCCTGCTGCAGCACCGGGGTCTCGCCCAGCGTCTCTGCCGACGCGAGGGTCGGCTCGTCCAGGGTGGAGCTTCCGAACATCATCCGTCGAGGTGACTCGGCCACGTAGAGAAGCCCGATCTCGGAGCCGCGCATCGCGACGTCGATCGGGTAGGTGTCCGTATCGCCGCCCACGAGATCGAAGGTGCGCTCGACCTCGCACGCTCCGACGGTCGACGGGATGGCGGCCCCGTCGAATCTCGGGCTCGCCGCATCGGTGCTCCCGATGCCCGAGCCGGGCGGCCGCCCGCCCCCGTCGCGGTCGCGGCCGGAGTCCATCGTGAGGGTGTCCGAGCCGCCGCCACATGCGCCGCCCAGAGCGAGGGCGACGAGGCACCTTCCCACCGTGCGACGCATCACTCACTCCCCCGCAGCGCGATTCACGGTGATCGCCGGGCCGTCTCGCGAGACGTGGAGGCGAGGCGAATGGGCTCCCAGACGGGCTGGATCCCGCGTTCGGTACGATCCTTCTCGCGATTCGCGACGTAGATGGCGATTCGCTGGCACCCAGCGGCCAGCAGCATTCCGGCCACGACGTCGACCGCGTAGTGCAGGCGGAGGAGCATCGTCGCGATCACGATGTGACCCGCGAAGATCGCGGCGACGGGCCACGTGTACTTGAACGGGACCGTCTTGCGGTGTCGAAGCGAGTGCAGGACGAAGAACGTCGGCAATGCGGTGTGCAGCGACGGGAAGATGTCGATACCGGCGCCCGCGTTGCGCACGGTGTCGTCGACGAGCCCGAAGAAGAGCCCACCCCGGAGCTCGTGCGGGAACTCCACCGCGAACAGCGGGCCCAGGGCGGGAACCCACGTGTAGATGGTGTGCCCTATCGCCGTGACCAGGAGGGCACCGAGCATGATCTCGGCGAGGCGCGTGCCTCGATCGAATGCGAGGGATCCCAGCAGATGGAATCCCATGACGAAGTAGTAGCTGAAATAGAAGAACGCGAACCATTCCACGATTCCCGGCGTCTGGAACGGGACGAGGAGAATGGCAGCCGTATCGCCGAGGAAGAACGAATCGATTGCCCGAAGCGTCGAGTCGCGCATGACCGGACGCAGCGGATCCACGAGATCCTGGAAGAGTGCGTAGCTGCCCGGCAGGGGCGCGACGACACCGATGCGATAGACGGCGACTCGGACGGCGCGCGGGCCGAGCTCGGAGCGACCGATCGAGATGGCGGTGGCGCCGATCGCGAGAAGCCCCGTGGCGAGAAGCGCCGAGCGGTGCGCGCCGAGCAGCATGCAGGTGCCGATCATCTTGAGGAGGAAGACCGGGACCACGACGTCCTGAACGGCCAGGTTACGCACCACGCGATGGGCGAGCGAAGGACGCGCGACGACCTCGACGACGCTTTGCGGCATGTCGAGTCAGGCTAGCAGCGCCGCGCTCAGTCGGGGAACGACGTGATCAATCCGCGGCCCGGTGTCGAAGAGCGCGACGGTGTCGTCGTCGTGCTCGCGGCGCGAGGCGGGCGAACGGTGCGCCGTGGCGAAGGTGTGCTCCGAGCAGCAGGCGGTGCGGCGCCGGAAGGATCCAGCAACGGCTCGGGCTCGGGTGGCACGATCGCGGGAGCGGTGATCACGACGGGTGGCGCGAGGGGAGCGTTCGGTGGTGCAATCGCGGGTCGGGCGCGAGGTGCACGCGGCGCAGTGGGCGCCGCCGGGGCCACGACCGACGGCGCATCGGCTGCTGGGGGTGTCGCGCGTCGTCGGGTCACCAGGAGAATCGTCGCGCTGGCGAGCGCCACCAGGAGCAGCGCGAGGGTGCCCGAAGCGAGCGCCAGCTTCCAACGCCCCGGTCGCGCGCGTGGGCTCTCGCCTTCGTCGGCGCGCGCCACCGTGCGTGTCCGATTTGCGCCCGGATCCCGGAGCGGCCCCGTCGTCGATTGGGAGAGTGTAGGCAGCTCGGTCGTCGGGGCGCTCGACGCCGTCGCCGCCCATGCCGCGACCGGTCCGAGCTCCATGCGTACCTCGTCGAGGTCGTTGGGCCGGTCCTCGCGTCGCTTGGCGAGCATGCCCGCGACGAGCGCTTCGAGCGCCACGGGCAGATCGGGACGGAGCGTCCGCAGCAGAGGCGCCGGTTGTTGCGTGATCTGGACGACCAGCTCGCCGAAGCTCGCTGCGTCGAACGGCGGGCGGCCCGTGAGGCACTCGAAGAGCATCACGCCGAGCGCATACACGTCGACGCGATGATCCAGATCCTTTCGAGCCTGGACCTGCTCGGGAGCCATGTAATAGGGCGTTCCGAGGAGCGTGCCCGTGCGCGTGAGATTCGACGGTCCGTCGGGCTCCACGAGGCGCGCAATGCCGAAATCGACGACCTTGACGTAGTCGTCCCTGCCGTCACGCCTGACGAGAAAGACGTTGGGAGGCTTGATGTCTCGATGAACGACCCCCGCACGGTGGGCCGCAGCCAAGGCGTCGCAGACCTGCAGGGTGATCGACAGCGTTCGCGGCAGAGGAATCGTCCCGGATCGGTCCAGCTCGCTGCCGAGATCGTTTCCGTCCAGCAGCTCGAGCACCATGAAACGAGTTCCGTCGGGGAGCGCGTCGAGATCGAAGACCTGCACGATGTGCGGGTGCGCGATGAGCGTCGCGGCCTGCGCCTCCCGGACGAATCGAGCCACGCTCTCGGGATCCCGCGACAACTTCGGCAATAGGCATTTGATGGCCACGCGGCGGCCGAGCAGGACGTTCTCGGCCTCGTATACGGAGCCCATGCCGCCCTCGCCGAGCTTGCGCAGCACGCGATAACGGCCGAGCAACGTGGCTCCGAGCATCGGGTCGTCGCTCCGTCCCCCCGTGGCATGCTCGCTCAAATTCGCCGCCTCCCCGAGCCCGCCGGATCTTCGCCCTCACCCGACCGCGAGCGCAGGCAACCAGCGTGAATCGAAGCTACCACGCAGCCCGGCGACCGTCGGAGGTCGCAGGCGGGGCCTCTCGACCCCTTCGCGCCGCACTTGCGAGGCTCCGCGGAGCATCGTGTGCTCCACGGCGATTCGAGCCGCCCGCCATCGGGGCAGCGCAATTGTCCGGGATTATCGGCTCGGGACTGGGCATCGAGGTTCTGCCTGCGATGGTGACTGGAGGCCTCATGCCCGTGGCCTCGCGCCCCCGAGCGTGTGGATTCGCCATCGGCATTGCCATTGCTCGATGGGGTCCATCACCCACGGGAGGATTCGCGATGGCCATTGTCCGATGGTGCCGTCTGTGGCTCGGTCCGTCTGCGTGCGTTCTCGTCGTCGCCGGCTGCGCGAGCGACGACCGAGCCGACACGACCACGTCCACACGTGCCGACGAGCTCTCGATCGTCGACACCGATGGGGACGGCGTTGCCGACTCGCTCGATCTCGACGACGACGGAGCCGGGGACGTGACGTTCGCCGACCTCACGGCTCCCTGCGCCGATCGATTGCCTGACGGCGACGGCGACGGGATTCCCGATGGGATCGATCTCGATTGTGACGGCGCCGCCGACATCACGGCGCCACCGCTTCCTCCGGGCGCGCCGCCGGCGCCGCCCGCGGGCTGCGTCCCCGCGCCGATCGACGGCGACGGCGACGGGATTCCCGAGGGATTGGACACCGATTGTGACGGCGTCAGCGACGTCGCGGTGCCGGCGCCGCCTGCGGCTCCTCCCGGCGCCCCGATTTGTCTGCCCGCGCCCATCGACGCGGACGGCGACGGGTGGCCGGAGGGATTGGACACCAATTGCGACGGGGTGAGCGACCTGGCGGTGCCGGCGCCTCCTGCCGTGCCCGCCGGCGTCTGCATCCCGGCAATCATCGACACCGATGGCGACGGCACGCCCGATGGGCTCGACATCGATTGCGACGGCGCTCCGGAGCTGCCATTCCCCTGATGGGAGCACCCGCGCGACGAGCTCGATCCCCACCACGACGGGTGGGAACCTCCGTCGTCACCGGCGTTTCGGCCGTGACTTGAACGAGCGGTGGAGCGCCTTCAGCTTCTGCTTGTCCTCGGCGGCCGTCACGGGATCGCGGCGGCGCTCCGTCGCCAAGATCTCGGCGCTGAGCTTCTGGTGGCTGAGGTAACGCTCGCGAGACAACTCTCCCGATTCGAGCGCGGCCAGGACGGCGCAACCGGGCTCGTCGCGGTGTCTGCAATCGCGGAATCGACAATTCGAGGCGAGCTGGTCCACCTCGTCGAACGTCTCGGCCAGACCCGAATCGGATTCCCACAATCCGATCTCGCGCATCCCCGGCGTGTCCATCAGCAGCCCGCCGCTCGGCAGGAGAATCAGCTCCCGCCGGGTGGTCGTGTGCCTTCCGCGGTCGTCGCGTCGGGTCTCCGCGGTCGCCAGGAGCTCGTCTCCCAGGATGCGATTGACGAGCGTCGATTTGCCGACTCCCGAGGATCCGACGAGCGCTCCGGTCACACCCTGGCCCAGCAGCTCCAGCAGCTCCGAGATGCCCTCGCCCGTCTCGTTGCTCAGCGCCAATATGCGAGCGCCGCTGCCCACGGCGCGCGCAGCGGCGATTGCCTCGTCCCGAGACGTCAGTCGGTCGACTTTGCTCAGCACGATGACCGGCGTGACACCGGCCTCGCGCACCACGGTCAGGTAACGCTCGAGGCGGCGTGGGTTGAAGTCGGTATCGATCGACGTGACCACGAAGACGACGTCGACGTTCGCGGCGACGACCTGCGGTCGGGCTTCGAGACCTGCGGCCCGGCGCACGAAGGCAGTCCGCCTCGGGACCAGCGCCTCGACGACCGTGCGGCCAGGCTGCGTCGAGATCGGCCTGTGACCAACCCAATCACCGACCGCGGGTCGGTCGAGCGGATCGGCCTTTCGAAAACGCGCATCGAGATCGCCCCAGAGCAGCCCGCCGGCGTCGATCAGCTCCACCGCTCCGCG
>JADZFZ010000775.1 GCA_020854145.1 Deltaproteobacteria bacterium | reverse complement strand
GCCACTCATTCGGTGACTTCGACCATCTCCGGCCGGCGCGTCCGATAGTTGGCGTCGATGTGCTCCGCGAGGTCGACCAGGAAGGTCTCCATCTGCGCGCCCTCGGGTCGCGGGCTGTCCGTGTAGAAGGTGCCGGTGATGCACTCGTCGCGGCGGCAGTCTCCGTCGGGGAAGACCATGATCATCTTCTGCAGCCGCCTGGCTTCGGGGATCGTCGCGGCCGTCATCTGGTTCCACATGATGAGCCCGACGCCGATGAGGTCGCTCGGGTTCATCCCGTACCCGTGCATCAGATAGATGATCGGGTAGCGAAGCCCCGCGTTCTCCGGGCGCCAGTAGCCGGGCGGCAGCACGAGGCTGACCTCGCCGTCGCGGCCCGACGTCGGCGACGTGAACTCGAACGTGCAGAAGTTGATCGGGTCCTCGCACTCCATCCCGTCGGCCGCGCGCACCTCGTCGATGAGGCGGGTGCGGTCGCCGCCAGGCCAACGTCCGCTCATCCACGCCATGACGTTCTGGAGGCGATTGACGACCTGCAGGGTCGTGCCGGTGTGGTTGCCGTCTCCCTGCTCGAGCTCGGCCATCGTGGCGTCCAGCTGGCCATAACGCACGTAGCCGTACTGGCCGATCTCGCGCCAGTCCACGAGCGTCCAGTTCACCGCGTCATCGTCGTTGGCCGGTAGGTACTGCAGACGGCTGAAGCCGTTCCAGAAGCGGACTGGCAGGCCACGCGCGAGCAGCGCGCCCATCATGTGGTCGGTCGCGGGCGCGAAGTTGAAGAGGTCGCGGATGCCCGCGTCCGCCATGTACTCGACGTCGCGCAGCCGAGCGACGTCCGCCGCGAGCAGGTGCGTGCGGGCGTTCTGCGTGCGCATGCGCGCGCGCCCCGCGGACTCGTCGAACGAGCCGTTGCCCTCGCCCACGTCGTAGCCGCCCTCGGACTGCTGCGCGGTGCCCGCGACGCCGTCGAGCCCGACGTCGTCGAAGGGCTCACCCTCCTCCCACATCCAGTTGCCTTCGGTGCCGCCCGGGTTGAAGCGCGCCTCGTAGTCGTCGCCCGCGGGGTCGGGGTTGGTGATCGGGTCGAAGCCGGGCTCCGCAGTGGACGCGATGCCGTCGGTGCCGACGTCGCTCCACGGCTCGTGGCTCTGCTGGATCACGGGCTCGCCCGGATCGCGACGACCGTTGCCGTCGATGTCGACCGCGACGCCGGCTTCCACGGGGAAGTTCCCCCGCCCGCCGGGCTGCCAGCGCCCGATGTCGCCGTCGACCTCTTCGCCTTCGCAGTACGTGATGACCGGCAGCGAGCCGTCGGGATTGTAGCGTGCGTCGAAGTAGCCAGTCGGGATCACGACGGACTCGGCGCAACGCTCGTCGCGCGAGCGCGCGAGCTCGGAGTCGGGAACGCCGGCGGGCAGGATGTGGCCGGGGGGGTTGTGCGACGCGAAGTTGCCGAACGCGCGCCCGAGGTCGCGGAAGAGCTTCGTGTAGTCCTCGCGATCGAAGATGGGGGAGGGGCCGAGATACTCGTCGTCGAGGTCCCAGTGCTCGTAGTGCGACATGCGCTCGAAGAGATCGGTCGTCTGCTCCACACGATCGAGGCTCGAGCCCATCGCGCAGCCCTCCGGATCCGCGGCGCGCTCGGACGCGCTGCAGAAGCCGCCGAGCTGGTAGCGGCCGATCTGGTGCAGCATGTAGATCCAGTCGGTCGGCCCGCCGCGAGGGGCGACCATGTCGAACCGATCGAGATGGTGCGCGCCGATCAGGGCGGAGCCGCCTCCACCCATCGATAGCCCCGTGATCCCCTGGAAGGTGTAACGGCGCATGCGGCGTGCGGAGCCTGCGTTCGCGCGCACGACGGCCTGGTAGGTGCCGAAGCGATCGGTCTCGAAGACGAGCGCGCCGTCGTCGGGCGTGCCATCGAAGGACGGGCTCGTGAGCACGACGCGGCGCGGCGAGAGGCTCGGTCCGCTGTACGCGAGCTCTACGTGGCCTCGGTGCGCGCCCTGCGGCAACGCAGCGAGCCGTGCAGGGACCGCGAGCGTGATCTCTCGCGGGAAGCGACTGCTCTCCGGGCCGAAACGCACGGCGGGACCGAGCGCGACGTACCCGTCGGGGACGATGTCCTCGGCGCACGCGATCTGCGCGTCGAAGGGCGCCACGTCCCACCGCTCGACGCCGCGCACGCCTTCGGGGACGTCGGGTGCCGCGCCGGCGGGCAGCGCGACCCGCGCGAGCGAGAGCGCGCCGGTGCCGTGGATCTCGCCGTCCGGCGACACGCGTGCCGTTGCGTCGCCGCTGCACGCGGGCGGCTCGGTCGGTGCCACGACGACCTCCGCCTCGGCCTCTCCCTCGGTGCCGTCGACCTTCGTCCACGTCGCCGTGATCGTCGCTCGGCCCGGCGCCACGCCCGTGACGTCGACGGTCGCGCGGCTGCGTCGCATCGGGATGGTCGCGTCGCCGGACACCTCGGCGATCGCCGGGTCGCTCGAGGTCAGGGTGATCTCGAACTCGCGACACGCATCGCGCGCGAAGTCGATGCTCAGCGTGCGCGAGATCCCGGGCACCGTCCCGAGCACCGACGGGGACAACGTCGCGATCGGGCCCGGCATGCTCTCGCAGGGATCGGGCACGCCCGTGTCCCCGGGGCCGGCGTCGGGATCGGGGCCGGTGTCGGGCGTCGGACCGGTGTCGGGCGTCGATGCGTCCGGGTCGGCCGGGCCGTCGTCGTCACCGCACGCGGCGGAGAAGGCGAGCAGAGCGAGGGAGAAGACGGTGCTGCGAAGGGCCGAAGAATGCGGGTACGACACGGCCCGGGGAGACTACCACTCGGTGGCCCTTCACTCCGTCTTGCCCGCCGCCTCCGCGCGCGCGGCCTGGCTCGCGGCCACGAGGCGCTCGATGTTGTGCATCAGCACGTCGCGCAGGAACGGCTTGACCACGTACTCGTCGGCGCCGATGCGAAGCCCCCGTTGCGCGTCTTGCACGGTGTCGTACGCGGCCGTGAGCATCACGATCTTCATGCCCGGCGCGGGCGGCTCGGCGCGCAGGTTCGCGCAGACCTCGAAGCCGTCCCTCTTGGGCAAGTTGACGTCGAGCAGGATCACGTCGGGCAGCTCGCGGCGCGCGACCTCGACCGCGGCATCGCCGTCGCTCGCGGTCACGACGTCGTAACCCGCGGCGCGCAACATCAGGTCGAGCATCGCCAGAACCTGCGGCTCGTCGTCGACGATGAGGATCTTCGCCATTCCGCCCCCGTGCCT
>JADZFZ010000774.1 GCA_020854145.1 Deltaproteobacteria bacterium | reverse complement strand
GGAGCGCTACTCGAGTCGAGCGAGCGCGCGCTCGAGCTTCGCCTTCACGCCTTGCGCGAAGGTCACGAGCTTGGGGTCGCCGATCGCCGCCACCGTCTTGGTCGGATCGACGGCGAGCACGACCGCGTGCCGCTCGTCGTCCTCGTAGACCACCACGTTGCACGGCATCGCGAGACCGGCCTCGAGGTTTGCCGAGAGCGCCTCGTATGCGAACGGCGGGTTGCATGCGCCGAGGATCTTGTAGCGCCGGAAGTCGACGCCGAGCTTCTGCTCGAACGTGCTCCGCACGTCGATCTCCGTGAGCACGCCGAAGCCTTCTTCCTTGAGCGCCGCGGGCACGCGAACGAGCGCGTCGTCGTACGAAGCACGCAGCGACTTGCGCATCCCGAACGTCGTCATCGCGAACCTCCTGCTCCAGCCATCCGAACGTCCGTCCGCTCGCTTCGATCGACGCGCCGCCGAACGGCGTCCATGTCGAGCGCCTTGACGTCGGCGATGAGCTTGTCGATCGCGCCGCCGGGGATCGCGCCCGGCTGGGCGCCGAGCACCACGCCGTCGCGCATCACGACCAGCGTCGGGACTGCGCGGATGCGGAACGCCGCACCGAGCTCCTGCTCTTCGTCGGAGTTGACGCTGCCGAAGACCACGTCGGGGTGGCGCCTGGCGGCGGCTTCGAGCACGGGCGCGAAGGCGCGGCACGGGCCGCACCAGGGCGCCCAGAAGTCGAGCAGGACGATGCCTTTCTCGACGGTCTTCGCGAAGTTCTCGCGGGTCACGTCTACGCTTGCCATCGGGCCTCCATGACCCGTGAGAGCCGGGCGCCTCGAAAACGGTTCGCGCATGCGTCACGCGGTCGGCGAAGAGAGCCACCCACGTACCGCGTGCCGGATCGACTCCTGGACGTCCTCGGGGATCTCCGCCTGCGACCTCTTGCAGAGGGCGAGCGTCCGCTTGAGCGAGTCGCACGCGCTGCGGCAGCGGCCGCACGCCTCGATGTGCCGCTCGAGCTCCGCGCACTTGTCGCTGCTGATCTCGCCCTCGAGGTGCTGCGACAGCAACGTCAGCACGTCGGGGCAGCTCGCCGCGTCGGGCGCGGGCGGCGGCTCGCTCGTCCCGAGCAGCGGAGCGATGCGCGCCCGAACCGAGAGACGCGCGCGATGCAGGCGGCTCTTGACCGCTTGCTCGCTCACGCCGAGCACCTTCGCGACCTCCGCCGCGCGCAGCCCTTCGACGTCGCGCAGCACGAGCACCTCGCGATACATCGGCTCGAGCTCGGAGATCGCGTGCTCGAGCGCGTGCTCGATCTCGCGCGCCGCGAGGGCCTCGTCCGGGCGCTTGGCACGGTCGACGAGGCTCTCGTCGTCGCGCACGTCGGCGTCGTCGAGGCGGCGCGGCGCGTCCGGTGCCTGCTTGCGCTGCTTCTTGAGGCAGAAGCTCCGCGCGATCGTGTAGAGCCAGGTCGAGAGCGACGAGTCGCCGCGAAAGTCGCCGACGTGGCGCGCCATCGCGAGCATCGTCTCTTGCAAGACGTCCTTCGCGTCCTCCGGGTCGCGGCACATCTTCATGCCGAACCGGAAGACCTGCCCCTGATGGTGGGCGACGAGCTTCTCGAGCGCATCGCGATCGCCGCCGCGCGCCGCGCGCAGCAGCTCCTGGTCGGGCGGGTCGTTCGGGTCGAGGGTCACGCTGCGCCATCATGAAGCGAGCGCCGGGATCGCGCGAATCGACGCCCCCCGTTCCGGGGCCGACCGCTCGTGACCGTCAACCGCCGAGCACGCGCAGGGCGCGCGACGCGGAGCCGCGATAGCAATCGTGGCAGTCGCCGAGCCCCAGGAAGCCGCAGCCACGACGGGGCAATCGCGCGATGCGCCGGATCTGCGGCAGCACGCGCCGGTCGCCCAGCATCGAGAGCTCGCGGATCCACCGCTTCTTCTCCGTGCAGCCCGACGCGAGCATGAGCTCCGCCGATGCGCGCACGACGGGCGGCAGCGCCTCGGGCCCGCGTGCGAGCAGACGGCGAGCGGCCTCGCCTCGTTCGCTCTCGCGCGGCGAGTCCTGCAGGATCGCGAAGTCGGCGGCGAGCTCCGGCGGGATCGGCACCGGGGGCGCCGACGGGGCGACCGGGGCCACGTCCTCGGCCGGCTCGACGTCTGCCGGCGCTGCGGGAGCAGGCGTGCTGGTCGTGGTCGTCGTCGGGCGCGGTGGCTCGAGGGAGGGCACTACGATGGGTGCCGGCCGCGGCGGATCGCTCGCGGCGCGCACCTGAGCACGGTCGCTCCGTCCACGATCGCGCCGCTCCTCGTCGCGATCGCGGTCACGACCGCGGCCCTTGCTCGTGCGGCCGCGCGTCTCGTCGTCGCTCGCGAGCGTCGAGGGCATCACCACCATCGGTGCCGGAGGGACGTTCGTGGTCGGCACCGGCTTGATCGCGTTGGCTGCCGGCTGCTCGGCCTCGTCGTCGCCGATCAGCGCGCCGAGCAACACGGCCGCTGCTGCGATCAGCACGGCGAAGCAACCGAGCCCCGCCACGGGCGCGATCGGCCACGCGCGCTTCAGATCGTTGCCCGTGATCGCGAGCGGCGTCGACGGCGCGGGACGCGCGGCCAGCTCGCGCGTCCGGATCGACGGATCGCTCGCCGTGCGGAACGAGCCCGACATCGATGTCTCGCCGGACGTCGAGCCCGAGATCAGACGTCGCAACGCGTCGCGCACCCTGCCCGCGGACTCGGGTCGATCCTCCTTCGAGGGCGCGATGAGCGACGCGACGAGCTGGTCGAGCTCCGGCGGGATGCTCGGGTCCGCGGCGGCGTCGGAGAGCCTCGCCGCCTTGCCGGCGAGCTGCTTGGCGAGCATGCGCGTCAGGTCGGCGTCGTGATAGGGCGGCTGCCCGCTGACGAGCTCGTAGACGATCACGCCGAGGGCGTAGAGATCCGCGCGACCGTCGATACGCTCGCCGACTGTCTGCTCGGGAGGCATGTAGCCGGGCGTGCCGACCCCCGTACCGAGCCGCGTCAGCGTCCCCATGCCGGGCGCGGGCGGCCGGATGGAGTCGGTGCTCATACGCGCGATCCCGAAGTCGAGGATGCGCACGTGATCGGTCCCGTCGGGCCGTGTCTCGAGCATCAGGTTCTCGGGCTTCAGGTCGCGGTGGATGATCCGTTGCGCGTGGGCTGCGTCGAGCGCGTCGGCGATCTGCGCGGCGATGGCGCACGTGCGCCGCCAGTCGAAGCACCCCGAGGCATCGAGCGCGTCGCGCAGCAACGCCCCGCGCGCGTACTGCATGACGATGAACGCGCCGCCGTCGGGCAGCTTGCCGGTGTCGAGCGCACCGGCGACGTGCGGGTGATCGAGCGCGCCGGCGACGAGCGCCTCGCGCGAGAAACGCGCCGCGAGATCGCCATCGCGCGCGAGCTCGGGGTGCACGACCTTCACGGCCACCGGCTTGCGGAGCGCCTCGTGCTCGGCGAGGTAGACGCGTCCCATGCCGCCCGTTCCGAGCAGCTTGCTGACGCGGTACCGCTCCGCGATCACCGTACCGACGAGCGGATCGCTCTCGACCTCGATCGCCCCCGATCCGTCGGCGCGCACCTTCACCGGCTCGATCGACGGTGACGAGAGCGGACGCTCGAACGCCGTGCCGTGCGAGATGCGCCCTTCGGGGGGGGCCGTCATCGTCGGCGCGCGGGGCAGATCGATCCACGAGACGCGCGGCTGCTCCAGCGTGGGCCCCGCATCGACCGCTTCGTCCGGCGGCGGAGGTAGCCCGATCTGGCTCGGCAGCGCGGCGACTGCTTTCGCGTGATCGTGGCTCTCGGCGAGCGGCGTCTCGCCGTCGCTCGGCGGTCGAGACGGCTCGGGCTCCGAGCTCAGCGCCCGCGGAGAGCTCATGGGCGGATTGTCCGCGCGACCGC
>JADZFZ010000773.1 GCA_020854145.1 Deltaproteobacteria bacterium | reverse complement strand
GGTCGCGCGACCGCCGAGGTGCTTCGCCGCATGAACACGACGTACGCCAAGAGCGGTGGTGCGGGTCGCGAGATCCTGCTTCTCCAGAAGCTCCAACCGATGCTCGAAGCTCTGATGACCACGGTGCAGCACGTACGTGTCGATTCGATCACGGTGCTCGGCGAAGCGGGTACGAACGGGCATGCCGCTGGCGAGTCGCTCGCTGGCAAGCTCGCGCGTACGACCGAGCAGATTCGCGCTGCGACGGGGATCGACCTCCCGCGCATCGTGCAGGACAAGATGATGGGGCCCGCGAAAGAGTGACGACGGGAGTCGACGTGATGAAGAGACGTCGTCGTCGGACCGTCCGCAGCGGTCGAGGAGACTCAGCATGACGAGCACGCGCACACGCACCACCATCGCGGTCGCAGCAGGCTTCGTGGCGGGGTTGGCCGCTGCGACGGCGGGGATGGCGCTGGCGCAGAGGGGTCGCGGGCAGCCCGTTCCCGCGGGGCCGCCGCCCGTGGCGCGACACGAGGTGGGCGGCTTCCTGCGCGCGCCACGCTACGTGCAGAGTCGGGTTCGCGGGACCATCGCGCCGGGAAGTCGCGCCGAGTGGCGCGCTGCGTGTGAGCCCGGCGAGGTGGCCCTCGCGGGAGGTTGCGATCCGCGCCGCGGCTACCCTCTGTTCGTGTGGCGAAGCCTCGCAGAAAGCGCGGACGGCCGCGCAGGGTGGTCGTGCGGCGTCCTCAACGAGGGCGAACGACCGCTTCCGGAGCCCGTCGTCGACGCCTGGGTGATGTGCGCACCGACGGGCCTGCCTTGATCTCGGGCGAACGGTCGTCGTGCACGCACAAGGTCCGCTTGCGCTCGCGAGCATCCGCTCGGTACGCTGCTCGGCGGTGGCGTGTACGCGGGCCCGTCGTCTTCGGGGGGTTCGTGTGCCCGCAGGTCGGGAGGCAGCATCATGCGGCGGCTTTGGCGCTTCAAATGGCATCTCGTGGCTTTGGCGACGCTCTTTGCGATGTACGGAGGGTGCAGCGACGGCGGATGTAGCGGGCTCTCGGGCTGCTCGTCGTGCCCGGCTTGCGCTTCGCTCGGGCCCATCCCGGGTGGGTTCCCCGCCGATCAACGGATCGAGAATGCCATCCAGATCCGCTTGACCGAATCGGGCATCGCCTTCCTCGAAGCCAACTTGATGCCCATCGCCAACTCATTGGCCGGCGGCGCGCTCGACTTCCTCCCGATCCCGTCGAGCTCGTTCGACATCCCCGTGCTCGGAAGCGGAACCGTGTGCGGCTCGGGTGATTGCGGCGCGAGCGTCACGCTCCGTGGCGTGGACCTGGTGCCCACCCCTCCCAATGCGCTCGTCGCGAACATCAACGTCGGCCTGACATCGCAACGCGGCACCGCCGACTCGCACAGTCGAGGTCCGATCCCGATCGCGGTCAGCATCGCGAACTGCGACGTGGACATCGACACGAGCGCGGGATCGCGCGATTACGTGACGATTCGCGCCGACGTGCGGTTCAACAATCGCGTGGGCGCCGGAGACCCGCGGCGCGGCTACACGGAGATTCAGCTCGTCGAGCCGGGCTTCGCCATGGACGGCGAGATCGAAGGCGACGACATCGACATCAGCGGCGGCTTCCTGGGCGCTTGCGGCATCCTCAATATCGGGTTCATCAAGGACCTGGTGCTCGACCAGCTCGCCGGACAGATTGGCGGTCTCATCGAGGGGCAGATCAACGATCAGCTCGCCCAGCGGTGCGACGCACCGGCGGATTGTCCGACCGGAGCTCGGTGCGAGGGCGGGGACCCGAGCTCGCCCGATTCCCTCGACGGCACGTGCATGGTCGGTGACCAGCCGGTGCAATCGATTCTCGGCCTCGAGAATCGCGGCGATTTCGGCGGGCTGCTCGCGTCGATCTCGCCGGGCGTTCACGCCCCGGCGCAGTTCGTCGCGGCGGTGGGAGGGCCGAACCTCGGCACCGACATCACCCAGAGCGGCGTCGAGGCCGTCTCCAACGGCTTGTCCGTGTTCATGGTCGGCGGCTTCATGTCCTTCGACCCCAGCTTCTCGATGACACCAGGGCACAACCCCTGTGTTCCGGTGCGCGATCCACCCCCGCTGCCGACCATCCCGCGCAACGCTCAGTTCAGAGGCAACACGACGGCGGCTGGGACGCCGACCCACGTCGCAATCGGCGTGTCGGAGGCTTACCTCAACTACTCGTCGTACGGCGTCTACGACAGCGGCATGTTGTGCGTCGGGGTCAACTCGGGCCTCTCGCAGCAGCTGTCGTCGGGCCTGTTCTCGCTGCTCATCATGTCGCTGAAGGACCTCGTGTTCCCCAACAGCGTGGCACCGGTGGCCATCATGCTGCGCCCGCAGCAGCCGCCCGTGCTCGACGTGGGTGTGCCAGGCCCCCCGCTCTTGAACGTGACGATGAACGAGCTCGCGCTCGACTTCTACATCTTCACCGAGGAGCGCTACGCGCGCTTCATGACGGTGCAGACGAACCTGGTGATCCCCGTCGATCTGCAGGTCGATGCGATGGGCATCACTCCGATGGTCGGCACGCCCACGGTCACCGGAACGACGATCACCAACAGTCAGCTCCTGACCGAGGACACGACCGATCTCGCGGCCGTGTTCGAGAGCTTGCTCGGCATGGCGTTCGGGCTCGTGGCGGGGATGTTGAACCCGCTCGACGTGCCCGATCTCATGGGCTTCCAGCTCAACGACCTCGTCTTCACCGGGACCTCGGAGGGAGGCAGCGACTTCCTGACGATCTACTCGAACCTCGCGTTCACGCCGGGCATGGCGCAATCGAGCTCCCCCGAGACGACGCTACGACTCGGCGAAGTGAACATCGATCCCCGCGGCTTGCGCCCGGAGGCCGACTGGTCGCGCGACCTCATCCCGACTGCGCGCCTCGAGATGGACGTCGAGGGGGGCTCGTCCGGTCGAGACCTCGAGTACTCGTGGCGAGTCGACGGCGGGACGTGGTCGAGATTCTCGCGCGAGCGATCCGTGACGATTCAGCCCGACGCGTTCGTCCTGCAGGCGCGTCACGTGATCGAGGCGAGGGCGCGGATCGCCGGCGACCCGCAATCCGCGGATCCGACGCCAGCCGTCACCGAGCTGCTCATCGACGTCCTCGCGCCCGAGATTGCGGAGCTGGTTGACGAGGGCGAGCACATTCGCGTCCGCGCATGGGACGTCATCACGCAGGAAGAGAATCTGGAGTACCGATTCCGCGTGAATGGCGGCGCGTGGACCGCGTGGTCGCGGACGTCGACGATCTCGCTGCCCTACGACGACGCGCCGCTCGAGGTGGAGGTCCGGGACGAGGCCGGCAACATCGGGGTGTCGCGCCAGGGGCTCATTCGCGGTCGCCCGCCTGCCGATGGAGGCTGCAACTGTGCCGCCGCTGGCGGCAATCGCGGTACGGGTGCCCGCGGGCCGCTCGCCATCGTGGGATTGCTGGTCGTCGGGCTCGTGGCGTTCCTGCGCAGGCGGCGTCGAGGAGGGCCGCCGGCTCCGACCTTTCGAGTGAGCAGACTCGGCAAGATCGCCATCGTGCTGCTCGCGACGTTGCCTCTCGGGACGGCCGCTGGCGGCTGCGACTGCGGCGAGGGCGGCGGTCCCGGAACCATGACTCCCGAGGACATGGGCCCACCGGACCCGATGGCCTGCGGCACGCCCTGTGGCATCGGGACGTTGTGCTGTGAAGCGACGATGATGTGCATGCCCACTCCCGATCCGTCGACGCTGTGCTCGGCGGGGCTCGTGTGCATGGGAACGCCGACGTACACGATCACGCCGCCGCCGCCTGATTCTCCGGCTGGCGCGACGTGCACGGTGAGCGGGATGTGCACCTGCGCGCCGCCGCCGGCGCTCGAGCCCGGACTGGTCGGGACGTATCTCGACGTCGCGGTGGCGACGGACGGTGCCATCTGGATCAGCGGATACGCTGCCGGGGTGCCGCCGCGCACGATGTACGGGGATTTGGTGCTCGGCCGCTGGAATGGCACCCAGGTCGACTGGATGCCCGGGATCATCGACGGCGTTCCCGCGGGCGTGCCTCCGACTGCCGATCCCACGGGTTGGCGTGGTGGCGTCGCGATGCCCGGTGACGACGTCGGCCGGTGGACGAGCATGGTACTCGATTCGGCCGGCAGCCCGCTGATTGCCTATTACGACAAGACCAACGGCGCGCTGAAGCTCATTCGCGTCGTGGGCGGCGCACCGACCACTCCGATCGTGGTGGACGGCACGGGCGACGCGGGTCGCTACGCGAGCCTCGTCCTCGACTCGGCGGGTCGTCCGGTGATCGCGTACATGCGAATCGACAGTGCGCTCGACATGCCGGGAGCTTTCGTGGCGACCGCCATGGTGGCCCAGGCGTCTTCGCCGACACCCGCGGCCGGCACCGATTTCGCGATGTCCGAGATTGCGCGCGTCCCGATGCCCTGTCGTCCCGAGTTCTGCGCCGAGGGACAGTCGTGTCTCGAGGACGGCCGATGCGTGACGCCGGATCCCGACTCGGCTTGTATGGCCACGCCGTGCAGCTCGAGCGAGGTGTGCGTCGCGGGCGCGTGCGCGGCCAAGCTGCCGAACACGTACGCCGAGGAGATGCCGCCGGGAACCGGGCTCTACAACTCGCTCGTCGTCGACCCGACGGGCGGCCTCGCGCTCGTCTTCTACGACCGGGCGAACGGCAATCTGATGGGCGCCCGATTCGATGGCACCACGTGGGCGCCGGCGTTCGTCATCGCGGGTGCGAGCGGGATGACCGATCTCTCCGACTCGGGGATCGCAGCCAGCCTCTTCGTCGATGGCTCGGGCACCTGGCACGTCAGCTACGTGGACGGGTGGGAAGAGGCATTGATGTACGCGACGGTTCAGGGTGGTGCCGTGACGTCGACGGTGCTGGTGGATCGCGGCGTGACCGACGGGACGGCGATGCACCCCGACGGTCGGCACGTCGTCGGTGACGACAGCTCCATCGTGGTGATGCCTTCGGGTGAGGTCCGAATCGCGTACCAGGACGCCACCGCGCAGCGATTGATGTTCGCGACGCGAGCTCCCGGTGCCCCCGATTTCTCGGTGCGCGTGCTCGACTCGGTCGATTCGGCCGGATATCACGTCGAGCAGACGATCGGCGGAACGCAGTCGTACGTGGCGGGCTGGTGGCGACGTCAGCTCGAGGACATGAGCACCAACGGCGTCCGCGTGTTCCCGATGCCCTGATTCACGACCGCCCGACGCGAGTTCCGAAATCCGTGGACGGGCGTGCCATCCGCCCGTCGTCCCCTGGGCCGCCGCTCGATCACGACCGGCGGCGCCGGGTGATGCTGCTCCACGGAGCGCGCGGGCTCGTGCCGTCGAGAGCTCGCGCGCGTGGGCCAGATGGTCACGCAGCGACCTGATCGAAGGCCTTGCGGCGCTCTTCGTTGACGATGGTCAGCAAGTCCCGCTGCTCGACGATGCCCGACTCGAGGAGCGCTCGCATGAAGCCGTCGGCGTATCCGTGGGCCCGCGCGAGGCGCTCGTAGTTGGCGCCGTCGTATCGGGCGACGAACACCTGCCGAAGCAGATCACGCAGCACGTTCAGCATTCGGTCGCGCGGAAGGGAGGCGAGTCGCTCTGTCGCGAGTTGCATGACGGCGCGGATAACTCGCTGGCGCTCGCGCGGTCAAATTATCGGCGACGGTGCCGGGCGCGGGATTCGAACCCGCATGTGCCGCGAGGCACGCAGGATTTTAAGTCCCGTGCGTTTGCCGTTTCGCCAGCCCGGCTCGGCGCGACCCTAGCACGCGGCCCGCGCGGAGGGACTCACGCAGCGTCTTCGAACGCGAGGCCTGCGATGCATCCGTCGGGACGGATGCGTGACCAGACGACGACTGCCCGTTCGGTGAATCGGCGGCTGCCCGTGCGAATCGCGAGCTCGAGGCGGTCGCCGACGTCGAAGGGATGATCGAGGCCCACGCGGAGGCCGCCACCCGAGATGTTCAGCGTGAAGCCATGGGACCGCCGGCTCCCGCACCTCGCTTCGACATCGGCAGCGATGCCGTAACGCACTGCGCGTCGGCGCGCCCCGTGGCCCACGTCGTGATCGCGGGAGGGCGGCAGCAGTCCGATGATTCGGTTTCGGTCTACGCGCATCGGGCCTCGTCGTTGGGTCTGTGCAACACCGACGGGAGGCGCTGCAATCGCCGATCCGCTTGGCGGTCAGGCGACGGCGGGGAAGAACGCCGACAGCGTGGCTACGAGACGCGCCACTCCAGGAGCCGTTCGTGCGCCGAACCACATGAGGTCTTTGCCATCGACGTGGACGACTCGGCCTTCGCGCGATGCCGGCATCGGCAGCGACCGAAAGAAGGCGGCGTCCTCCTCATCGAACGGATGGGGCTCGTCGGGTAGCAGGATGATCTCGGGTGCACGCGCCAAGAGCTCGTCCACCGACACGCGCGGGTAACGAGCGTCGCGATCGGGCGCAGACACCGGAGGGCGTAGGCCGAGGTCCGCTGCGAGCGGATATCGACGCGGTCGGTCGGCGAACACGTTGGCGCACCCGACGAGGTCGAGGACGTCCGAGATGTACGTCGATCCGTGGATCGTCATCAGCGGCGACATCCAGATCGGGCAGAACGCGCGGAGCGGCCGTACGCTCCGACGTCGCTCCTCGAAGCGCGTCACCGCCGCCGCTGCTTCGTGGACGAGGTCGGTTGCGTCGACGCCGAGGAGCCGAGCGACGTGCGCGAGGTGCTCGACGCCTTCGCGCACGGTCTGTGGGAACGACACGTCGACGCGAAGCCCTGCGGCAACGAGCGACTCGACGTCGCTCCGAGCGTTCTCCTCGCGGTTGGCGAGCACGAGATCCGGCTCGAGTGCGACGACGCGCGCGACGTCGACGTCTTTGGTCCCGCCCACCACCTCGACGCCCGAGACGAGGGGCTGCGGCTCGACGCAGTAGCGCGTGCGCCCGACGAGCTCGGCCTGCGGTGGAGCCAACGAGATCACGGTCTCGGTGGTGCTCGGAACGAGGGAGACGACGCGAATCGTCATGTCTGGTCGTTACCGCATCGTTGAGCGCGCACAAACCTCGGCGGCAGGTTCACGGCGAACCCGCTGCGCGTGCGTTGCGTAAGCGCGGAGGCCGGTGCTACTGTCGTTGCCCGATGGACGGCGCTTCTGGCTCTCGCGAGCAGGAGTCTCGCAGGTGAGCGGTAGTGTCTGGTGATGGTCTCGACATGCGCGGCCGGCGCACGTACGAGAACCTGACGGAGGTCGAGCGGCTTGGACGTGCAGGGGCTGAAGAAGGCGCTGACCGACGCAGGGATCGAGATCTATCGCACCCAGGGTACGACTCTGCAGATCGCCGAGCGCGTCCGGCTGCACATCATGGACTCGGGCATCCGCGTGGCGTTGCAGGACGACGGCGGCATCGAGGTTCGCTTCACGGCGCGTGCGCAGCGCAGCGACTTCGGCTCGATCGAGCCCCAGGTGCTGTTCGACAAGGTGCGGCACACGGTGGGTCCCGAAGCGACTGCCCGTGGGTTCGCCGAGAGCACGACGGGTACGGTCGAGGTCAAGGATCCCGTCGACGCCGGTCGCATCCTCGACGTCTGGTACGAGATCTCGTACGCCAAGGCGCTCGGTCGTCCCGAGGATGCGGCCGACGCGGTGCGCTGGGCGCTCTCCGTCGAGAAGTACGTTCAGTAGCGGGGCGGCGCTCGTCTCCGCTCCTCTCGGGGGCGATTCCTCGATCGGAGCTCGTGTTGCGGGGTCGCCCGTTGGAAGGGCGCGTGGCGCGAGACCATCAGTCGCGCGGCGCCGATCTCGCCGCGACGGCGCGCAGGGTCTCGCGCACTGGCCAAACCGACGCGGGGCGCGAGGCTGGGTCAGCGGCCACCATCGACGTCAGCAGATCTGCCAGCGGTCGCGGCACAGCGGAGCCGTCGAGCATGGCGCCGACCGGCTCGGGCGGACCGGAGCGCAGGCGCGCAGCGAACGAGCCACGGTCGCTCGCGGGATAGGGGCCTCGCGCGCCGAAGAGCTCGTAGAAGATCATTCCCAGCGCGAACAGGTCGGCCCGTGGGTCATCCGTCATGCCCTCGGGTCTCGGTTCGAGATACATCTCACCTGGGGTCGTGATGGCCGGCAGGAGCGACGCGGAGGTGACGCCGAAGTCGGCCAGCCATACGTGTCCCGTCCAGCCGAGCAGGACGTTGCCAGGGTGCACGGCACGATGGATGGCCCCGGCGGCGTGGATGGCGCCAAGCGCGTCGGTGAGCTGGACGGCGACGGCGACGGCTTGGTCGAGGGTGAGCGGCAGCTGTCTGGAGCGAATCACGCTCGCGAGCACACGCGCCTTGGTCCACGGCGTCACGAAGAACGGGCGTCCATCGGTGATTCGCCCCACGTCGGCGATGCCGAGCACGTTCTCGTGCTCGAACGACGCGAAGAGACGTGCCTCGCGAAGGAATCGCTCCGCGATGTCGGACGCGCCTGCGAGGTGCGAGAGCAGGACCTTCAGCACGAGCAGCTGGTCGTCGTGATCTCGCACTCGGCACGCGAGCGTCACGCGGCCCTGGCCGAGCGTCTCGTCGAGCACGTACTCCGTGCCCGGCACGCGTTCGCCACGTCGTGTGGGCCATTCGCCGTGCGCCATGCTCGCGCGCCCTTCTAACGCCCGACGAGCACGAACGGCAGCGCGGCCACCGTCTGCTCGCCGTCGAGCAGCGGGAGAACGAGCGCCGCGGCGCCGCTCGACCACGCGCCGGGTGGCACGTGGCGGAGCCAAGCGAGATCACCAGGCAGCGCCTCGTGCGCGGCGACCGCGTCGCCCTCACTGCCCAGCGCAGACGAGAAGGCCTCGGCCAGCGTGGGCCGAGGTGGCCACTCTTCGATCGGCGCGTCGGCGCCCAGCCGGCCAAGCGACCGGGCGCGCGCGATGGCGTCGAGCAAGCCGCCTTCTTCGTCGATCAGCCCGACGCGCCGAGCGGCGCCTCCGGTCCACAGTCGGCCTTCTGCGGCAGCCGCGACGCGTTCGCGCGGCATCTGCCGCGAGGAACGAACACGGCTGACGAATCGCGCGTACGTCCGTTCCATGCCGCGCTGAAACGCCGCGCGCTCGTCGGCGCTGAACGGTTCGAGGGCCGTGGTCCACGCGGCGCGACGCCCACGACGCAGCGTCGCGACCCTCACGCCCCAGCGCTCGGCCAGCCGGTGCAACGACACCTTTCCACCGACGACGCCGATCGAACCGACGAGGCTCGAGCGGCGCGCGAGGATCCTGGTCGCTCCGGCTGCGATGTAGTAGCCGCCGCTCGCTCCCATGTCGCCGATGCTGGCGACGACGGGCTTTCGCCGCGCGACGCGGCGCACGGCGTGCCAGATGAGATCCGACGCGAGCGCGGAGCCGCCGGGCGAGTCGATGCGCAGAACGACGGCTTTGATGGCGGCATCGTTGGAGAACCGTCGCAACGCTTGCACGAACGGACCGCTGCCGACGGTGCTGATGCCGCCGAATCCTCCACCCCGCGCCTGCGTGTGAACGATGGCGCCCGTCACGTGGACGAGCGCGATGCGATCCGCGGTCGGCTCCTCGGGAGCGTCGGCGGACAAGCTCGACACGATCTCGAGCAGGTTCGTCGGTGCGGGACGCGTCTCGTCGACTGCGACACGCGTGGCACTCGAGTCGTTGCGGGCACGCGTGAGCGCTTCGTCGTCGAACGCGATGCGATCCACGAGCCCGAGCGCCATCGCGCGGTCGCTGTCGAATGGGCCCTCGTCGATCAGCGCTCGCACACGGTCGGGCGCGATGTTGCGCCCCCGCGCGACCGAGTCGACGAGCTCCGCGAACGTCTCGTCGAGCACGGCGTCGAGCGTCTCGCGAGTCTCGGGCGAGATCTCGTCCAACATGAACGTGTCCGCCGCGCCCTTGTAGCGTCCGACGTGAAGGAGGTCGGGGGTGACTCCCAACCGATCCAAGAGTCTCCTCGCGAGCACGACCTGCGACGCGATTCCGACCAGATCGAGGTCGCCAGCCGGAGTCAGCCATATGCGACTGCAGCCCTCGGCCGCGATGCGATACGTGACGGTGTCGCTCTCTTCGAGGTAGCAGTCGACCGGCTTGCGTGCGTTCCGGATTCGAGCGAGCGCCGCTGCGACCTCTCCTGCCCGTGCCCACGACATGCCGTGTGAACGGAAGCGAACGAAGACGCCGACGTATCCGGCGTGCGTGCGCGCCTCGGAGAGCTCGTCCAGCAATCCGCGAAAATCCAACTTGCCCGCCGCGCCCGTCGCACCGAGGCCTTCGGCCAGGTCGCCCGAGACGTGGATCTCGCGGATGACGCGCTCCCCTTCTTTGGGAGGGAATCGAACGTAGGGCCGACCGTCCGCGCGCTCGGGTGCCTCGTCGTCGTCTCCGCACGCGGCGAGCGCGAACGCAAAAGACGCCAAGATGGCGACGCCACGCCCCAACGTCATGGGGGGCCGAGGCCGGGCGGCTCCGACTCGACGGCCGGTACGTCCTCGGGCGGCGGCGTGGTCATGCCACGAGGAGGGGGCAGCTCGTTGGGCGCCGTACGCGGTGGAGCGTCACCGGGCGGAGTGTCGGACGGCGGCGAATCGCCGCTCGGCGGCGGTGGCGGATCCCCGGGCTGTGAGGATGGATCGGGCGCGCCGGTCAGGGCATCGATGTGGCGCTGTGCGGCCGCGGCACGACTGCCGTTCGGGTTGACGTCGAGGTATCGGCGGTACGAGCGGATCGCCTCCGAGCGGTTGCCTTGCCGTCGGTAGGCGTCGCCCAGCCCGAAGTGCGCGTTCGCGAAGCTCGGGTTGATGCGGAGTGCCTCGCGGAATCGCTCGATGGCTGCACCTGTCTGACCCATCGAAAGCAGCACGAAGCCGAGTCCCGCGATGGCCTCGGAGCCACCGGGTCGGACTGCGATCGCGGCCTCGTACGCACGGCGTGCCGTCGCCAGATCACCGCGCGACCGTGAGCGCTCGGCCTGCTCGATGTACGAGTCGTAGCTTCGGCCAGGTCGCACGGCGTCTTCCGTGCTGCTGCTCGAGGATGCGCGGCCCGCGTCGCGGCTGCTCGTGCCGCCGACCGGCGTCGTCGGCGCGGTCGAGGGAGTGGTCGGAGGGGTAGGAGGAGGGACGGCGACGGCAGCGTCCGCTTGGCTCGACGTCGTCGCCGCCACGCCTGCGTCGGCCGCCGAGACCGCGAGCGGAAGCCCGTGCGAGATCGCGTCGGCGAGCGCGCGAGCCCGCGCGTGGTCGGGGAGCTCTGCCAGCACGGCGCGCAAGACCTCGGTCGCCGCCGGCCCCTGCCCCTGTCGAACGAGCGCGCGCGCGAGCTGCAGGCGTGCGCGATTGAGGCGCGGCTCCACGGCGACCGCGCGGCGGAGCGCGTTGGTCGCGGCTTCGACGCGCGCCGGATCCTCGTCGAGCGTGACCATCGCCTGTGCATAGAGGACCGATGCCGAGGTCTCGCGGAGCGCCATCGCGCGGTCGGCGTGTTGTCGCGCACCGATGAGGTCGCCACGCAACCGCAGGCTGTCGGCGAGCGCAGCTTCCGCGTCCGCGCTCCGTTCGTCCGTTCGAACCGCGTCCTCCGCGAAGCGCAGCGCGCGGTCCGCGCGTCGCCGCATCTCCTCGCGCTTCGTCTCCGATCGCGCTCGCCAGGTCGCGGTGTCGGCGCCGCCCGCCGACGCGCGTGCCGCCATGTCGTCGGCCTCGTCCCTCAACGCCTGCGCCCACGCTGCATGGGTCTGCGCCAAGCCAGCGAGGACGCGCGCATCTCGCTCGCGCAATGCTTGCGCCTTCGTGAAGAGGCGGTCGGCCTCCTCGAGCGACTCGATGGTGTCCTTGGCGAGCGACTCGTTCGCGCGCAACAGATGCGGCGCGAGGGGATCGTCGCTCGCGCCCGACACGAGAGGGGCGATCCGAGGCCACATCACGACCACGCCGGCGGCGAAGACCGCCGTGAGCGCGATGACGATGTACGGTGCGCTGCTTCGACCGGAAGCGGCCCGCGCGGGAGCCTCGTCGGCGGGGATCGTGAGGGGATAGGACGAGCGCCGTCCGCCGGGCACGCGTTGGGAGTCCGTCGGGTCGCGTTGCGGGCTGCGCCCCTGGCTCCAGCCGCCCGAGGGGCGTGGATCGAGGTCGAGCAAGTCGCCGCCCATCGTCGGCCCGCGGTCTTCGACGGGCGTCATCGGGCCCGTGCGAAACGTGCCGCGCTCGGGCGTCGGCTCGCCGCTGGCGCCGGGGGCGACCACCACGGACGGGACGGGCTGCGACGGTGGAGCGAGCGGGGGAGGCGCTGGTGTTCGCGGCGGCGGAGGCGCTGGCGGGGGCGGTCCCGCAGGGCGTAACGTCTTCCCCGTCGCGGGCGCGACGTTCAAGACGGGCGTCGGCGGCGGCGCGACGGCGACCTTGATCGTCGACGCTCGCGGCCGCTCGGGCTCGGGGGGCGCCGGCGGGCGGTTGGACGGCGTTCGATGCGGACCCGACGGCGGCCGATGGCGTGCTGCCGCGCCCGACATCTCCGCGGCCGTGAAGAACGTTGCCAGCTCGGCGATGTCGCCCAGGCGCTTCCATCCCTGCCCGGAGCGGCTGATGAGGTCGTCCCGGCTCGCGCGACCATCGCCGATCCACTTCTGCAGCGTCGCGAGCGAATCGAACACCTCGGTCCCACCGTCGGGGCGTTTCAGTGTCCAGGCTTTCCCGTCATGCCCCGCCTCGGGCCGAAAGATGCGGAACAGGTGACCACAGTTGGTGCACTTGACGGTGGTGCCGCGTTCCGAGACGAGCGTGTCGTCGAACTCGTACTCGGTGGAGCACTTCGGACAGGTGACGTCCATGGCGAACGGCTCGCGACGCTAGCATATCCCCGAAAAGAACGAGCCCCCGGAGCGGATGCTCGGGGGCTCGCGGGACCAAGGAGACCCCGACGAGCGGCTCCGCTCGTCGGGGATTTCGTTCAGCGACAGATGCCGTCGATGCAGTCTTCGCTCGTGGCCGCGCAGTCGGCCGCCGTGCGGCACTCCGGATTCGTCTCGTTCTGCGTGTAGCAGTAGCCGTCGGGCCCGCAGAGGGTCAGCTGCACGTCGAAGCGCTGGCACTCTTCGGTCGTCGCGGTCGGGCACGGCGTGCGGCACACGCCCTCGACGCAACGCGAGCCCGGCATGCAGTCCGCGTCGGTGGAGCAGAAGGGCGTCGGGCGCCAATCGGGCTGGCAGAGGCCTGCGTCGCAGAACTCGCCGTCGGCGCACTGGGCGTCGGTGGTGCAATCTTCGCGGCAGACGCCGTCGTCGCAGTGGTCACCCGTCGGGCAATCCTCGGAGAAGGTGCACTCGGGCGTCTCGTCCGTGGTGTCGCGGCAGAGGCCGCCCACGCAGTCCTGGCCGGTGGGGCAGTCGCGCCCCGCGCCGCAGAGCTCGACGCACTCGTTGTTCACGCAAGCGCGGCCCGCGCCGCAATCGCGGTTGAACTGGCAGACATCCGCGTTGGGCTGGCAGACGCCGTCGATGCAGACGCCGTTCATGCAGCTCTCCGGCGTGCACGAAGAACCGGGGACGCAGGTGCCTCGGTCGTCGCAGACGTAGCCGGCGCCCGCGGCGCTGCAGTCGCCATCGAGACCGCAGATGGTGGTCGGGGTGCACGTGTCGTCGATGCACGCGCGGCCTTCGGCGCAGTCGCCGTCCGCGACGCACTCGGTTTGACCGGGGATGCAGGTTCCGCGTGCGGCATCGCAGATGTAGCCTGCTTCGCAATCCGCATCGGAGTCGCACAGGCCCCCAGGCTCGCAGTCGCCTGTCGCCTCGTCACAGTACAGGCCCGTCGGACAGTCGGTGTCCGCGCGGCAGACGTCGGGACAGCCCGCTCCGACACACGGTCCGGGCGGAGTCGTCGGGGGCGTGGTGGGCGGAGTCGTCGGAGGCGTCGGTCCGCCGCCTCGATAGTCGTCGTCGTGGCCCCCATAGATGGGACAGCCCGTCAGCACCAGCGCGAGCAGCGGCGCCGCGGCGAGCACCAGCGTGCGGCCGGCGGCGGAGTTGAAGGTTCGGTCCATGACACTCTCCTTGGCGACGACCACCATGCGAGCAACGGCCGTGCCGCGAGCCTGCGTGATGATGCCGCTTCGTTCTCTCGAACGATCCCACGTTTCGGTGGGACGGGTGTGGGCGATCGCCCGGCCCGACGTGAAGTCCCGTTCACGCCCTGATCGTGGACGATGGTTTGTCCCCGTGGCCCGACGCTGCGTCTGCGTTAGGCTCGCGACCTCGCGGGCACGGCGGGCCGCCACGATGCGATCGGCCTCTGCCCCACCCCGAAGCAGGAGGACGCGTGAAGGGATCTGAGAAGCTCGATGGGCGAGTCGCGATCATCACGGGCGGCAGCCGCGGCATCGGCCGCGAGGTTGCGCTCGCGCTCGCGAAGGAAGGCGTTCGGATCGTGGTCGCCGCGAAGAGCGAGGCCTCTACGGACCTGCTGCCGGGCAGCATCCACACGGTAGCCGACGAGGTACGGGCGCTCGGCTCGGACGCGCTGCCCTATCGACTCGACGTGCGCGACGATTCCGCGATCGCCGGCATGGTCGCCGCCACGATGGAGAAGTTCGGGCGCATCGACATCCTCGTGAACAACGCGGGCGCGCTGTGGTGGAAGCCCGTCCTCGAGACGCCGATGAAGCGCTACGACCTCATCAACGGCGTCAACTCGCGCGGCTCGTTCGCGTGCACGCAGGCCGTGCTGCCGCACATGATCGCCAACGGATGGGGGCACATCCTCGTGTACTCGCCGCCCGTCGATCTGTCCGCCCTTCCCGGCAAGGTCGGCTATCTGATCTCGAAGTTCGGGATGACGATGCTGGCGCACGGCCTCGCCGAGGAGATGCGCGGCAAGCACGTCGCCATCAACGCGCTCTGGCCGGTGACCGCGATCGAGAGCCAGGCGACCATCAACTTCGGTCTCGGGGGGCCCGCGTTCTGGCGCAAGGCGAGCATCATGGCCGACTCGACGCTCGCGGTCGTGACGCGATCTCCCGACGAGCTGACCGGTCGTGCGCTGCTGGACGAGGACTTCCTGCGCGAGGTGGGCGTCGACGACTTTGCAGTTTATCGCTGTGATCCGAACAGCGAGCCGCCCCGCCTCTTGGCCAAGGACCTGCCGAGCGTGGGTGGGATCGCCGACGTTCGTCGCGCGCGCGGGGTCTGAACGTTTGCGTTCTGGTCGCTCATCCGAGCGACGGCCGGAACCCTCGCAGCACGGCGTCCACCATGGGTAGCCGGTCCTGACCCCAGAACAGGAGGGGGGCGTCGGGGTGTCGCTCGTCGTGCACGACGAACGTCGGCGCGCCGAAGACGCCCGCAGCTGCCGCCTCGGCAGTCGCCGAGCGCAGTCGCGCCTTCACGTCGGGCTCCCCGGTTTGTTCGACGAGATGGCGAGGCAATCCAACTTCCTCCGCGAGCTCCGCGAGGACGTCGGGGCTCGCGATGTCGCGGTCCTCGGACAAATAGGCGCGAAACACCCGCTGGATGAACGGCTCGGCCGCGTCTCCCGCGAGGATCGCGAGGCGGAGGGGCATCACCGTGCTCATCGGGAAGCGGGAGGGGAACGCGTAGGGCACGCCCAGGTGACGGGCCCACCTGCGCAAATCGTTCGCGACGTGGCGCTGCTTCGCGGCAGGCATGGCGAACAGAGGCACGTCGGGTGTGCCGATGGCTCGGAACAGGCCACCCAGCAAGAATGGGCGCCATTCGACGCGGAGGCCGTGTGCAGCGGCGACCGCCGGCGCCTTCGCGGCGCCCAGGTACGCGAACGGCGACGAGAAGTCGAAGTAGAGCTCGAGACGATGCAGCGGCGCGTCGGTCATGCCGCATCCCGTCCCCGCAGGAGCGCATCCTCGACCAGCGCCAGGCGGTCCTGACCCCAGAAGATCTCGCTGGTCCAGCCCTCGCGTTCCACCAGGAATGCCGGGGCGCCGAAAACGCCCGCCTCGATGGCCTCGTCCGTGACCAGCCGCAACCGGTCCTTGATGTCGGCGTCGTTCGTTCGCGCGACGATCGCGGCGCCGTCGAGCCCGACATCATCGAGGGCCGTCGCGACGACGTCGGCTTTCGAGACGTCGAGACCCGAGACCCAATAGGCACGGAAGAGCGCGTGCGACGCGCGTACGACGTCGGGCGCGGCAACCACCGCGCGCATTGCGGTGACGGTGCGGAACGGGTGACCGACTGGCATCGCGAAGGGCACCTTCCAGAGCTCCGCCCAGCGGTGCATGTCGAGCAAGTTGTGGCGCGCCTTCGCGGGCGACATGTGCTCCGTCGGCGCGCGGCCGTCGGCATACAGGTGCCTGAACACGCCACCGAGCAGGAAGGGCCGCCAGCGGAGCTCGGCGCGGTGAGCCGCTGCGACGCGCTCGACCTGCGTCGAGGCCAGGTACGCGAACGGGCACACGACGTCGTAGAAGAAGTGGAGCGTCGGCACGCCGGGACAGTAGCTCCATCCCCTCGCCCGGAGCCACGCGTCGCGATAGGGTCGGCCCGATGCGCTTCGATCTCCCCGCTGAAGTCCTCGACACGCTCGCCGATCCCGAGACCCTCGAGCCGGTGAAGCTCGCGACCGAAACCGAGCTCGCGTCGCTCCGCGAGCGACTCACCAAGGGACGCGCCAAGCGCCATGGCGGCGGCGCGTTGCCCACATCGGTGGAAGCAGCGTTCGTCTCGCAGAAGGGCAAGGTCGTCTACCCCGTCGTGGACGGTCTCGCCGACTTCCGTATCGAGGAACGCCTCGAGCTCGAGGAGCCGCTCGCATGAAGCGGCCCGAGTCGACCGACGGGCCGGTGACGCCGCTGCCCATCGTCGACTCCTTCCTCGAGACCATCGCGCTGACGATCAAGGCGGCGCCCATGGCGCTGCTCGTGTTGATCCCGTTCGAGCTGCCGTGGGTGCTCTGCTCGGAGCTCGTGGTGCCGCGCATCGGCGACCCTCGTGCCGAGCCCGCCCTCGGCGCCGTCTACCAGATCGCATGGGGGATCCTGGGCTCCGCGGCGCTCGTGGTCCTCGTCGACCGCCAGCGCACCCACCCGAGCACGAGCGTCGGCGCCCTCGTGAAGACCGCGATCCTGAGCCCGCTCAGGCACTGGGCGCGCACGTGCGCGAGCCTCTTCATCGCATCCATCGTGACGGGGCTCCTCTTCCTGCTCGGCGTGGTGCCGGGCGTGGTCTTCTGGCTGAGCTACGCCGTCGTTCTCCCTGCCGTCGCGCTCGAGCCGGAAGCCAAGACGTATCCGCTCGATCGCAGCCGGCTTCTCATGCGCGGCCACCGTTTGCGCGCGCTGTGGTTCCTGCTCCCGTTCGTGCTGCTCGAGACGGGGATGGGTTTGCTGCTGCTCGTACCGGGGATCGACGCGGGCGGTCCGCACGTGGAGTGGATCGTGTACGGCGCGGGGCTCGTCGCGCGGGTGTTCTCGTCCGTGTCGGCGTACGTCCTGTGGCTCCACGTGACGGCCGATCGCGCGAAACGCGACGGAGCGCCTCGACCCACCGCATTCTGACCGCGTTGCTGCAACGTGACGTCACGCCCGTGCTGCTCGTCGCGTCGGGGGCCGCTGCGCTCGGGGCCGAGATCGTGTGGCTTCGGCACCTCGCGCGTCTGGTGGGCGCGACCGCCGACGCGACCGCGCTCGTGCTCGCCGTGTTCATGACGGGGCTCGCGCTCGGCGCGCTCGTCGCGCAGCGCCACGCCGATCGCATGCGGCGCCCGCTCCTCGGCTATGCCGTCGTGGAGGCAGTCGTCGGGCTCGTCCTCGTCACGACTCCGTGGCTCGCCGCCTCCGCCGACGCGACGGCGTCGCTCGACGGTGGGATCGGCACGCACGCGATCGTGATCGGCGTGCTGCTCGTGCCGACGCTGGCGATGGGCACGACGTTGCCGCTCGCGATGGCGCATCGCGCGAGGGGCGCGGTGGCATCCGCGCGCGACCTCGGGATCCTCGCGGGCGCCAATACGGCTGGCGGGATCGTCGGTTTGATCGGAACCGTGCACGTGCTCCTTCCGACGCTCGGGATGCGCGCGACCGCCTGGACGCTCGGTGCGGTCGCGGGAGCCACGGCGCTCGCCTGCGTCGCGTCGGCCTCGCGATCGCGCGTCGGGGCGCGCGTCGCACAGGCGGACGGCGCGCCTCCGGCGACGCCCGTCTTGCCCGCCGATGGATCCTGGCTCGCGCTCGGATTGTTGCTGTTGATCGGCACCACGTCCTTCGCGCTGCAGATCGCGTGGAATCGGGCGTTCGCGCCGCTCTTCGGCTCCGCGCTCGTGAGCTTCGCGCTGGTCGCGGCGGCGATCCTGGCAGGTCTCACGGCGGGGGCGTTACGCGCCGCGGCCTCGAGAGACGCCTCGGAGCGGCCGTGGGAGCTCGCCGCATCTTCGCTGATGGCATTTGCGATTTGTGTGTTCGTGGGAACAGTCTTGCTGCGCGTGGCGCCGTTCGTGCTCGAACGGGCTGCGCGCGGGAAGCTGCCGGTCGTCCCGACGCGCATCGGCCTCGCGCTCGTCGTCGCGGGCAGCGCGTCGTATCTGGTCGGCGTCGTCACGCCGGTGCTCGCTAGCCTTTCGTCCGGCAGCCCGACGCCCGGCCGAACGGCGGCCAGGGCGCTGCTCGCGTCCACGTCGGGCAACGTCGTCGGAGCGCTGATCGGGTCGCACCTGCTCGGGCCATTGCTCGGTCCGCGCGTGACGTTGTTGGTGTGTGCGGGATCGGCCGCCGGTTGTGCGCTCGCGGCCGCATGGCGTGCCGGTCGTGCGCGCACGCTCGGTACGCTGGGCGCGCTCGCCGTGGCCGTGCCGCTCGCGGCCCTGCTCGATCGGCCCTGGGACGCCGTCGACCACGCGGCGGGCCCCTTTCAGATCGCCGCGTACCGCCACGACGTGGGTGCACGCGCGGCGGCCCCGGACGCGTCGCGTCCGGCATGTCGTCCCGACGCGCGGTTCGGTCGTCCGCGTTCGCTGCACCACGCCGACGGTGCGCTCGCCTCCGTGACGGTGCTCGGCTACGAGCTCGCGCAGGGCGCGACCGCGACCGAGCCGTGCTCGCTCTACTCGCTGCGCTCGAACGGTCGCGCCGAGGGATCGCTCCTCGTGCGTGCCCCGCTGGCGACTCGGGAGCAGCTGGCGTCGGGACGCGCGCAACGAGCGTGGTCGGGGCGCGAGGTACCCGAGGGCGATCTCGCGACGCAGGTGCTGGGCGGTGCCCTCGGGGTGCTCGGCGCGGAGCGGCCCGGGCACGCGTTCGTCGTCGGTTGGGGCACGGGCACTTCCGTGCGCGCGCTGCTGGCGGGCTCCCCGCGTCGCGTCGATGCGGTCGAGATCGAGCCCGCGATCCTCGACGCCGCACGGCTGGTGGAGCCCGTTCCGTTTCGCAGCCGACGAGCTCGCGTCACGCGGCAGGACGCACGCATCGCGTTGCGGGGGCTTCCCGCGGAGTCGCTCGACGTGGTGGCGTCGCATCCGTCGAATCCCTGGGTGGCCGCGGCCACGTCGCTCTTCTCGCGGCAGTACGTCACGCTCGCCCATCGCGCGCTCCGACCCGGCGGCAGGTTCGTCGCCTGGGTTCAGCTCTACGCGGTCGACCTCGAGATCGTGCGCGCGCTGCTGGCGACGTTCCGTTCGGTGTTCCCCGACGTCCACGTGATCCGTCCTTCGCCGCGAGCGCGCGACTTGCTCGTGCTCGGCATTCGCACGCGCGGTGGCCAAGTCACGCCGGAGCGGAAGGTGCGCGAATGGCTGGACACCGCGCGCGCCTCGTCCGAGCTCCGTGCCGAGCTGTCCCGCGCTGCGCTCGACGAACGCGCGTTGAGGTCCGCGTACATCGCAGGTCCCGCTCGCGTGCGCGCCTTCACCGAGGGCGTGGCGCCTCGCACCGACGACGATCTCGACGTCGAGATGCGCTCCGCCGACCATCTCGTCGCGGGAACCGGCGACGATCCCGAGACGCTCGTGCGTGCCCTTCGAGGTCGCTAGGATCTGCGCACGGCGTGCTCGACGGCCTCGACGCTCTTCGGGATGGAAGCCGTCAGCACGTCGCACCCCGTCTCGGTGACGACCACGTCGTCCTCGATGCGAATGCCTCGCACGTCGGTGTATCGGGCGAGCACTGCGTCGTCGACTCGGTCTCCCGCGCGCTCGCGCAGCGCGCCCTGCAGAAGCGCGGGAACTCGATAGAACCCGGGCTCGATGGTCACGGCCATGCCCGCTGCGAGGTCGCGATCGAGGCGGAGGTAGCACAGGCCGAATCGCGAGGAGCGTGTCCGCCCCGGCGCATAGCCGGCGCGATCGCCGAGGTCTTCCATGTCGTGGACGTCGAGACCGAGCAGGTGGCCGATGCCGTGCGGAAAGAAGAGCGCCGACACTCCGTCGGCGACGAGCTCGTCGGGATCACCGCGCAGGATCCCCAGCGCGACCAGGCCCTCCGAGAGCTTTCGTGCAGCGGCGAAGTGAACGTCGCGATACCGCACGCCGGGAGCCACGACGTCGATCGCGGCTTGCTGCGATGCGAGGACGACCTCGTAGATGTCGCGTTGGGTCGGCGAGAAGGTCCCGCTGACGGGCCAGGTCCGCGTGACGTCGGAAGCCCAGCCCCCGGGTGACTCGCTTCCGGCATCGACGAGCAGGAGGTCTCCCGAACGCATCTCGCGCGCGGTTGGCGGTGCGTGCAGCACCTCGCCATGCACGGTCACGATCGAGCCGTAGGCAGGTGCGCCGCCGTGCGCGATGACGACGGCCTCGAAGGCTGCGCGTACGAGCGACTCGCGAGCGCCGGGTCTCGTCGCGGACATCGCTGCGAGGTGTCCCTCCGCGGTGATCGCGGCGGCCGCGGCCAGCTCTGCGCGCGCCCAGTCGTCGTGGACCAGACGGACGGCGATCATCGCGTCTGCGAGCGGAACGTCCCGCGCGTCGAGCGCCCCTGGAGCCACCTCGCGCCCGACGAGATGGCTCTGTCGTCGAGCTGCCCGCGGATCGATGGATGGCAGCGTCACGACGTTCCGTCCTGCGAGCGCGCCCTCCAGGCTGCCGAGCGGCGCAACATCGGCGCCCGTGGCTGTCGCGAGCTCCGCCGCTTCGGGCAGTGCGCCGTGCCACAAGGCGTGATCGTCGTCGGGCTCGGGCAGGTACAACGTCGACTGGTCGCCGTCGATCGCGAGGAACGCGCCTTCGATCGAGGCGCCCGTGAGATACAGGAAATGGGAGTCGGCGCGGAACGGGTAGGTGTTGGCAGGGTAGTTGCGCGGACGCGGATGACCCGACGCGAACAACGCGACGGTGCCACGCGGCACGCGGTCGGCGAGCTCACGCGCGATCCTGGCTCGACGCTCGACGTGCGGATGGACCATGACGCGACGTTACCGCTCGGCCCCGAGTCGGGGCGAGCGGTCTCTCACGCGGTTGTTCGCGTGCGGAGAGTAGAAGGCGCTCGTGACCGATCGACCGCACTACGGACGTTACCTCCGCATCGACGAGCTCCTGTCGCTCCAGCGTCCGCCAGGCGCGGACGGCAACGCCCGCGAGCTCCTGCACCACGACGAGCTCGTGTTCATCGCGGTCCACCAGGTCCACGAGCTGTGGTTCCGGCTGATCCTCCACGAGCTCGCCCACGCACGCGACATCCTGGGCAGACAGGGCGCTTTCGCGGGGCGTCCGGCCGTGGCCGAGGAGGACGTGCCGCGCGCCGTGGACGCGCTCGACCGGACCGTCACCATCCTCCAGACGTTGCCCGACGCGTTCGGCGTGCTCGAGACGATGGCGCCGACGTCGTTCCTCGCTTTCCGCGATGCGCTCGTCCCTGCGAGCGGATTCCAGTCGGTGCAGTTTCGCGAGCTGGAGATCCTCCTCGGCCTGCGCGACGAGATGCGTCCCGCCGTCGGGTACCAGGACGCGCTCGACCCGACGGAGCGCGAGCGCGTCAACCGCCGTCTCGGCGAGATGACTCTCGCGGAGGCGCTCTACGATTGGCTCCGGCGCACACCGATCGAGCTCGCTTTCCCCGGCTTCGTCGATGCGTACGTTCGCGCGTTCGATGCCTACGTCGATCGGCAGATCGCCCTGCAGCGGCAGAACGTCCATCTCACCGAGACGCAGCGCGAGGACGCGGCGCGCAAGCTCGCCTCGCAGAAGGATCAGTGCCGCGCCTTTCTGACCGGTCACGACGACGCACGTAACCGTGCCCACGCTTCGTTCCTGTTCATCGCGACCTACCGGGACGAGCCGCTCTTGCGCTGGCCCTATCAGCTGGTCGACAAGGTCGCCGAGCTCGAGGAGCACCTTCGCCTCTGGCGATTCCGACACGTGCGGATGGTCGAGCGCATGATCGGCGTTCGCGTGGGAACCGGCGGAAGCCCCGGCGTCGACTACCTCGATCGTGCGGTGACGATGGCGCGCATCTTCGGAGGTGTGCTCGAGGCCCGGACGTTCCTGCTCGAGCCCAGCCTGCTACCCCCGCTGCCCAACCCCGACATCGTTCGCTTCGCGTTTCGTTGACGCCTCGGCTTCGGCCGCGAGCGAGTCGCCTGCGTGCTTGTGAATCGTGCCGCGCACCCAGTCCCAGAGCGGCACGGTCACGTTGAAGTTCCATCTGCGCATGAGCGCAGGATCGTGGTGCACCGCGTGGTGCCGGCGCAGGACGCGCACCCACCACGTGCGACCGACGAAGGAGCTCTCGGGCAGGTGGTAAGCGAGGTGCAACCACTCGTACGAGACCGTGAAGAACGTCGAGGTCGCGAAGAAGAGAACGGCGACGTTCGGCAGCCCCACGAGCCACAACCCTGCTCCGATGGGGACGACGCTCAGCAGGATCAGCACGATCGCGTACGCCGGCATGAGCACGAGCCGCCATTCGTTGCGGCTGCGCATGGCCATGTCGTCGGTCACGTAGACGACGTGGTGCACGGGCACGTGACGCTCGTAGAGCAGCGGCGCGATCTTGCTCTTGCGATGGAGCAGGTCCCGGTGGGCCCACCACTCCGTAGCGTTCGACACGAGGTAGGTGACGGGGATGGCGAGCCATTCCCAGGGACGAACGTCGCGCAGCGACAGGAGCGCGTACGTCGCTGCGCAGACGGCCGCGAGCGACGGCACCAACAGGTGGGCCCACGGGCTGTACCAACGCGGGATGGCGGCGACGCGCTCGTCCCGCAGCGCGTTGCGTGCGGAGACGGGCAGCTCTCTCTCGTGCGGCGCCGAGCCAGTGTCGATGCGTTCCGAGGTCATACTTGACCGAATAGTACAGTTTTGGGCGCCGGCGTCGAGCCGTCCCCCGACCTTTCCCGTCCCACCGAGCTTTCGCGCTTCGTCGCACCCCGGCAGTATCGAATCGTGCGTCGCTTCGGAATGGGCCTTCGGCTCCAGATCCTGACTGCGTTGCTGGTCGGTGTCGTGGCGTCGTTCGGCCTCCTCGCGATCGCGAGCGGCGCGCTCGCGGAGCGGGCCCTGGCGCGACACCGTCTCGACACGGGCCGCGCGCTCGCTCGCGCGTTGGCCGCGTACGCGGGTGCCTCTCTGGACGCAGGCATGAGCCGCGCGCAGATCGATGCCGTCGTCGCGCCGACGATGGGATTCTCCGGTCTGACGCAAGTGATCGTTCGCGACGCCGAGGGGCGTGTGGTGCTCGACCGGGTCGCGAGCGGGCGGCAACGTCGTTTCGATGCGCCCGCGACGGGCGCGCAGATCCGAAGCGGGGAGACTCGCCACGAACGTCGCTCGGGCGACCGCGACGGTGCAGGGACGGACGTTCGTCTGGACCTGCCGCTCGGAGCGCGCGCGGGCGTGGTCGTGGGTCTCGCGATCGACCGCGATTTCCCCGAGCTCGCACCGTTGAGGGGGCTCTCGCTGCTCTACCTGGTCGCGACCGCCCTCGCGTTGGTGGTCTTCGGGTACGGCGCGCTCACGCGCCTCATCGTGCGACCCGTCGAGTCCCTCACGCTCGCGAGCGAGCGATTGGCCGCTGGTAAGACGGACGTCTCGGTTCCGGTCGGCGGCGCCGCGGAGGTGGCCCGTCTCGCCGTCGCATTCAACGAGATGGCCGCGCAGCTCCGGAACGACCGCGCGCTGCTCGTGTCGCGGCTGGCCCAGCTCGAAGCACGAACGCGCGAGCTGCGCGAGGCGCAAGACGGGCTCGTCCGCTCCGAGAAGCTCGCATCCGTGGGCAAGCTGGCTGCCGGCGTGGCTCACGAGGTCGGCAATCCGCTGTCCGCGATCCTCGGGTTCACCGAGCTGCTGCTCGCGGACGACGAGATGCCGCAGGACGAGCGGCACGAGTACCTCCGAAGGGTCCGCTCGGAGACCGAGCGCATCCATCGCATCATCGGAGATCTGCTCGAGTACAGCCGGCGTGGCCCAGCCGAGCAGGGCGAAGCCGTCGAAGGAGACGTCGAGGACGCGCTCGATGCGGCCGTCGGCCTCGTCGCGCCGCAGAAGACGTTCCGATCCATCGATGTCGTTCGGACGCTCCCCGGGGATCTGCCGAAGGTCCGTGTCTCCACCGATCGATTGACCCAGGTGCTCCTCAACCTCCTGCTCAACGCCGCCGATGCGATTGCCGACCGATCTTCGTCACGCGAGTCGACCATCCGTGTCGATGTCGAAGTTCTCGACGGATGGCGCCCTTCGGGAGCCTCCTCCATCCCGCCTGGGCGTGCCGTACGCGTCAGCGTGACCGACACGGGTCCGGGGATCCCCGAGGACGTGCTGCCGCGGATCTTCGACCCTTTCTTCACCACCAAGCAGACGGGTAAGGGCACCGGGCTCGGCCTCGCGGTGGTCCAAGGAATCGTGGAGGGTGCGGGCGGCACGCTGAGCGCGAGCAACGCGCGTGGCCCCGATGGGCCGATCGGTGCATCGTTCGTCCTCGTCTTGCCGGCCATCCCCGTGCGAGGCCGCGAGGAAGACGACCGAGGAGACGACCTGTGACCGACTCGACCCGAGACAAACCGTCATTCGATTCGTTGCGTGCGTTGCGCGTCGAGCGACGTGGCCACGTCGCCGAGGTGATTCTCCGTGGCCCCGGCAAGGGCAACGCGATGGGCCCGGATTTCTGGCGCGAGATGCCCATCGTCTTTCGCGCTTTCGACGCCGAGCCCGAGGTACGTGCCGTCGTCGTGTACGGGGACGGCCCCCATCTCACCTATGGTCTCGACGTCGCCGCGATGATGGCCGATCTCGGCTCCGCGCTCGGTGGCGCTGCTCAGCTCGCCGGCGCGCGGACGCGGTTGCTCGAAACGATCGCGCGGCTCCAGGGCTCGTTCGACGCGGTCGCCGCCTGTCGCAAGCCGGTGATCGCCGCGCTCCACGGCTGGTGCATCGGCGGCGGGCTCGATCTCGCGGCGGCCTGTGACGTTCGGTTGTGCAGCGCCGACACGCGCATCTCGCTGCGCGAGGTGAAGCTCGCCATCGTGGCCGACTTGGGATCGCTGCAGCGATTGCCGCCCATCATCGGGCAGGGCCATACCCGCGAGCTCGCCTATACGGGGAAGAACGTCGATTCCGATTGGGCGCTGCGGACGGGCCTGGTCAACGAGGTCCTGCCCGACAAAGACGCATTGCTCGTGCGCGCGCGAGCGCTCGCCGACGAGATTGCCGCGAACCCGCCGCTCGTCGTCCAAGGGATCAAGCAGGTCATGGGATTCACGGCGGACCCACCCGTCGCCGAAGGTCTGCGATTCGTCGCGGCCTGGAACTCCGCGTTCCTGCAGTCGGCCGATCTCATGGAGGCGGTGAGCGCGATGATGTCGAAGCGCACGCCCGTCTTCCGCGGCGAGTGAGCGGGCCTATCGACCGAGGCGCCGCGCGCGGTCCCAATCGGTGTGGTGAACGACGCCCGGCTCGTCGACGCGCTCATACGTGTGACTGCCGAAGTAGTCGCGTTGGGCCTGGATGAGGTTGGCCGACCCTCGCGCGAGCGTGAGCGTGTCGAACCACGTCAGGGATGCCGCGAGCGCCGGGATGGGATGCCCTGCCGTCAACGCAGCCGCCGCGACACGGCGCCAGCTGGGCAGGCATCGGCTGATCTCGGCCACGAAATCCGGCGACGACGACAGCAGCTCCGGTGCGGGCTCCGCCGAGAATGCGGCCCGTACGCGGTCCAGGAATGCGGCTCTGATGATGCAGCCGGCCGTCCAGATGCGTGCGACCTCCGAGAGCGAGGTTCCGTAGCCGTTGGCCTCGCTGGCCGCCGCGAGCAACGCGAATCCCTGCGTGTAGCTCGCGATCTTGGAGGCGTAGAGAGCGTCGGCGACGTCGTCGGCGCTCACGCCGGAGACCGGACCCCGAATCGGTCGATAGGCAATCTCGGATGCCAGGCGCGTCGGTTTCTTCGCGCTCGCTCCGCGTGCGTCGACCGCGGCGGCGATGGTCGGGATGGGCACGCCGAGCGCGCTCGCGGCATCGACCGTCCATCGCCCCGTGCCCTTCTGTCCGGCCTTGTCCTCGATCGCATCGAGCAGCAGAGCACCCGGGTTGCGCTCGTCCTCCACGCGGAAGATGTCGGCGGTGATCTCGATGAGGAAGCTCCCGAGCCTCCCGCCATTCCACGCGCCGAACGTGTCGGCGACTGCGCCCGGCGACAATCCGAGGCCCGCGCGCAGGAGCATGGCGGACTCGGCGATGAGCTGCATGTCTCCGTACTCGATGCCGTTGTGGACCATCTTGACGAAGTGGCCCGCTGACCCGAGGCCACAATGCGTCACGCAGACGCCCGAATCGCTCCGCGCGGCAATGGCCTCGAGGAGGGGACGCAATCCCTCCCAGACCTCCGGGTCACCACCCGGCATGATGGAGGGCCCGCGTAAGGCTCCCTCCGCACCGCCCGATACGCCCATCCCGACGAAGCGCCATGGTTGACCCTTCGCCGCGGCGTTGCGGCGATCGGTGTCCGACGGATGACTGTTGCCGGCGTCGACCACGACGTCGCCCGATTCGAGGTGAGGCGCAAGCTCGGCGATGACCGAATCGGTCGCCGCGCCTGCGGTCAGCATCAATACGACCCTCCGGGGCCGCGACAGGCGCGAGACCAGATCGACCACCGAGCTCGCCACGACGAATCGCGCCTCGGGATGGCTCGCTGCGACCTCGTCCGCGACGGATCTCGTCCGATTCTGGATCGCGACGGGCAGTCCGCGGCTCGCGAAGTTGCGCGCGAGATTGGCGCCCATGACGCCCATCCCAATCACACCCACACGACAATCGCCATTCGTCGTCACGATGCCTCCCTCGAGTCGATTGCCGTGACATCGGTGACCAACCACGAGCGGGACAATCGCGACGCCGGGATGTCGGTGTCGGCGGCGAGCAGTCGGCGAATCGCATGTCGCTTCCGGGCACCCGTCGCGAGGATGACCGTCACGCGCGCCGTCGAAAGCAGATCGGGCGTCAACGTCACGCGATCGGCCGGCGCCTTGGGCGCGTCGTGCACGGCCACGACGCCGCCGACCGCGCCGAGCGCTGGGCTCCCGGGAAAGAGGGAGGCGACGTGCCCGTCCTCTCCCATCCCGAGCAGCACCGCGTCGAGACGCATTCGGAACGACACGGCGAGGCCGGCACGAACGCGCGTGACCGCGTGCTCGAAAGTCTCGCCGTCGAGCCAGAGAGGAAGCTCCATCGCCGGGGGTGGTTGCCGGAGCCCGCGCGCGTACGCCGCGCCTCGATTCGAGTCCGGGCTGGAGACGGGAACACAACGCTCGTCGGTCCACGTCACCCGTACGTGTCGCCACGCCTCGGCGCCGAGCGCGCGAACGAGTGGGGCGAGCGCCTCGAGCGCAGAGCCGCCGGGAATCGCCAAGTGCGCATGCCCACGCGAGGCGATCCCGGCGCGGAGCGCGGCCGCGACGAGGCGGGCGGCATCGTGCGCCGGCGTGGTCGACTCGACGAGCGCGTCAACCACGCGACCAGGTTCCTTCGCATCCCTGGAAGAGACGGTCGGCGCTTTCGGGCCCCCACGATCCGGCCTCGTAGTCCTCGACCGGAGGTGCCTCCGGCGCCTTCCATGCGTCCAGGAGCGCGTCGGCGAAAGACCAGGACGCTTCGATCTCTTCGGCCCGCAGGAAGAGGGTCGCGTCTCCGTTCATCGCGTCGAGCAACAATCGCTCGTAGGCGGGCGGCGTCGCGCGTCCGAAATGGGATTGATAATCGAACGTCAGCTCGGCCGGCGTCATGACCATCGCGGTTCCGGGCCGTTTCACGCCGAAGGACAGCGTGATCCGCTCGGCGGGCTGAATCGCGATCCTCAGGATGTTGGGGCGAATCTGGCAGAGCGTGCCATTCCGCAATTGTCTGCCCAGCTCTGCGTCGCTCATTCCCTCGGGCCTATTGAAGAGCTGCAGAGGCGGGGTCCGGAACTGCACTTGGACCTCCGTGAACCGCTTGGCGAGCCGTTTGCCATGACGCAGCAGGATCGGCACGCCTCCCCAGCGCCAGCTCTGGATCTCGGTACGCACCGCGACGAACGTCTCGGTCTGCGACCCCGGGGAGACGCCGTCCTCTTCGAGGTAGCCGCGCACCTCGACCCCGCCGACTCGCCCGCGAGCATATCGGGCGCGGACCGAGTGTTGGGCGGCGTCGGTCGAGTCGAGCGTGCGTAGCCCGCGGAGCGCCTGGACTTTCTCGTCCCGGATCGCCTCGGGATCCAGCGAGCTGGGGGGCTCCATGGCGACGAGCGCCAGGATCTGCAGCATGTGGTTCTGCAGCATGTCGCGCATGGCCCCGGCGCCGTCGTAGTAGGCGGCCCGGCCGCCCTCGACGCCGATGTCCTCGGCGACGGTGATCTGCACGAGCTCGACGTGATGACGGTTCCAGAGCGGCTCGAAGATGGCGTTGTGGAATCGCAGCCCGAGGATGTTCTGGACGGTCTCCTTGCCCAGGTAGTGGTCGATCCGGAACAGCTGGTGCTCGTCGAGCACGGAGTGCAGACGGCGCAGAAGCTCGCGTGCGGACGAGAGGTCCCGGCCGAACGGCTTCTCGATGACCACGCGGCGAAACGGCGCGTCCGTTCCCGCGGCGAGGCGCGTCACGAGACCCGCGGCGCGCAGGCGCTCGGCCGCCGATGCGAACAGATCGGGCTTGAGCGCGAGATAGAAGAGGCGACCGGCAGGCTCGCCGTCCGCGAGCGCGTCGAGGCGACGTTCGAGCGCGGCCAGGTCCTCCGCGTTCTCGACGTCGCCCTGCTGGTAGTGAACGTGCGGCGCGAGATCGGTCCACGCCGCGCGTAGCTCCGCCGGAATGGCCTCTGCGAGGCCCGCGCGGAACTGTTCGTCGGTCTTCGGGCGTCGTGCGAACCCGACCACGCCGAACGGCTCGGCGCAGCTTCGCGCGATGGAGACGAGGGCGGGCACGAGCTTGCGCTCCGTGAGGTCGCCGCTCGCGCCGACGATGATCACCTGACGACGCGCACGTCGCCTGGGATCCCGCGTCCCCGCCGGACCCCGAGCGTCCTCGCTTCGCTGCGGC
>JADZFZ010000772.1 GCA_020854145.1 Deltaproteobacteria bacterium | reverse complement strand
CCGAGCAAGCTCGAGTTGCTGTAGTAGTTGACCATCACGCGGTACGGCATCCCGAGGATCGGGTTGTCGACGTTGATGTTCTCGGGCGCGCAGAAGGCGTTCTGGTTCGGATCCGTCTCCGCTGCGCGGCACGCGCCGTCGACACCGTTGGTGTCGACGTCCAGACGCGGGTTGCGGCAGTTGCCCACCGTGCGCCAGCGCGCACCGCCGCCGTGGGGCGCGTCCTGGCAGTTCGTGAGCTCGCTGGGCGGATGATCGGGCCAGTCGATGTCGCCGCTCGGGGTGCAATTGCCGTAGAAGCAATCGTTGTCGTCGAACCAGGCGGTCTCGCCACCGGCCGTGTTCGTGGTCCACCGATGCAGGTGGAGATCGACGTCGGTGCCGCCGCGCGTGTCGGTCATCGTGTCCCAGTTGAGCTCGACGCGGAGGCCGCCGCCGCCGACGACCACCGTCCATGCGCAGCTCGACGTCATGCCGTCGTCGGTCGTGACGCTGACCGAGACGCGATAGCCACCCGAGGCCGTGAAGTAGACCGACGTGTCGCGCGCCGTGGGATCCGCGGGCGCCGGGCACAAGTCTGCCGGCACCGAAGGCGGGCACTCGACGCTCCACGACCAGTTGGAGCCGGTGCCCGTGTACACGCGGCCGCCCAGCAGCGGGAACGTCGTGAGCGGAGGCGCGTTCTCGTTGTCGGGGCAGGTGACGGTGGGCGTGCAGTCGGAGATGCCGTCGTCGGGGATGCCGTTGCAGTCGTTGTCGGCTCCGTCGCAGACCTCGGGCACCATGCCGATGCTGCCGGCGCAACCTTCGTAGACGCCGAACTCGGAGCACGTCTCGATCCCGTCCGCGCACGTGCCGACGTTGCGCCGGTCGGGCGGGCCCGCGAAACAGGGGCGCGTGACGCCGGGCATACAGACGCAGCCCTCGTCGACGCGGCCGTCGCAGTTGTCGTCCAGGCCGTTGCCGTCGCCCGTCTCGCCGCACAGCTCCATCGGACCGCAGCCCGGAGAGCACACGTTGACCGGCGGAGGGGGACCACCGTCCTCGCCGGGACGACTCCCGTCGGGGCCCGTCGCACCGTCGCCGCCACCCGTGCCCGTGTCGACACCGGGCCCCGTGTCACCGAAGCGGAACCCACCATCGTCGTCGCCGCACGCAGCGGCCACCAGCACACACGAAACGAAACACGCGCTCCACGTCCTCATCACCGACCTCACAGACCACCACCACCCCGTCCCCGTTGCCCACAACGACTCCGCCGTCCCGTCGCGCCGCAGCGCACTCGACGCCCTGCGCGGGGCGTGGGGTGAGCGGCGAGCCGGTCCCGAAACGACGCCGCCCGGCGCGAGGGCCGGGCGGCGGTGCTGCTCAAGTCTCGCGACAGACCTTCCGGCTCACATGCCGAGCGCGGTGAAGGAGGCTTCGACGCCGTTGAACACGAGACCCACCGAAAGGGCCTCGCACTCCGTGTCGCCGTCGCCGTCGATGTCGGCCTGACCTTCGAGGATCGATCGCACGGTCTCGACCGGGATCATGATGTCGAGCATCAGGTTCGTGATTGCGGTGACGATGTCGTCGACGTCGACGAAGCCGCCGACCAGGCCGTTGGACAGCGAGGTCTCGGTGATGTCGAAGCCGACCTGCGCCTGCTGGACGTCGAGGTCGAGGTTGCCCATGTCGCCGAGGGGAACCATCAGCGAGAAGAGCGCCGGGCCGCCCGAGAGGCGCCCGTTCGCGATGACCGCGTTGCTGAACTGGATGCGGGGCGAGTCGATGCTGCCCATGACCGACGCAGGGTCCACGAGGAACGTCTGGCCACTCGAGAGGCGCATCATGCCGTCGAGCATCGGGGTCTGCCCCTCGGCCAGCTGGCCCAGGTAGAACTGCACGGTGACGTTGCCGTCGTTCTCGATGTCGCCGACGCCGGTCACGCGGATGAGGAGCAACAGGTCTCCCATCGCGATGTTCTCGGCGATGGTGCCGTTCGCATCGAAGTCGAGGCCGAGGCTGCTGATCATCTCGAGCAGCGGGCCGAGCTGGTTGTCGACTCCGGCGCCGCCGCCGAACTGCGCGGGCGCGGTGAAGTCGGTCCAACCGCAGCCGATCGGATCGGACTCCATCTGCGTGTTGTGATCGTCGAGATCGTAGCCCGGCGCCTCGTCGGGGTTCGACGCGCTCGCCTGACCGATCTCCAGCAGGTTGACGACGTAGTCGTACGTCTCGTTGCCAGGGGGATCGGGCGGCGTCGGGGGCGTTGGCACTCCCGTGTCCGGACCCGGAGGCGTCGGGGGAGTCGGAACTCCCGTGTCGGTGCGCGGGCCCGAGTCGGTCGTCCCGCCGCCGTCGTCGTCGCCGCATCCTACGAGCGCGGCCGCAAGCACAAGACCAAAAGCAAACTTCCTCGTCATCCCTCTTCGCCTCCTCCGTTCGGCTGCGAGCCTCGTCCCGTGAGCTCTGGCGACCACCGGCACACAACGGCAGGTCGCTCCAACCGAACCGCGGACTTCTACCACGCCGCCGAATGGCCGTTCAACAAGTGCTGTGATCGAAGGGGGGCGCGACCGTCGCCCGAGAGAATGGCTTGACGCGCAGGCGCCCGCGGGTGCATCGCTCCCCCCGATGGCGGACGAGACCAAGCCCACTGTCGCGCAAGCCGCCACCGAGCCGGACCCGTTCGTCCACCTCCACGTCCACTCGCAGTACTCGATGCTGGACGGCGCCATGCGCCTGCCCGAGCTCGTGAAAGCGGTCAAAGCCCGGGGCATGTCGGCGGTGGCCCTGACCGACCACCACAACATGTTCGGCACCCTGACCTTCTACGAGAAGTGCAAGGAAGCCGGCATCAAGCCGATCATCGGCTGCGAGGTCCACGTCACGCCGGGACGGATGGACGACCCCGATGCGCGCGGGCACTACCACCTGACGCTGCTGGCCAAGGACCAGGAGGGCTACCGCGATCTCGTGAGGCTCGTGTCGCTCGGCTACGTCCGCGGCCTCTCGGGCGGACGGCCTCGCGTGGATCTCGAGACGCTCGCTTCGTGCTCGCGCGGGCTCGTGGCGTTGACCGGCTGCATGGGTGGGCTCGTCGCGCAGCAGGTGCTCGAGTCCGGGCGCGAGGCCGGCGAGACGATGACGCGAAGGCTGCTCGAGTGTTTCGGAGACGACCGCGACCGCGTCTTCGTCGAGCTGCAGGACCACGGGTTTCCCGAGCAGCAACCGTTGAACGAGCTGCTCGCGGACATCGCCGCGCGCACGAGCCTGCGCGTCGTGGCGACCAACGACTGCCACTATCTGGGTCGCGCCGACGCACACGCGCAGCTCGTGCTCGCGTGCATCGGCAGCGGCGTCGCCCTCGTCGACGCGGAGCGCGCGCACCACGGGTCGAGCGACATCTACCTGAAGACCGGCGCGGAGATGCGCGAACGCTTCGCCGCGTTCCCCGAAGCGCTCGAGGTCACGCGCCACATCGCCGACGACCTGATCGGCAAGGTCGACCCGACGCACAAGGCGATGCTGCCGCACTTCGCGTTGCCCGAGGGGTACGCGACCGAGGAGGAGCTCTTCCGGAAGCTCGCGCACGACGGGCTCGAAGCACGTTTCGCCGAGTCGGCCCGCGACGGACGCGATCTCGACGTCGGCGCGTACCGCGCACGCCTCGCGATGGAGCTCGACGTCATCGCGGGGATGCAGTTCCCGGGCTACTTCCTCGTCGTCCAGGACTTCATCAACTGGGCCAAGCGCGCGGGCGTCCCCGTGGGCCCCGGACGCGGATCCGGCGCGGGCTCCATCGTCGCCTGGGCGCTGCGCATCACGAACCTCGACCCGATCCGGTACGGGCTCCTCTTCGAGCGTTTCCTGAACCCCGAGCGCGTGTCGATGCCCGACTTCGACATCGACTTCTGCATGGACCGACGCGACGAGGTGATCGGCTACGTCAAGACGAAGTACGGCGAGCAGTCCGTCGGGCAGATCGCCACGTTCCATCTGCTCAAGAGCCGCAGCGTGGTGCGGGACGTGGGACGGGTGATGGGCATGACGCCTCCGGAGGCCGGGCGCATCGCGACGCTCGTCCCGGAGCCGATCCAGGGCAAGTCGGTCCCGATCAAGGACGCGCTCGAGCAAGAGCCGCGCCTGCGCGAGCTCTACACGACCGACGCTCGCGCGAAGGAGCTGCTCGACACGGCGATGAAGCTGGAGAACCTGACGCGACACGCCGGCATGCACGCCGCCGGCATCGTGATCAGCGAAGGCGCGCTGTGGGACCACGTCCCGGTCTTCACGCCGGAGCCGGGCGTGCTCGTCACGCAATACGCGAAGGACGAGGTGGAGCGCGCCGGGCTGGTGAAGTTCGACTTCCTCGGCCTGCGGACGCTGACGGTCATCGACCACGCGGTGCGCATCATCCGCAGGCGGCCCGATCAGGGCACCGACGTCTTCGACGTGGACCGCATCCCGCTCGACGACGAGCCCACCTTCGAGCTCTTGCGATCGGGAGAGACGACGAACGTCTTCCAGCTCGAGTCGAGCGGGATGCAGGGCCTCTTCAAGCAGCTTCGTCCGGACCGGTTCGAGGACATCGTCGCCGCCGTCGCGCTCTACCGTCCGGGGCCGCTCGAGGCGGGCCTCGTCTCGTCCTTCGTAGCCCGCAAGAACGGCAAGGAGAAGATCGAGTCGCTGCACCCGTCCCTCGACGACGTCCTCGGGGAGACGTACGGCGTCATCGTCTATCAAGAGCAGGTCATGCAGGCCGCGCAGATCCTCGCCGGCTACTCGCTCGGCAGCGCCGATCTGCTGCGACGCGCGATGGGCAAGAAGAAGCTCGAAGAGATGGTCAAGCAGCGAGAGGGCTTCGTGGAGGGCTCCGTCGCGCGCGGGTTGGTCGAGCGGAGCCGCGCGGGCGAGATCTTCGACATCATCGAGAAGTTCGCCGGCTACGGCTTCAACAAGTCCCACTCGGCGGCTTACGCGCTGCTCACGTACCAGACGGCGTACTTGAAGGCGCACTACCCGTGCGAGTTCGTGTGCGCCACGCTGACTGCGGACAAAGACAAAAACGAGAAAGTCGTTCGAACCGTGGCAGAGGGTCGGGCGATCGGCATCGAGATCCTCGCGCCCGACGTCAACGAGTCGGAGGCCGACTTCTCGGTCGTCTACGCCGCGGCGAACGACGTCGCTGCGGAGCTCGACCAGCCGACCATGCGGCGGCGTGCCTCGGTTCGCCCGCGCGCGCAGAAGGACGAGCGACCGAAGGATCCGTTGCGGCCCAAGATCCGGTTCGGTCTCGGGGCCGTGAAGGGCGTCGGAGGCGCGGCGATCGACGCCATCTTCGAGGCCCGGCGCGAGGGCCCCTTCCAGGACCTCTTCGACTTCTCGGCCCGGGTGGACGTTCGACGCGTCAACCGCGGCGTGCTCGAGGCGCTCATCCAGTGCGGCGCGTTCGACTCGGTGCTCGCCGGCGCGACGCGCGCGCAGGCCTTCGCGGCGATCGATCTCGCGCTCGAGCGCGGGCGCAAGATGGCCGCCGATCGGGCGAGCGGCCAGACCAGCCTCTTCGGTCTGCTCGACGCGCCCGCGGCACGCGAAGCCTCGACGATGGGCGCGACGTACCCGCGCGCCGAGCCATGGGACTCGCGCGAGCTGCTCGCACGGGAGCGCT
>JADZFZ010000771.1 GCA_020854145.1 Deltaproteobacteria bacterium | reverse complement strand
TGCTACGCCGCGGCCGGCGACTTGATTCTCCCCGCAGCATCACCCTCCTTCTCCCCCCGCCTCTGCTTCCGCAGGGCGCCCGGCGCTCGCTGTCCTCGACACGCTTCCCGGAAACCGGAGAAGAGCCGAAATTCAGAGGTGTGCCCGCCGACGCCGCAGTCGTGACGATCAACAGCCCTCCGTCTCGCTCGAACCCGCCGAACGCATGTTGGCACTCGTTCGCGGTCATGCCGCCGTGCGCACTGAATACGGTCGGGCCTACACCCTCGGCACTCGCCACGAGGTAATCGAGCGTCGCGCGAGGCTCGCAGAAGACCGCCACGTGCCGGCGGTCGTTGTGGAAGAGCTCGCGACAGAGCCGCAGAAATGCGTCTAGCCGAGAGTCGGTTTCGACACGCCGGAGGTGATCAAGCAATTCGTCGCCCAGCCGGTGAAAACCGTCCGCGTCGCGCCCGCTATCAACCAGGCCAACCAGGGTCTCCTCCAGAGCGCTCACGCTCGACGCTGCTCGCACCAGGAGCACCGTCGTGCTCGTCGCGTCGAGGGTGCGGGCGCAGATCAGGAGGCGCTTCCCGATCTCGATTTCCTCCTCGGTTCGCCGATACAGAACCGTCTTGCGTGTCAGGAGCCGGTCTCCGCCGACGGTCTGGTTCCGCGTGCGCTCCGCCCTAAACGCCGCCCGCCAATCAATCAGCGTCACGCCGCGCGATTGCCTCAGATCGGGCTCGAAACCTGTGCTCGTGACGAGCAATGCGGGAGCCGGCGAGATCCGCAGCAAACTGTCGATCAGTTCTCGACGCCCTCCGCCGGACGCATCCGCCTCATCGACCACGACCAGATCCCAATTGGCACTCGAAACGAACTCGAGGTTGTCCGGACGCTTCGCGAGATCGATGCTCATCACGAACGTACCCGATGGCCAGTGCGAGGGCTGATCGCCCAGTGTCTCCTTGAGGGTCCGCATGACGCGACCGTCGACCAGAACCGCGGAGTCGTTCCACCGAGCTAGCCGAGGTACCCATTGCTCCGCAAGCAACGCGTGGGTCAGAACGAGCACCCGCCGCGTGGGGTTGTCGCGTATGAAATGCCCGACGGAAACGGCAATCGCAAACGACTTGCCCGTCCCAGGGGGCGCAAGCAACAGGTGCTTGCTCCCCGACCGGACCTCCGCACCGAAACGTCGAACGAAGTCGCTCTGATAAGGGGTTAGTTCCGGCCCCCTCACAGGATCCGAAGTGGTCATCGTCCCTCTCCCGCGAGCCGCGCCTCGTGGTTCCTCACGCAACGGAGGAGCCAGTCCCTGCCCGTGGTCAGCCGAGCGTGATCCTCGGCCGACAATTCTCGCCGAAAGTGAAAGATGTCATTACGCAGCGTGGCGAGCGGCTCGAGCCTGCCCCTTGCTCGGTCCCGTGTGCCGCCGAAAACAGACGCGAAATACTGCCAGTTACGGCCGTCCCGCACGAGTGCGACGTAGTCGGCAAACGTCATGTCCTCGAGATAAGCAGGCCGCGCATCTTCGACATACTTGTCCGCGAGGGCGTGCGCGACGCACCCGCGAAAGATCTCGTCGGTGTACATCGCTGCTTCCAGGAGTCTCCGGAGCGCGAGCTCGGTTTCCTCGATCAAGACGAACGCGCGCGCGATGGAGTAGAGGTACCGCAGCACGTCCATGGGAGTGAGGATGGCGACCAGGTCTGTGGGCCCGCTGACGACGATCGAGTCGTGTTCATCGAGCGTCTGAATGAGATCCCTGAACTCGTCCTCCAGCCGGGCGTAGGTGGGTGCCTCGTGCTCGAGGAACTCCTCCACCGGGAGCTTCATGGGATCCGTCCTCGCCCCGTCGGCCATACCGGCGACCTCGAGGGCGAATGCGCGGTACGTAAATAGGCCCAGAATCTCTCGGCCCTGGACAACGGGGAGCTGCGAGAATCCGGTTTTGCGCATTAGCGCCAGAGCGTCGCCGGCGAGCATGTGCGGCGGGATTGACTGGACCTCCTGGTCGGCGGGCACGACTCGATTCACACGGTGGAACACAGCGGAGAGGGAACCATGCCGCGCGAGGAGCTCATGGACCTCCGCCAACTTCTCCGGTTCGCTCATGGCAGGTGCTCCTCCGTTACCGCTGATCGCCTTGCGCGGGCGGCTGCCGCGACTGCGATCCTAGACCATCGTCGCCGCCGCCGGAACGGACGCCCGCCTCGTCCTGTTCGGTCGCGGGATCGAAGTGGATCTGACGATCGCGGGGCCCGCGAGAGAACGCGCGATCATGTCGAGGCGGATCGCGCTTCGCGGCCGAAAGCACGGATCGAGCGCCACGCGCGTCGCCCTCGTGCGTTCGACGCGTCGTATACAGTTCGAGAATGGAGCTCGCCAGAGATACGTGGATCGGACCACGCCGGGCCGAGCCGCTGGGACCGTGGCGTTCAATCGTCGACGGCCCAAGCATGTTGTGCGCGGCATCCGCGGAGCTTGCGTGCCCAGCTTAGAACGATTGGTGCAATTGGCTTCAGTTTCACTCCGCGCCAGGTGATGCGTGTCGTGTCGCGCGCGGTCAGCGTTGCTCTGACCCCCTCCTCCAACGGAATGGCGGTGAAGCTGAAGTCGACGTTGTCGACACGCGCATAGAGGAAGGGCTCCTCGATCCAGATAATCACGCCTGGGGGCTGCGCGCGAAGGGCCCACCGGACGGCATCGGCGATTTGCTGCTTGAACGCGTAGAACTTCTTCCGCTGCCTCTTCCCAAGAGAACGCTCACAGTCAATCCACGCATTGATTACAACGCCGGCTGCGAGAACGTAGCGCAGATCGGCGACGTTCTCTAGGGGAAGGCGCAATGCAGCGAGCGACTCCTGCACGTCTCCCTCCGCTATGTCGACTTCCTCTGCCGGATTTTCGCCCGTGAGAGCTCCCCGAATGGCCTCCTCGCTCAGGTCTTCGCCTGGGGAGTGCAGTTGATGGAGGAGGAAGACGACATGCGCCGCATACTTCCCGTGAAGGCGGGTTCTGTCGAGGTCTGCCACCGAGATTACCGTGGCATTTGGTGGGAGCCCGCGGAGGTACTGATACTTCGTCTCCGCGAAGTAGAGTGCGATCACGCTGGCGCATCGAGAAGCGGCCCATCGGGCGAATGTGTAGGCGTCTTCCGCGTAGAAGCGGTATACGATCCACAAGTCGTCACCCTTCGAGAACATGGGGCGGTGACCGCGTATCAATAGCGTTGGATACTCCTCGACACCACAGAATATGGCTGACTCCGACACGACCCTGGAGGCGAGCGTCGCCGCCAGGAGGCGAGATGCGGAGAGGCTCCGAAACGCCTCGACGTCGCGCCAGCGCCCATGAAAGAAGTCGGCCACGGCGCGCTTCAACGGATCCTGCTGGGCGGTGAAGAGCGTAATGAACGCGCCGCTGGTGTCCGCGATCAGATTGAAGTCGTGGTCCCAGGCGCGAGAAGTCCAGCCCAGCCCGTTGGTCGAGAGATGCACTCGGTAACATAGGCGCTGATTGGCTTGGGTCTTGATCGAGGTGACAGTCAATGTGTAGGTGACGTCGCCCTCGTCGACTATCTGCGGGTATCGGATCAACTCAGGCGCATAGTCGCCTCGGGCGAACACGGGCCACGGATACAGTTCCCGGTACCAACGCGCATCGTGGTCCGGCGCGTGGTTGCGCAACCAGGTCGAGAAGTTGATTCCACGAATTCTCAAAGGCGGCATTTCCTTCGCGCTTGAGGGCGACACCACATTGTCGGTAGTGCAGGCGGCGTCAGTAGACGAGACACTCGGCCAACCGAGCAACCGATCCTGGATCCGGCGCCAACTCGAAGATCCGACTCCAGGTGTCTACGAGCTCCCGCTGGGTCGGACCTCCGTCGAGCGGCCCGCGGAGAAGGGCCTCTCCGACGCCAATCGCTGCCACGCGCTGGATCGTGCCGGTGGTCTCGCCGGCGACCCGCAGGATCGATTCGACGGCTTCGCGTTCGCGCCGTGAGTCGCCGAGCCGACGTGCGGCTTCGGCGATCCCCCGGATGGCGCTCAGCCGCGGATAGTCATGGTCACGACGCTGGCCGGCCCGCGCCACGTCAAATGCGGCCATCGCCTCATCGGGTCGGCCGAGCGCCAGAAGGACTCGCCCGATCTCGAGGTGCAGAAACAGGCTCGTTGTCTGCGAGACTGCCCAATCGGGATAGACGTTCCGTACGAGGCGTAGTCCTTCCTTCGCGACTTCGAGGGCGTCTTCGGGGCGGCCCGCTCGGCGAAGGGCAGTGGCGTAGTAGACGCGCGAGCGGGCCTCCTCGCGCGGGAGGTTCCTGGCGTGGTGCTCGACGGCGGCCGAGAGCGGCTCCAGAGCATCGATCGCGCGGCTGACGTGCAGCAGCGCTCGGCCGTACGTACCGAGTGCATAACCGAGGAGGTCGCGTCCTTGGTCGCCGAGCGCGTCGCAAGCGTTCAATGCGTCCCGCGCCGCACCGACGGCAGCGGCGGGGTCGATGTCGATGGCCGCTGACGCACGAATGATCGCGTGCCAGAGATCGGGGGCCGTCGCGATCGAAACAGGGGGATCGAGCCGTCGTAGGATGTCCGTCGCGCACTCCGCGTCGCCGGAGTGGAGTGCGAAGAGGGCCGACCAGCTGCAGGCCTTCCTGGCGGTCTCCGGGTCTGCATCGCGCAACGCCTGAGCGGACGCCCATGCGGCGAGTGAAAGCCGTCGCCACTCATCCGAGGAATGAGCCAGTCGATTCTGTCGTTCGAAATCTCCGACCCGGCTCACGTGGTCCTCGAGGTGCGACGATGCGAGACCGCCGAGGTCGAGCTCGAATGCGATGAACGCGTCTTCGAGCGTCACACATTCGACGATATCGACGGCGGCGGTGAAATCGCGTTCCTGCTCTGCGGCGACGAGTAGCCGCCGCGCTTGTGGCCACTGGTCCGCCAACGCGCGCGTTTTCGCAGGAACGTTCCCAACGATGGCCAAGGTACCGTCGTTCCGGACCGCGGCGGTTCCTGCGACGAGCGGACTCGGCACCTGACCGAGGGCGCGAGAGAGCATGGCGACACACGCGGCCAGACCGAGTGAAGGGCCATCGATTTGCGGGTCACCCGGCAGGCTGTGCTCGAAGTCGAGCTCATCCGGGTGGAAGGGGAGACGACGGCAGGCTTTCGCCACGACGGTCAGGAGTCCCCGCATCGCGCGCCTCGCCTCGTGCAGTGCGGGATCGGGCAGTCGCGACCATGTGAGGGGCCGATCTGTTACGCGCAGCCGCCCTACGTGGGCTCGTCCATCCTGAACGTCGTGCACGAGGAGGTAGGTCTCGCCGACTCCAAGTGCGGCGGGCTTCCACTCGATGCGGAAGGGAACGGCCCGATCGCGAAACGTCGATTCGATGTTCGCAAAAGTGCGCTTGTCGAGCCATGTGGCACGGTGGAGACTGTCGCGAATCTCGTCCGCGAGCGCGAATGCTGCGCCGGTCTCCTGCGACGCGCGGAGTCGTCCGAGCAACGCCGCGAGCTCCCGCGGCGTCACGATTCGTCGTCCTGCTCGATCAAATGCAGGAGCTCGTCGAACACCGCTCCGTCCGTCGCGGTGACGCGGAGTCGGACTGGCTCGTCGGTGCGAGAGATCGTGACGCACCAGCGCCCGTCCGAATCCGGTTCGGCAGTAACGGTGTCTCCCAACGCGACCGACGCGAGCGATTGAGACCCTGGGAAGACACGCAACGTGATCGCAGCGCGCGTTGCGACGAATCGCGCGTGTGCATCGAGCGAACCGAGTCGGCCAAGCGCGAGTGAGACGGGCGTCTCGGCGACCTCGCCAGCGGCAGGCGCGGCAGCGAGACGGATACGCGGGAGCACCGGCAGTAGGACAGGGGGAGCACTCCCCGCTGCGGCCGCCTGATGATTCCGTAGCCACCGCCGCGCGACGAGAGAGACGCACTCGTGCGCGTCGCGCACCGCTTCGATGGTGGTGGCGAGGTCGTTCGCGAACGCGGAGTTGCGCGAAGCGGCGAGCTCCACGAGGCGCGAGTAGGCTCCGTCGGTGATGTAGGAGGTTGCCGTGGCGTCCGAGACGTCCGCGGGCACTGGTAAGGACGACGCCTCCGCCATTTCCGGGGCAGCGGCGCCCAATTCGTCCGGCAGCCGCGACGTCCATGGTCGCTCGCCGAGCATCTCGGCGCGCTCCTCGAGCCAATCCTCGACGGCGCAGCGCGACACACGGCTCTCGAGCGCCTGATCGAATACGTCGAGTCGTCGAATCAACTCGTCGTAGCCCTCGAGCTCGATCGGCATGAGGCGCGCGCTGATGCACACGCGCACGAGGCCGATCTTCACACTCTCGGCTGCGTCGCGCCTGCGGAGGATGAAGGCGAATGCATCGTCGCTCGGTTCGGCGCGGCCACCGGGCAGCCACCACGAATCGACTTCCGCGACGAGAGCTCGGATTGCACCGGCGACCTGGCGCGCGTCGCGCTCTCTACACCAATCCCGGAGAGCTTCCGGAAGTGGGAGGGACATCCGCAGGGCGTCGCCGATTCGCTCCAAGATCACGAGCAACTCCGCGGGCTCGCCTGCTGCGCCGAGCGGCGCCTCGGCCAGCGCGTCGAGCGAAGACGCCACGCGTTGCCGCCAAACCGTGTCGAGATCACGTGCCATGGTTCTCCCACCAAGGACGCGTGACGACGCAGAGATCTGACAACGGGCCACCGGAGCCTTGTCGCGCCATGTCCAGCAGGAAACCGATCGAGGCGTTGACGTGCACGGGCGGTGTCCGATGGGCCGTCCGCCACTGCCTGAGAACCGTGCCGCTGCGATAGAGCTCAACGCGGACGCCGTCGCCGCGGGACAGACGGGCGATGGGCTGGGAACCGCGGTCAGCCACGCCCGCCGTCAACACGGTGAGCTCCCGGAACGCGTCCAGGCCTGCGCGGAACATCCTCAGCAGCGTCCGAGTCAGCCGTGCGCGCTCCACCACGATGGCCGCACCCTCCTGCATCCCCGCCAGCAATCGCACGATCGTCTCCGCATACGACCCGGAGACGGCATCATCACGACAAGCGCTCGCGCAAGCAGCAACGAGCGGCAGACCGCAGTCGTAGCACTCGATCTCGGTCTGGGACGAAGCTACTCGGCGGCGTCGAATTTCGGGAACCTCGCACGCGAGACCTCCGATCCCGAGGGAGGCGATTCTTGCGAGCAAATGATCTCGTCGCTCCGCCGTGATGATCGGCGGAATCAGCGTTTCCCAGCCTTCGCAGTTCCACGGAAGAGGCTTCCCGTCCAACGCGACGCGACGATGAACGCCGAGCGGGTGCTTCAGCACGTGCGCCTGCCAGGTCTTCGCGTCGACCTCGTATGCCGCGCAGCGAAGTCCACCCTCCAGCATCAAGTCCGTCGCGGGCAGCTTCATGCGTCGTCCTCGCGGAAGCGCCGGCGCACCCGGCTGACGATCTGGTCAACGTTAGCCCGGGACGTCCCGAACATCGCGGCGATCTCATCCCGGTCGATGCCGAGCGCCGCACTCGTCACGACATCGCGTTCGCGCGCCGGAAGCCGCGCCAGCGCCGCACGTGCGTCGATCAAGAACACCGGGTCGCTCTCGACGCCCGCCCCCGGCGTCCGGGAGACGCGCCCGTCGTCCAGCGGCAGCGCCATGGAACGCGGGCTTCGGATCCATGACAACGCACGGTTACAAATCGCTCTGATGAAATAGGCGCGCGGATTCGCAGCTCCGACGATGGCCGGCAGCTCCGCCGCAAGGAGGTCCCAGACGAGCTCCTCGACCAGCGCCTTCCCCAACCGATCGTTCAAGGCTCCGAGCGCGCGCGTGGCCTCGGCCTGCGCCAGCGCCCACAGCCGTGGCAGGTGTCGGCTCGCGGTCGGATCCCCCGCGCCCCGCACGAGCTCCAGGACCTCGGTCCACTCCTGCTTCCCCGCCACGGCGGCGAGTATACCGTCACGCGCACGGGACTTGGCCGGTCACGAACGTCTGTGCCACCTCGTCGAGACGCGGCACCGCGGAGTGATCCGTCCCCACGCAGGACGCGTCAGCGCCGACCCACTGCCGCCTTCTACCCTCATGCGCCCACTTGATTGCAGGATCAGGGGACCAGGGGGAGTGCGACGACCCTAGGGTGAGCACGGGGCGCGTCGTCCGGCATCAGCGAACATCCACCGCGAGCGCTCGAGGTAAAGGGCGGCCGGTCGTCACAGCTGCTCAGGCATCGAGCGACCCGTGCTCAACCGCCTGGGCAACCATTCGAAACCCTACCGGTTCATCACTCCTGTGGGAAGTCCTCGATTCTCGCTATGCCAAGCGTCACCAAACGTGCGGCCTCTGCATGCGACGCCTCGAGAACGCAAGCGCGCCAGTACTCTCGGGAAATGCTAGCTGCCGCGACCACGCCATGCTCAACAAGCCATAGGGCGTCGTCCACCTTCGTCGGCTCGCGAATGTGCGATGCCACGTACTGCGGATCCACGTCGCCGACGCGGAACCATCCGGCGTCGACGAGCCTCCGAAGACGCCCCGGTTCGAGACTGGCGCGCTGTGCAAGACGACGCCGGACGAGCTCCGGGAACTCGTCCGGTGTCGCCAACCGCTGCTCGGCGACCTCCAGCGCGTCTCGGGCGGATAGGGTGGCAATCTTCCTGGCTCGCCAGGTTGCATCGGCGACACGTAGGCGCACCAGCTGGGCGACCTCGGCGAGGCTCGCACGTTCGATCAGCCGCTCCAGTACGCTCGGCACCAACTCCTCGGGATCGAGAGCTCCCTGTAGGACGAGCTCGATGATGTGGGCCACGCTGCCGGTCTCGAGTTCGCGCCAGAGGTGCTTCTGAGCGATGAGCGCGCCCAGCAGATTCCGCGGCGGGTCTGCCGCGAGGACACCGGTGCCATCGTGACGGTAATCGGCTTCGAGCCAGCCCGCGAAGGAGTCCCGGGCGAAGAGCAGCTGACAGTGTCGGCGGTACTCGTCGAGCCCCCACCGTGTCCGCCGCTGATGAAGAAGCGCGTTGCGGGCTTCCCGGAAGCGCCCCACAAGCGAAACTGCCTTCGGAGCAAGGTAGTAGCGGCGTCCGATGGGCACATAACGCTGGGCCGGTCCCGCGGAGGATGAGGAGGAGCGGCGCAGGAGGTACAGAGTCGCTTCGAGCGTGACCAGCGTCGGGAGGTTGCCCCCTTCGAACCTTGCACGAAGTACCGGCCCGTAGAGTCGGTGTTCGAGTGGGCCGCACGCGCGCCAGACCTCTTCACCGAGATCAAGCAAGGGCGCAGCCAGGATCGCTTCGAGAGCAGGACCGTACCCGAGCGCGACTACTCCCCAATCGAACTCGTCGGCGCTCCGTTCTAGCAGGTGTGATTCGACTTCTGCGAGCGTGCACAGCGTGGCAGTTGCGTCGTCACTATTCGACTCGAGGAGCTGTCGGTTTGCCGGTCGATTTGCCGGTAGCGGTTGGAGCTCCGATTCTCTCACACAGAATCCAAAAGAGGCCGGCGATGAAGGGCTCGCGCCTTCTTCGAAGAGCATGTCCTCGACCGCACCGAAGCCACGCTTGAAAGGCACACGATTCCATCCGTCCGCGACCTCGACCGCGAGTTCGCGAGCGGCCAAGGGCGTCCAGAACTCGGCCAGGTTTTGCTCGGCTTGCAGTACCGCCGCTGGATCGTCGGAGCCGAGGTCGCTCTGGTGAGCGCGAGCGTACGACCTCAGACGATCGGCTACGCCAGCCATGACGGGCGATCATGGTCCTGAGAGCGGTCCTCGGTCCAGGGGCCTCGAGCGAATCCGGTCGCCGGGCGCTGGTCGCCCGACTTCCACGCGATGCGTTTGGCGGTGTACACGCTGACGAAACAACGCAACCGCGGGCTTCGCGCGGCGCTCTCTGTCGTTGTTCTGAGGTCGTTCTTCGACCAGCCGGTCGCAGCGAGTCCGTGATCAGTCAGTCGGCCCGGCGCGAGCCGCGAGTGCCTCCGACGCTCTATCCCAGAGCTTCGTCACTCGCTGGTCCTCATGGCCTGCATCACGAAGGGGTTGAAGGGCCTCCAGAACGAGGTGCAAGTACCTCACTTCTTCGTCCCGGTCGGTCGCCAGCTGGAACAGGTACGCCAGACTGCTTGCGAGATCGATCCGTCTCTCGGCGTGCTCTGGCTCGGTGGTCAGGAGCCGGCGCCTGACGTCGACCATCTCCTCGAAGAAGGCACGGGCCGCGTCGATACGGGCGGCGGCACGCATGAATTGGCCGATGTGGCCGAGGCAGACCGCGAGGTCGCGTTGCAGATCCGCGCGTTCGGGTTCGCTCGCCACCAGCCGACGCACGAGTTGGAGGGACTCCTCGAACAACGGGCGGGCTAGTTCTCCATCGCCGTCGGCGCGAGCCAGACGGCCGAGGTCGTTCAGCAAGATGGCAAGGGCACGCTGGAAATCCACGTGGTCGGGTTCGCCCGCCACAAGCCCTCGCATCACGCCGAGAGACTCTTGGAAGAAAGCGCGGGCCTCGTCGGAGCGGTGGGCGGCGCCGGAGAGTCTGCCGAGCCGTTGGAGGCAGCCCGCGAGGTCATACCGCAGGTCCGCGCGTTCGGGTTCGGCCGCCAGCAACCGACGAATGACATCGAGCTCCTCGTGGAACAGGGTGCGGGCGTCGTCGATACGACCGGCGCTGTGAGCGAGGTGGCCGATGTTGCCAAGCACGACCGCGAGCTCCTGCTGGACGTCCGTGCGTTCGGGCTCGACCGCCACCAAGCGACGAATGACATCGAGCTCCTCGTGGAACAGGGTGCGGGCGTCGTCGATACGACCGGCGCTGTGAGCGAGGCTGCCGCTGCGCCCTAGCGAGATCGCAAGGTCGTACTGGAGGTCCGCGCGTTCGGGTTCGACCGCCACCAGTCGGCGAATGACGCTGAGCTCCTCCTGAAACAGGGTGCGGGCTTCGTCTAGGTGACCGCCGTCGCGAGCCAGCCTGCCGAGCCTACGCAGGGAGTCCGCGAGGTCACGCCGGAGCTGCGCGCGTTCGGGTTCCGCCGCTACCAGCCGGCGCATGACCTCGAGCTCCTCCACGAACAAGGTGCGGGCTTCGTCCGAGTGACCGTCGTCGCGCTGCAGCCTACCGAGGATGGCCAAGGAAGCCGCCAGGCTCCGCAGCGATTCGCTACGTTTGGGCTTGGCTGCGACGACGCCGCCCTCCCAGTATTTGATGCGCCATAGCTCCCGGAAATCTTCGGGGTCGGCTGCCGCCAATCGGCGCATCACGCCAACGTGCTCCTCAAAGAGAGAGCGTGCCTCGCCCAAGCGGCCGGCGGCGAGCTCCCAGTTGCCGAGGTGGTCCAGGACGCTCGCGAGGTCCGAAAGTAAGGACTCGTTGCGCGGCTCTGCGGCGGCCAGCCGACGCACGACTTGAAGGTTCTCCCCGAAAAGGGCGCGGGCCTCTTCTGCCCGTCCTGTCGTCTCCGCGAGCGTACCCAACCGTCCGAGGCACGCCGCGAGCTCAGTCTGGAAGTCCGCCCGGTGCGACTCCGCGGCGACTAGGCGGCGCAAGATCTCGGCGGACTCACCCAGGAACGCGAGGGCCTCGTCAGAGCGTCCGGCGTCACGAGCGAGTCTCCCCAGGTAGCTGACCGAAACCGCGAGCTCGTGCCGCAGGTCAGTTCGCTGTGGCTCCAACGCCACCAGCCGACCCAAGATCTCGACGGACTCGCCGAAGTAGGCGCGTGCATCGTCGGAGCGACCGTCTCGGCGCGTGAGCCGGCCGAGGTAGCTCAATGCGACCGCGAGATCGCGGCGAAAGTCGACACGGAGCGGCTCCGCGCCCACCAGCCGACGCAGGATCTCGAGAGACTCCTGAAAGCACGATGCGGCCGTTTCGGGACGGCGATCGATGCGGGCTAACGTGCCCAGGTCGCCCAGGAAAACTGCAAGGTCCCGTTGGAGATCCACCCGTTGCGGCTCGGCGATCAGCAATCGTCGCAAGATCTCGACGGATTCCTCGAGGGAGGAGCGGAAACCGTCGGCGAAATCGATATAGGAGGGGTGCGGAGATTTAGGCAGCTCGCGATAGTCCTCCTCCGAGAGGAGCGGACGAGCGAGATGTCCCAAGGCGTTGAGGGAGCTTGCGAGCTCGCGCGAGAAATCGCTGCAGTCAGGCTCGGCCTCCAACAACCGCCGCAGAATCCGAACCGATCGGTCGAAGTGGTGGTACGCCTCGCGTCGGCGACCCGCGACCCGTGCAAGGTTTCCGAGCTGGTTCAGCCATGCACTGAGATCGCATTGGAGGTCGCCTCGTTGTGGCTCGGCCTCTAGCAACAGGTGCAGAATGTCTACGCTCGCGTGATCCAGCGCCTGTGCTGCGAGGCTGAAGCCGGACCTCGCCAGCCAATCTCGTCCCTGGCGTGCGGAGGCGACAAAGCGCTGGCCGTCTGCAGCGCACGCACCGCGCTCAACGAAAGCACGGACTACAGCGGCGGGCTTCGGCTCGCCGTTCGCGGACGTTCCCCACGTGGGGCCCAACGCACGTATCGCGGCGCCGAGGATGCGTGTTCGCGCGGGCTCGTCCTTCAATGCAAGCAGCGCAGCCAGCACTTCGGCCTCGCCGGCCTCGGCCAACCGCCCAGCGATTACCTCGAGAGCGCCGATGAGTTCAGCGAAGTCGTCGTGCTCTTCCTGCTCGAGTCCCGCCGCGCGCTGCGCCCAAGCGAGCACTTCCTGCCCCGTCGGAAGCTCGCGCGGAGCGATCTGCCGGAGGAGTTCGCGCAACAGGACTCGCTCGCACAGCTTCTGGTGGCTGAACTGGTATCCCACCAACCGGCGATTCGTTCCTATGCCCTCCTCCGAAGGGCGCATGAGCACGGAGGCGGCGACCAGCTCCTCGATGGGATCGAGCTTCACGACACGCGCCGCGCTGTCGTAACCCTGCCTCGCTCGCCAGCCTGTGAGCCACTCGTCCGCCACGTCGAGCGGGAGCATCGGGGCGCGCCGGTCGTACATCAGCCGGCCGACGTCTGCGAGCGTCTGGCGCAGCGCGGGCAGCTCCGCGTTCAGCTGCTCGAGATACGCATCGAGCAACAATCCTTCGTCGATTGCCGGCGGTGCCTCGCTCTCGTCACGGAAGGTCTCGTGGAAGACATGCAAGCGCAGAGGCGAGAGCAGCAATCTGCGGAGTGACGGAGTGAGCCGCTCATAGGGTATGGCCGAGCTGCGATCGGGCAGCGCGGTCTGCCTCAGCGCATAGGCCCGGGGACCCTCGTCTGTTTCGTCGAAAGGCGGGAGCTCGAGGTAGGGCAGAACTCGGTCGAGTCGGCCGTCGTGAAAGGTGTGGAGGTACCGCTCGTTCGAGAAGACGGCACCGCCGTGCCCTGCGTTGGTCAGCTTGCGTGCAGCCAACGCGTGATAGGCCCCGCTCCGCATCGACACGACGACGCGCAGCCAGGGGTGCTTCTCGACGTCGGGCAAGAAGGCGTCGAGTGCCTTGAGCAGGTCGCTGAAGCGCTCGGCCTCGTTGAGCGCGTCGAGCAGCAGCCACACGCGGCGACCTTCCTGCGTGTCGTCCTTCGCCGTCTCGGCCAGGCGCGCCATGAGCTCGGCGAGATCGCGAAAGGCACCAGCTCGCACTCCGGCACGCTGGAGCACGGCATCGCATAGGAGCGCCGCGCCGTCTTTGCCCGCGTCGCCGGCGAAGGCCGCGTGTCCCGAGAGGAAGAGGACCACGTCGCCGTCACCCTTCTCGGCGAGATAGCGCTCCAGAATGGCGTGCTCGAGCTTCTCGTCCCGTCGAGTGTCGTCGGTCGAGGCGTCGTCGTCGGTGCTCTCGGCCGACAGCCGATCCGCCAGCCGCGCCAGAAGCGAGCTCTTGCCCGCGCCCGCCTCGCCCAGGACAAGCAGAGCGCGCCCCGCTCGCTCCAGGCACGAGGACACGGGTTCGTCCACGCGGCGCCGCTCGACGTAACATTCGGGGAAGTACTTGCGCCCTCGCAGGGCCGTTACCGTCTCGCGCGCCGTCGCCCGCGACCACCCGGCCAACGTTCCGCGCTTGGTTTCTTCGCGGTCCTGACCGGGATCCACTTGTTTGCGGCGGAGCGCTTCGAGCAGCGGAGCGAGGTGCTTCTCGGACTCGCCGTGGCTGCGCACTCCGAGCAGCACGAGACGCTTCTCGTTGAGCCCATCGACGAGCGAGACGGGCTCGATCAGTCCGCCGCTTCCAACACGGCAAGCTTCCGGCTCCTCGTCGCCCGGGACGAACAGTGGGTAGACGGGAATCCCGACGTCGCCAGTGAGCGCGGCGACGCCGGTGGCTTCGAAGACGCCTGCCCACTCCGCGGCGAGCGGTTCGAGCGCGAAGAGAAAGTCGGCGTGCGGACCGTGCAATCGCAACACGCGGAGACCCTGATCCGTCTTCTCGACGGAGCGCACGAGCACCAGCGATCCTGCCGGAAAGAGGCACGCGGCGGAACGCTCGACCACCGGCAGAATACGTCCGAGCAGCCGCTCGTCGTCGCTCTGGTCGGCAATGCGCGTCGCCATTCGATGGGCGCGGTGGTTGCGCAGCTTTTGGACGGCGTCGTTGGCGCTTCGAGCCCTGCCTTGAGTGCCTGGTAGTCCTTCGAGCAGCGCCCTCCATGGATCGTCCCCACGCTTCGGCGCGCCGCCGCGGTTGACGTCCATCCAGCCGTCGACCAACGCTGTGAAGTGCGACGGACCGGTGCTGGGCTCGTCGGGGAAGTCACCGCGCCAGAGCTTCGCGAGCTGATCGGCGAGGAGAGTCCACTCGCCCCAGTGGGGCATGCGCAACCCACGGATCGGCGCGGCTAGACGACGGCTCGTCACGTCGCATGCGAGGTAGTCCGCGAGCAGCAGCAGCGCCGTGAGCCGCATCGCCTGATAAACCGCGAAGATCGCGTTGTCGAGGCGGTCGCGGGGAGAGAGAGCACAATCGCGCGCGTGCGCCAACGGATACGCAATGGGGAACGGCAGTGACGCGAGGTCGGCGGTTTCCGCGGCCTGCGGTCCGGCAGGTTCCGGCGCGTTGCCGTTCGGGTCGTCGTTCATCCCGTCTCCCCACGCAGCCCGAAGGTCGGTATGTCCGTCGCGCGCGCCTTCCCTACCATCATCGCGGTGGAATTGTCCGCGGCGTCGCGGGGACGCGTCAACGGGCGGCCCACGCGGTTGGGGAGGTCGCTCGATCGTCGAGGGCGTCGTCGTCGTCCGGCGCGAGCGGGCGCTCCGACATCACCCGTCCGCGCCGCGCACGAGCCGGCTTTCGAGACCGGGTAGCGTGTGTGGCCGTCTGATCTCCGGGGGCACGACTCGCCATCATCCGATCGAAGGCGGCGCGTACCCGCTCGGCCTCAGCCGGGGTGAGCCCGGGACCGGGTGCGGACAGCTCCGCGAGCACTCGGGTGAGCTCGATGGTCCTCCGCAGAAGCGCTGCCGTGAGATCGTCGCTGCCCTCGGCGACGGCGAGGGCGCGGCTGGTGTCGCCTCGGTCGCGCCACATGCGTATCGCCTGTTCGGGCTCACCTGCCTCCAGGTAGAGCGCTGCGGCACGCTCCGGATCGAACCCGAGCTCGACGTCGCCGGATTCGTGACAGCGTGCTTCGAAAAGGAGTCGGCGCCTGCGACCGTCGCTTCGGCGGTCGTCGATCCCACGCAACGACTCGAGGGCGTCGCCCCAGCGCCGCAGCTCGACGAGCTTGCCGACGACATCGAGCCGGAGGTCTCCGCATGCCGCCAGCACGTCGAAGCGGTCGGCGGGGAGGAGGGACTCGACGGCACGTGCGAGATCCGCGACCTCACGGAGCCTACCCGGGTCGTTTGGGAGTCGCTCGCTCGCACTCACCACGATCTTCCACAGAGCTCGCACGACGACCGGTTGCACGTCGTCGGCGACGGCGCGCGCAGACCGGTACGCGTCGCACAACGCCGTCGCTTGTCTGGTGTCCGCCCGCTCGCCCCGTACTGCACGGAGGCATCGCGCGAGATTGGCGAGCTCGGGCGCTTCCGCCTTGTCGAAGTAGCGTCGCGCCTCATCCAGCAGACGCGCCGCTTCGGGAAGCGTCGTGTCTTCGGTCCCGCTGACGCGCACTGCCGCGACGGCTCGCCATCGGGCGGCGTCGCGCCGCTGCGTCTCGTGGATCAGGGCTCCAGGAAGCCCCTTTCTGCCGCGCAGTCCGGCCGCGAGCCGTGCGAGCTCGAGGGCCCGCCGGGGCTCTTCGTCGAGAAACTTGGGGATGTCGTTCAATAGGCGGGCCATGATTTCGTCGCGATGCGCCGCTTCGGCCAATCCGCTGTGGAGGTCCGCGGCTTCGACGTCGACGAACCCATCGTCCAGATCGAATTCGACCTCGCTCGGTGCCGACAGCGCACCACACAACCGTTCGCGCACCAGCGCAGCACCTTCGCTCGTCCGCTCGATGAGAATCAGCGTCTCGGTGGAGCGACTCAACGCGACGCGGAGGCCATCGGCGAGGCTGCGCGCCCAGACGCTGGAAGCCTTCTCGCCGCCGTCCTGGTAACGCTGATCGAGTTGCTCGATGTCCGCGATGGCCTTGCTGGCGTCGAGGACTGCGACGAGCTCGAAGTCGAGGCCCTTCACCTCGGCGGGACCGTCGGAGGCGTTGGAAAGCGGGTCCTTCGTGAGCGGGTCGCGCGGGCGCACGATCACGGCTCCAAGCTTGCGGAGCGCGGCGGCGAGTCGTTCGAGATCGTCGCTCTTCCCAACGCGACAGAGCACGACCCGGCCCGTCGTCGCCTCGTCGATCGCGACGTCGCCGGAACCGCGTGGGCGCTCGTCCTTGGCAACGCGCTGGTACAGCCGCCAGGAGGCGCGAATGACGCTGCCGAGGGTCTTCGGGCTGCGGACGTTGCCCGTCAGGACGAGCTCCGCCGATGGCCCGAGCGGTTGCAGGATAGAGGCGAGCTCGGCCCATTCGAAGTCGGTGGGCCGCACGGTTTGTGCCTCGTCCCCTGCCACCACGAGCCGCGGAGGGGTCTCGCGTCCTCGTCCGATCGCTTGGACCAGCTCCCGCAGCAGCAGCACCTCGATGGGTGTCAGGTCCTGCACCTCGTCGACGACGATCTCGTCCACGTCACGCCACTCCGGGGGACAGCCACGGGCACGGAGACCCTCGAGCGCGTCGTGGGCCGCGAACGGTCCAGGCGCGATCTCGCCCAGCGATCCACGCTCGGCCAGAAACGACCCGAGTCGGGCTGCCTCTTCGGCGGGCTTCTTGCCCAGCTTCTCGGAGCGCAGCTCGACGTAGACCTCGGGGTACAGCCACCGATTGGAGCACGGGGCTCGGTCCCGCCACGGCTCCGGCAGTGCACGACCCACGAAGTGCGCGTGGAGCTCGGTGTGAAGCCGCGCGACGTGCTCGCGCCATACGCTCCATGGTTGTCGGTAGTCCGCCAGTGCAGCGCTCATCGACGCGACCTGATCTTGCAGGGTCCCCAACGAGACCGGCCGGCCACCCAGCTTCCCGAGAAGCTCGGCGAACGTGACGACTTCGATCTCGTCGCCTGGCGTCCGGAAGGCCGCTAGGTGCGCTCTGGCCTCGTGCGCTAGGCGCTCTCCATAAGTCACGTAGAGAACACGTCCGGGTCGCGGCCGACCCTCGAGACCCAGCCACAACGTCGTGGTCTTCCCGGTCCCCGGATGTCCCTTCACGAACAGCACCGAGGAGCCGCAGGTAAGGACCGAGCGTTGCTCTCCCGTGAAGGGCTCTCGATCTTCGCGCAACTCGGCGATGGAGTACTCGGACAACAGCTCACGATCGTCGGGCTCGAGCGGAAGGTCGTTCTGCTCGTGGTGCCGGATCGCGCCGAGGAGAATCTCGCGGTCCTCGAGGCGTGCTGCCCGCGCCGGTGGAGTCCCAGCGCGCGCGAACCACAGGTACCACTGGAATCCGCCGTTTCCGCCTAGAGGCGCGCGGCTCCACCCGTCGCCCGCCCCGCGCGTGCCTTTCGCGATGGGGGTACGACCGCGCGCCGCGAGATGCCGCATGGCGAGCAGCAGACGCTTTCGGTACGGCTGCGCCTGACAGGGGTCGGTCAGAGACTCGAAGACGTCCTTCTGCAGCAGAAGTCGATATCCCGAGGCGGGGCTCGGCGTTGCGGGAACGTGCCGACGTGAGGTTTCCATCGATCACTCGAGACGCACGAGGACGCCAAGGTCTGACAACAGTCGTCGCCCAGATTTCGGGAGGAGGACCCACTCCGGCCTCGGAGTCGGCTCGCTATGCTCGGGGGCGCGATGCTCTCCACGCCTTTTCTCACGCAGCTCGACTCGCGCGCCGCGATCAAGGGCTCGCGCGATCCGCTCAGTGTACAGGCAATCTGGTCGCGGTTCGGGCGGCACGTCGTCGGGAACCTCACCACCGTCAGCAGCTCGGTGCGCGACTTCACCGTGCTGCTGCTCGGGTACCATTTCGCGGAGCGAGTTGCCGCCGAGGGTGGGACCGAGGGTGACCTCGCGACGTTCCTGAAGTGGGAGCAGCTCGCCGCGTACGCGCGCGCCTTGGTGAACAATGAGCGCGGGTTCCGCGGCACGGAGCGAGTTTGGAAACGCGTGGCCGAGGATCACCGCGTTCATCTGGGCGTCGACGCTGGCGCGCAGATTCTCGGGAACCAGAAGACCTACGGGCTCTGGGGCCTGTACACGGTTCCGGCGAAGGCGTCGGGGCTCTTGGAGGGCGAGCCGACGCGCCTGACCGTCGCGGCACGCGACATCGTGGACCGACTGTACGTGCCGCTCCTCAGCGTCGGCGGTTCGCGCGATGCGCGGTCGGTCGTGGACCGACTGAAGGATGCCCGGTACACGCTCGACCTTCGCGCGAGGTCGAGGGACACGGCGGCTGGCGAGCTCGAAGTCGATGGCGACGAACGTGCGGGTCACGGGGTCTCCTCGCACGTGAGGTGGGCGACGAGCTGCACGGCGACGTCTCTCCAGACGATGGCGCTGACGTCGATGCCGGGCGCGGCCGCGTGGACGCGGAGGCCGGCTCCCGCGCTCGACGTGCCGTGGACGGGGCACGAGAGGATGGTGGAGAGCACGCGCGCTGCGTCGCGCATGGAGGGTGTCGAGGGCGCCTCGTTCGGCCGCTCGAGCGCGTCGAGCGCGTGACCGGCGAGGAGGGGTCGGTGCAGCTCGCTCCACGCAACGGGTGACGACACGAGGTCGAGCGAGACGAAGCGCCCACCGACGGCCACCAGGGCGCCGATCTGTCGGGGGCGCACGGGGATACGCGCGGCGACGTTCTCGAGCAGCTCGGCGCGCGCGTCGAACACGTGAGAGAGGGACATCGTCGGCGTCGGCGTCCGGTGGCTACTCACGCGCTCGCGGACGTGGCTCCAAGCCAGGTCTTGTGTCTGCCCGATGCTCGCGCCGGTCGAGCGCGCGCGGCTCATCGTCGTGCGGAGCTGGGCGCCGGCGATACGGTCGCCGGGCGAGAACGCCTCGTGGGCGCGACGGGCGTCCCATCGCTTCTCTTCGACGCACAACACAGAGACGTCGAGGGATGACCCTGGGGGCACGAGCACGGAGCGCTCGACGATGCGGTCCTGGCGCGCGCCGCGGAGCTCCTGCCCTTCATAGAGCAGCACGGGTGTGTCGCCGAGATTGTCGATCCGAACGCGGTTGACCACCGCGCCGTCGGGAAGCTCGCGCACGACGATCGTGGACTCGGCGCGACGGGACGCGGTCACGATCGCAGGCGCCGTGCCCGCGCCGAGCAGAGGGAACACGGACAACGATCGGCACACATCGGGCTCTTCCAGCCGCGGTGTGGCCGAGAGGTAGGCGCGGAGCGTGGCGACGGGTGCTGCGTCCATCATCGTGAGGACGCGCGGCCAGGCCCGCGTCTGACAGCAAGTCGCGAATCCGCCTCCCCTCACCCGACCCTCTCCCAGGGAGAGGGAGCCAGGACCCGAATTCCGACTGCCAGCGCTCCGCCATCGGGGCACGGCATCGCATCGGGGTCGAGTTGAAGAGCCGAGAGGGCCTGTCAGAGGGATCCAGCTGTCAGAGGTCGACGGCTCGGCCGTTCCCGGGATGCACCCAATTCGGGAGCCACTGCGTTTCTTCGGGGGACCGATGCGCGCTCGTTCCGTCGTGTGGCTGTTGATCTCCGTCGTGCCGCCGCTCGCCGGATGCCCCGGTGATGACGATACGGACACCGTGGCGGATCTCGGGGGGCGCCCCGATCGCGCGGTCCCGCCCGTGGATGCTGCGCCTCCGCCCGACACCCGCAGGGAACCGGACGTCGTCGTGCCGGACACCGGTTCGATGCCCGACGTCGCTGTGGCAGACATGGCGATGCCGTCCGACGCGGGTCCGCCCGAGGATGCGGCGAGCGCGATGGACGGGGGCACCCCGCCCACGGATGCCGGTGCCGACGCGGGCCCGGAGCTCGACGCCACGATTCCCGACGCGGCGCCCATGGACGCAAGCCCCGCGGATGCCGGCCCCTCGGACGCGGGATCGCCCGACACAGGCCCAGCGGACGCGGGCACCGTGTCTCGCTACCGGAGCACCGTGCTCGCATCGGGCCCAATCGCCTATTGGCCATTCGACGAGACGACTGGCACGGTCTCCACCGACATCGTCGGCGGGCGAGTGCTCACGTCGAGAGGCGGCGTGACGATGGCAACCCCGTCGCTCGTGGCCGGCAGTGGCGACGCGGTCCGCTTCGAGGGAACTGGCTGGGCGTCGATGGCTGCACACGATCCTTCGCTCCAGCACAACCCGTACTCGCTCGAGGTCTGGCTCCGTCACGACGCCGTCTCGGACGGCAACATCATCGCCGAGATGCGGGGTCCCGACGCTCGCGGCTGGACGCTCGGGAGCCAGCTCTTCGGCTGGGATTTCGCTCAGGGCACCACCACGGGCGAGTGGCTCGCGGGACCGCGGCCGTCACACGAAGCGGCGCGCACCTATCACGTCGTGGTCACGTACGACGGGGTCACGCTGCGGCTCTATGTCGACGGCGTTCTCCAAGGCAGCGCC
>JADZFZ010000770.1 GCA_020854145.1 Deltaproteobacteria bacterium | reverse complement strand
TTCCGTCCGCCACCCATCGAAGGTGGCCGATCATCAGGTCGTGCCACGTGTCGACCGAAGGTGGCTCGGGTGTGTAGGAGACCCAGGCCGCGAAACCTCCGTCTTCGGTGACTCGCGCCGCGCTGCCCCAAATCCCGTAGTCGACGAGTGGGACCTCGGGCCGGCGCCAAGGAGTCATCGCGCTGGTCGCGAGATCGATGCGTCGCACCGCGTAACGCCGATCGTGGGCCTCGCCCGTACGCACGAGCGCGAACGCTGCGCCATTCGCGACAACGAGCTGCTCGAGCCCGACGTTCGAGAACGCCTCCACCGATCCGACGGCGATGGCGCTCAACGCAGCGCAGCGCGCCACACACGACGTGGGCGCCGCGAGCACGGCGACGTCCGGCGGAGGGCTGACGCCATCGAACGTGTCGTCCGCATCTCCGAGGTCCGAGTCCGGAGCGGGTGCCGCGTCCGTTGCGCTCCCGCGGGGCAGCACTCCACCGCATGAGCACCCGTGCGTGCTCGCCGCGAGCGTCAAGATCCACCCACAATACAGAGCGAATCGTGCGACTCCTGTCCTCACGGTGTCGCTCCGCACGCGAAGCTCAGAATCTCGAGATCGCCGCGCCACCATCCGAGGTGAAACGTCGTAGGCGTCGACCAGAGCGCCGCCGTGTATGGGAAGCCCGAATCGGGCACGGAGATCACCGGACGCAACGCGCCTTCGATGTCACCGACGTCCCGCACGAGACCAAACAGCAAATCGGTCCCTGCCTCGAACCGCACCATCGCGACCGCCCGCGCCGACGCAGTCGATGCCACGCCGACGAAGAACGGATACGCCGCGCCCGAGATTGGAAAGGTCGATCTCGCGCTCTCGCGAAGCGCGCCGTCGAGCCAGTGCAGCACGATCCGCGGCGGAGCGTAGTAGCTGGCAGCGACCACGGCTCCGGCGAGGTCGCCGCTCACGACCACACGATCGAGGTCCGCGTGCGTGGTGTCCTCCAAAGGAACGTTCGACAGCGGCTCCTCGAAGGTCGAGTCCGCGATACGAACCGTCGTCAACCGAAACACATCGTCGCCGACGAGCTGTCTGAACGCACCGACGACGCCGGCGGATCCAGCGCGCGCGAGAGGCCCTCGCTCCGCGACGTCCAATCGAAGACCCGCGATCGGGTGGAACAGCGCTGTCGGAATGGCCTCGGCCCGGCCGTCCCGAATGCGGATGAGCACTGTGTCGTCAGAGGGACTCCGCGCCGTCAGCCAATAGCCGTCGTCGTCGTCGGTGGCGGAATAGATTGTCACGACGCTGTGTCCGGCGGCGTCGTCGATGGGCACGACCTCCATCACACGACCGTCGTCGTCGAACCGCACCGTCACACCGAGCCAACCTCCGAGCGGCTGCACCCATGCGGCTTCCCACCCGCCGGCGACCCTGCGTGCTCCGATGGGAACGGGCGGATTCGCGAACGCACTCAGCGGAAGCTCGACGTCCGTGCTCCATTCGAGCGCGCCCGCGCGTGCGTCGACCAGTGCGACGCGTCCGAGGATCACTCCGCCTCGCGCGGGTTGATCGACGTCGAGCACGAGCGCTTGGTCGGCCACACCGATGATGCGCGGAGTGCGCGGCGCGTCGCGAAACGACCGCGGCGGCATATCGATCCACACATGACGAATGCCTTCCGCGCACGGCTCCGATGGCGCCATCGAGCCCGCGTCGTCCGGTGGCCGGACAGTCCCTGCGTCGGCGGGGTGAATGTCCGTGGCCGTCGAGTCCGCGCCGGCGCCATCGCTCGTGTTGGTTGCGTCCGTGTCCGCGTCGCGCGGAGCCCGAGCCGGACCGAGCGGCCCCTCGCGCGCACCGCAGCCCGAAGCGATGAGCAGCAGAGCGATCGTGATGTCCGCGGTGCGCATCGACCTCCGCTATTCCCCGTCGACGCGCGTGATCGAGCAGCCGGGAATGCGCAGCAACACGAGCTGGCTGGGATCTGCGCCGATCATCGCCGCGACGATCACGTCTGCGTCGAGCCAGGTCGCGACCATCGACGACGGGCTGCGTTCGAGCTGCGCGACGGGACGCGCGTCCACCGTCGTGCACGCGATCTCGTCGTGCATGGCGACGAGATGCATCGTGCTCTCGGCTGTGTCGGTCATCCCCGCCATCGCCCACGCGACGGATGTCCCATCGGGCGATGCGAACGCGGTGTAGGCTGACGGCGCCAGCCCGAACGGTGTCGCGATGCGTGTGTCGCCACGCACGTCGAGCGAGCCGTCGTGCTCGACGACGCGGATGCCGCTCGCGTCGAGGTCGGTCGCGTCGCTCGCGAATCGCACCACGGTTGGACCCGCCGGGCGCGCAACGACGTAGGGCGCTGCGTCGTACGCCTCTCCGGGGATCGGGCGCGTGATCCAATCGCTCGCGCCAGGCGTCCCGATCGCCACGAAACCCGGGCGACGCTCGAGACCGCTGGCCGATCCACCGCCGGCGACGCCGAGCGAGCCATCCGGAAGAAACGCCGTCGAGATAGGCGTCGAGCCGGTCGGCGAAGAGCCGAGATCGAGCATCGTTCCTTCGGAAGGCCGCGCGGGAACATCCCACCATCGATAGACCACGCTCGAGCCTTCCACGATCGTCGCGAGCCAGCCTTCGTCGCCGAATGGAGCGAAGGCGACGGGCCGATCACACGAACAAGGAGACACATGGACTGCAATCGATGGGCCGCCTTGGAGCACGCCTTCGGTGCCATCGAGTCGCCAATCGATCGTTCCGAGCCGCGCCTCGCCGCCCATCCATGCACCGACTTGCGGCTGGTACGCGAAGAGCACGTGCCATCCCTCCGCGTCGGCGCGAAGACCGCTACCGCGCACGCCGACGAACGTCTCCACCGAGCCACTCGCAGGGTGGTTCTCGATTCGCCCGGTCGCGAGATCCGTGACGACGATCGTGTACACGGTCTCGACCTCGGTGCGCGGAACATCGCGCGCCGAGACCAACGCGCCGACGCGGCGGCCGGCAACGGCAATGTGCTCGAGCGTTTGTGGCCCTCTGCCGTCCTGCCTCGAGAGCAGCTCGATGCGCGCAATCTCGGTCGGTTCGCCGCACCATGCCGCACAGGGTCCGGCCTCGTCCCGCGTGCCGCCATCCTGCAGGCCCGAATCGCGCCGTCCGCCCCCATCGCCAGCGACCGACGGATCTTCTGCGTCGGTCTCGGTCTCGCCGTCGGTCTCGGCGTCAGCGCTCCGTCGCGCAGAGGAGCCGTCGATCGCGCCGTCCATCGGGCGTCTCTCCGCGACCTCCGAACCGCACGAGCAGCCCTGCATCAACGACACGACGGCGAAGCCAATCACTGTGCAACGCGCTCGCTGCATCGCTGGGCACCCGCTCACGGCTCGTCGCCGCATGTGAACGTCCACACTTCGAGCGCGTCCTGCCAGTACGCCAGATGATGAACGCCGGGCGCGGACGACCACATCGTCGCGCTCAGCGTATCGGGCACACCAGAGAGCGTCCCCACGGCGCGCGTGCCTCCGACGAGCGCCCCCGGCGCAGACGCGAGCGCGAATGCGAGCGACGAACCCGGGCCTTGCAGAAGCGTCAGCGCCTGCGCTGGCAACGCGCCCGATACGCCCAGCAACAGGGCGTTTCTGTCGAGTGACTCGCTGCCAGTCACGCGTAGGTCGTGGTCGAGCCAGACGAGGTCGAGCGACGCCGTAGCGTCCAGGCCGCTCACCGAGCCGACCACTGTGCCGTCGGAGGTCGCGACCGCCTTCACTCCATACGAGAGCGACTCGAGCATGTCGAGCGTTGCCATGGGCCGATCGGCTCCGATGTCGGCCGGGTCGATGATCGTGGTCACGAGGCGCGCTCGCCCGTCGTCCACGGCGCGCTCGCGAAACAGACCGAGCACACGTCCATCCGGCATCGACGAAAGCTCGGATTGACCGCCGCCGGATCCCCAGCTCGAACGCGCGCTCTCGAGATCGAGGACCACGGATGTGCTCGCTCCGTCGGCGATTCGAATGAGTAGTAGCTCTTCGCTCACGTCGCGTGCCGTCAGCAAGAAGCCACCCGAATCGCCGGCGCCGCCGCGGAGGTCGAGCGGCGCACGACCCGGAGCGTCCTCGATCGGCACAGGCTCGGAGGCGATCCCGTCGGCGTCGAATCGCACGGTCGCAGCGAGCCATCCGCCGCGCGTCTGCGCCCAACAGACCTCCCAACCGTCGGCGCCGACGTTACGAATCCCGACGGTCATCGGTGGGTTCGTGAACACGGTCAGCGGCAGCGAGACGACCGTCGTCCAGAGAAGCTCGCCGGTCCGCGCATCCGCACGCGTGAGGCGCCCGTACACACCGCGCCCGCACACGGCCGGATCCGCGCACGGCCCGTCTTGGTCGAAGTCCGCCATCATTACGAACGCGCCGTCGCCTGCCAGAACCGGATACGGGTACAGGATGTCCACGCGCGGTGGAGCCAACACGGTTGCTCGCACGATTCCGTCGGCGCACGGCTGCTCGATGGGCGGCCCCCCGTCGTACGGCGGAAGTGGGACACCCGACATGCGCGCATCGCGTCCCTCCCCGGGCTGCGCGTCGCGTTCGGCTCCGGGCAGCCGCGCATCACGGCTCGGCGGGCCGCCGCCGTCGCGCGAGGGATCGTCGGCCCCGGTCGCGCCGTCACCATGCGCCGCAGCGTCACCCGTCGCGGACCCATCCGCATCGCGCTCGGTCGCATCGCCACAAGCGGCGAGCGCGATGGTGAAACACAGCAGCGCATTGCGGGCAGGCACGACTCCTGTAGCATCCGCGCGATTCGATCGCCGGTGAACCGAAAGATCGGGGCTCGCGACCGAAAGATCGCGTGTGGTCATGGGATTTCTCGACTCCGCCGCACCTGCTTGCGGGGGTATCTGCTTCGGCGCAACGTCCAGTGTCAGCTCTCCACTGGGCGGAGGAGTTGGCTCCTCACACGGAGTCGAGAAGGTGCGGCACGTGACGACGACATCCGGGATTGCCTGCGCGCTGACGGTGCTGCTCCTCGGATGCGGGGGCGTCGACGACCGCGCGGCCGACGGTGTCCCAGACGCCGCGGGCGATGACCCCGATAGCTGGATGCTGCAGGACGCTGCGGCCTACCTGCCTCCTCCCGACGGCCGACCGCGTCCACCACGACCGTGCACGGAGGGTGTCACTCGGCGTCGAATCGATGGCCTGCCTGGCGTTTTGGAGGGCTACCCCGGTTACAAGCTCGCCGCGGACGGCCCAC
>JADZFZ010000769.1 GCA_020854145.1 Deltaproteobacteria bacterium | reverse complement strand
TCCGCCTCCGCCAGGGCGAGCCGCATGAAACGATCGTGATCGGTGCTCACGCGCCCGTGTCGAGCCCCACTAGGGGGGCGTGGGGGGGTGACGACAGGCGCGCCCAGGAAGATTCGAACTTCCGACAACTGGTTCCGTAGACCAGTGCTCTATCCAGCTGAGCTATGGGCGCAACGAAAAGGAAGCCGAGTCTATAGGCCGACGTGCCCGAGTCAAGCCCGCCTCCGACGGCGACCTGATGGCGACCTGATGGAGCGGGTGTGCGAGCGCCCGAACCTCCAGGCCGTCACGCCCCCTCTCCCCGAAACGGGGAGAGGGCGGGTGAGGACCGGCCTACTTGCGGTCGCCCGAGAATCCCGTCGTGAATCGCAGCGAAGCGCCGACCAGCAGCGCCTCGAGCTCCGCGTCCATGTCGACGTCGCCTGCCCACAGGCATCCTCCGGCGAAGCCAACGGTCACGGTGCCATCCGTCATCTCGGTGGCTTCCCAGTTGCCCTGAGCGCTCGATCCTGTCGTCACGAGGCTCGCGTCGGCCACGGACCAGCCGATGAGCGCACAGTTGAAGCCGTTGGTCGCGAGGCCGCCGCCCAGATAGAGGCGGAACGTCTCGCCGGTCTCGCCGATCACACCCCATCGCTCCTCGTTGCGCACGCGGACCTCGCCGTCGCACACGTCGTCGCAATTGGGGTTGTTGGTCCCGTTGCCACAGTCTTCCGGCTTGGCCTCGACCATCGTGCCGTCGCAGTACTGCGTCGGGAGGTTCGCCCAGAACTGGTGCGGATGCGCCGGATCCCGTTGATCGAGGTCGACCGTCGCGGGCCAGCCCTCGCTCGGGCAGATCACCTCCGGCCTGGCGCAGTCGAGGTTGAACGTGATCGGGCGCCCCTCGTGCGTGATGGTGAACGTTCCACCGGCCGCGCCGAGCTGCTCGGTGTACGTGGCACCGCCAATCGTGATCTCGACGCCGATCCTGTCGTCGTACCGAATGTCCCATGGACCGCCGACGTTCGGAGCCGGTGACTTCGACCCCGCCGCACAGCCGTCACCCCGCGCTCCACCCAACAGCGGAACCGCGAGCACGAGACCCCCCAAAGCAAGCCCTTTGTACAACAAGCGTCCCGAGCCGACCCTCATGGCTCACCTCCTCGCGACGACGATGGTAGCAGCGGTGGTGCCACCCACGATCGTCTCGACTCGCGACGATTGCGGCCGCACGACGTGAACGGCCGTGGACGTGGCGCCTTCGCCACAGTTGGCAGTCAGCCGAGACGTCGAGTGGGGCGTGGTCGCAGTCGTCGGCACACGAGCTCCGTCCTATGCTCGAGCGTGCCCTCGCGATCCACCATGCTCGTGCTCGCATGGCTCTGCGCCTCGTCGGCGTGCGGCACCTCGCAAGCCCACCCGGCGACGCGACGCGACGAGCCCGCGGCGCGCGCGCAGCTCGAGCGACTCGAGTCGCGGTGGATGCGCGCCGAGGCGGTGCACGTCCGCGCGCGACTGCGCTCGACGGCACCGTTCCCCACCGACATCGACGTCGGGCTCGACCTCGGCCGCGGCAACGCGGTGCACCTCTCGGGCGGCGGCGAGATCGCGGGCGAGCTGGTCACCGTCTCGCTCGTGTCCGACGGCAGGCGCACCCTCCGACGTCTGGCCAAACGCGGCGCTCCGGTGCGCGAGACGCAAGGCCCGACACCCCGCGCGCTCCGCGAATCGCTCGTGCTCGGCTTCACGCGCATGGGCCTGCTGCACAACGTCGTGCGCCTCGCCGGCTTCGAGCTTCCCGATCGCGCCCTCGGAGGCGCGGCCGATTGGGTGCAGCTCCGCGGCTTGGTCGCGCGCGTGCCCGAGCGCGTCCGCCTCGGCGGGCACATCCCCGTCGAGGCGATGGTCGATCCCATCGACTTCGTCGTGATCGTCTCGGGGCGACGCGCCGCGACCGCGACGCTGTGGCTCCTCGAGGACACACCCTATCGCCGCGAGCAGCGCGTCTTCTTCGACGAAGGCCACATGGACGTGCACGAGCAGTACGGCGAGGTCGAGATCGACACGGCGCTGCCCGCCGACCGCTTCGTGCTCCCGCGCGCCGGAGCATCCACCGATGGCGGAGTCACCCCTTGAGCACTGCGATGGGCTCGAGCCGCAATCGACGCTCGAGCAGATCGGATTGGTCCTCGAGCACCTCGACGATGTCGCGGTAGGCGGCGGGTGCCTCCTCGACGAGCTCGCGCGCGAGCCGCGCCGGGAAGACGATTCGCCGCATCGCGGCGGTCAGCGCCTCGGGGCCGATGGCCGAGCGCGCCTGCTTTCGGCTCAGCACACGGCCCGCTCCGTGCGAGCACGAACCGAACGACTCCGGGTTGCCCGTGCCTTCGACCAGGTAGCTGGCGGTGCCCATCGAGCCGGGGATCAGCACGCGTGCCCCGCAAGGCGCTGCGACGGCGCCCTTGCGATGCACCCACAGCTCGCGCCCGTACCACCGCTCGCGCGCGACGAAGTTGTGGTGCAGATCGACGTGCTCGACGGGCTCGATCGCGACTCGCCACGTCTGCACGAGAACCTCGACTGCGCGCGTCGCGATCACGCGGCGATTCTCCCGCGCGAAGGCGAGCGCCCAATCACCGTCGCGCACGTAGGCCATGCCGGCCTCCGTCGTGTCCTCGATGCCGGCGAGCGCGTCGCGCCGCCCGGCCGTCTCGGCCGCGCGCACGTGATGCGCGGCGATCGCAGCCCCGATGCCGCGCGAGCCCGAATGGACCAAGAGCCACGCCGCTCCGTGGACGTCGCGATCGATCTCGACGAAGTGATTGCCGCCGCCGAGCGTGCCCAGGTGTCGACGCGCGAGCGCCTCTCGCCCGTGGACGAGCGATTGCGTCGAGAGCGGCGTCGCCAGGAGCGCGTCGGCAACGGCGATTCCCCGGCCGCGATGTGTGGACGCACCCGTCGGGATGGCCCGACCGAGCTGCTCGATCGTGCGTTCGAGCGTCCTGCGATCGAGTCGGTCGGCCTCCACGCCGAGCTCGATGGCCGTCATCCCGCAACCGAGGTCGCCGCCGAGCGCCCGCGGAACGAGCGCGTGCTCGGTGGCGAAGACGGTCCCGACCGCGACTCCCTCCGAGACGTGCGCGTCGGCCATCGCTGCCACGTGCTCGACGACGTACGGCATCGACGCGAGACGTCGGAGCTGCGCGAGGGTCTCGTCGGACGGCGCGCGTGCCCAGATGCGGATGGGCACGCGCTGTCCCGTGCTCGGTGCGAAGATCTCCCGGCTCACGACGGCTCCACGTCGTCGGCCGCGGCGACCTCCTCGTAGACGAATCGGAGGTCGGGCACGCGCTTGACCTCGATCGCGTCCGCGAGACGGGCGCGGAGAAAGGGTGTGGCCCGTACGAGCGCCGCCTCGACGTCCCCGCGCGCGGCGGGCGCCGTGGCGTGAACACGACAATGCCGGCAATCGGAGGACAGCACGGCCGCCGTGATCCGAACGCCGGCCAAGGCCGGGTCCGACACGTCGTCTCGCAGACACGATTGGAGCTCTTCGACGATCAATCCCTGCAAACGGATGCGCCGACGCTCGGCGCCTTCTCGACTCTTCATCTTGCTCTCCAGCAGTCACCCGAAGGGTGGGACCTCGCATCTCGCGTCACGGACGCGAGGCGAGGACACGTTCCGGAGCGCGCGAGCCGGCCTCCCGCGGGGCTGGATCCACCGAGTGAATCGACGCCTACGAGCTGCGTTCAGTCGCGAGCCACGGAGAAGACCGTGAAACGCATTCGGACATTGAGCGCCATGATCTGCTCCTCTCTGCTCGCCGCGACGAATCGCAGGCAGTGCGTCGCGCGTTGTGCGACCGCGCTCGCGTGCTGTCAAGGCAGGCCGCATTCAGGCCGCCGCGCGGTAAGCTGCGCGGGTGACCGACGGTCGCATCCCGCACGTCGTGACGATCGGGGGAGGGCACGGGCAATCCGCGGTGCTCGCTGCGCTGCGAATGCTCGATTGTCGCATCACCGCGATCATCGCGGTGGCCGACGACGGCGGGTGCTCGGGCAAGCTGCGCGAAGAGATCGGCATGCCCCCTCCGGGCGACCTGCGGCGCTGCCTGACTGCCTTGGCGGCCAACGAGAAGCTCGCCGCGCGATTCGACCTCCGATTGCAGAGCGAGGGAATCGAAGGGCGGAGCGCCGGCAATCTCGCGCTCGCGGCGGAGTACCACCGGCACGGCAGCCTGCAGAAAGCGGTCGATTGGGCGGCGCGGATGCTCCGCTGTCGCGGGCGCGTCGTGCCGGTCGCGGAGACTGCCGCGGTGCTCGCCGTCTACGACCTCGAGCGTGGCGTGGTCGAGGGCGAGACCAACGTGGAGCGCTCGGTCGCTGCACCCCTCGTGGCCGTGGTCGAGGGTCCGACGCAGACCAATCCCGTCGCGCTCGACGCCGTCGCCGATGCGGACCTGCTGCTGATCGGGCCGGGCAGCTTCTACACGAGCACGCTCTCGGCCGTCGCGACGGCGGACATGCCACGTGCCATCGCCTGCACCCATGCTCGGCGTGTCTTGCTCAGCAACCTCGCGCCCGAAGGCGAGCAGACGCGCGGCTTTCGCGACGAGGACTACGTGCGTGTGCTGCGCGACCACCTGACGATCGGCAGCATGGGCGAATCGGTCTCTCTCGAGGTGCTCCGCCACGGCGACACCGACGCAGAGGGACGGCTCGCCGACGGAACACCGTTTCTCCAATCGCCGCTCGCCGAGCCCGGCACCGACCGCCACGATCCCGCCCTCGTCGCCCGTGCGCTCGCGCGACACCTCGGCCTCGTGCCCCACGACGCCCGTCCTTCCGTCGTCCCCTCCGCGACCCTCGAAGAGTACGAGAGCGCCTTCGAGCAGAGCCTCGAAGAAGGCAAGTCCCTCATCCGCTGACCTGGGGACAGGATCGACGTGTACAAACCGTCGAGATCACACGCGTCCTAGCCGAGCACTTCCAATCCGTTCCGGACCCGTCCCGGCTGCGTGCCGGTGGCAACCTCGCGTCCGATCACTGCGCCTCGGCAGCTGCCCTGAATCGCATCTCGGGCCCCGAAGGACCATAGAGCTGCCACGCCAAGAGCGCCTCGGTGCACGCGAAATCGTGCGGCGTGTTGGCAGGCACGTAGATCCCCATCCCGGGACGTACGGCAATCTCGCGATCGCCGAGATGCATCGTGCCGGCTCCAGCCTCGATCACGAGGATCTCCGCGGACGTCTCGTGCACGTGGCGAGGCACGGCCGCGCCCGCCGTCGCCGCGAATCGCTCGAGGCTCAAGCCGGTGCGCTCGCCGGCCGTGCTGGGAAACACGATGTGCACGCGCAGGCTGCCTCCCGCGAGGACGAGCTCTCGCGTCGTCTCGACCGACGAGGTCTGGCCCCTGGCGCTGCCGGGCTGGCCGGGCCGACACGGAGCGTCTTGGTGATCCCCGCAGCGCACGCGCGCGATCAGCGCCCGCACGTCCGCGGCATCCATGGCCGACACGTCGGCCTCGGGTGTTCCCGCCGGAACGCGGATGGCCGCGCCCGCCGTGAGCGGGACGCGCGCGTCGTGACCACCGGCGAGCACGGGCGCGACGGCGAGCGTCCCTTCGAGCACCACCAGCACCGTCTCGTGCGTGGTCGTGTCGGTGAGGCGCAGCGACGATCCGCGTGGGAAACGCGCGCGCTGCACCGTGATGGGTGCATCCGAGGGCGCACCCTCGAGCGGCACGTCGGTGAGCTCGACGCGTGCGGGCGCAGTCCTGCGCGTCGTGGGTCGGGTCGTCCCCGCTGCGGGCTCCGCTCCACGCCGCGCGGTTGCATCCGCAGCACAGCCGCCGACGGTCGCGGCGACGAACCACGCCCAGATGAGGAGCCCGCTGGCGCGCATGGTCACATCGTCCTCTCGCGCCTTCACATCGTCAGCAAGAAGAGCAGCCCGAGCGTCGCAGCCGGAACACCCACGACCGATGCCACGAGCGCGATCATCGCCTCGCGTTGCTTGCCGTCGAGCCACAGCAGACCCGCGAGCGGCAAGCCCACCGTTCCGAGCGCGATCAAGTGCAGCCAGGGGACGTCGTCGCCGAAGGGCACGATGGTCATGACGCCCACGACCAGCGCTGCGGCCGCGCACTCGCCTCCGATCAACACCGGATGGAGTCTCCTGGGGAGCAGCTTCAGCCCCGCGACGATCGAGATACCAGCCGCGGGCAACACCCCGAACACCACCAGAAACAAGGCGACGACGACGATGCCTCCGTGCGCGACCTGCATGCCGATGGTGTAGCAAATGGTTCGGTTTGACGTGACGTCCGTGAACGCGGCACGATTCGCGCTGTGAGCCTCCGCTGGGTACACGAGAGCCCGTCGTTCTGGGACGCGGACAAGGCACGCATCGTCGGCGAAGCGCCGAGCGGGATCTTCGACAGCCGGTTCCGTCGCCTACGCCTCGGCGCGCTCGTGCCCGGCGACTGGTTCCACGCGGAAGACGAAGGCCGCCGCGTCGTGGGCTACGGCTGGCTCGACGCGAGCTGGGGCGACGCCGAGATCCAGGTGGCCACCGATCCGAACGCACGCGGCCGCGGCGTGGGGTCGTTCATCCTCGAGCGCCTGCAGCTCGAGGCCGACATGCGCGGTCTCAACTACCTCTACAACCTCGTTCGCCCGACCCACCCGCAGCTGCAAGCGACCACCGAATGGTTTCTCAAGCGCGGGTTCCAAGCCGTGGACGACGGCCGGCTCGTACGCGAGGCCCGACCCCGCGCGAGCATCCCGCCTCCCTGAGCACGGCGGCGGGGCCTGCGCGGCTCCCCGCCTCGCCGTCGCGAGCGCTCGCTTCACCAGCAGGGGACAGCCTCGCCCCCCGCGACCCTCTCAGGGCGCGCTTCGTTCACACCGCAGGATTCGTTCGTACGTCTGCCACGCCTCGCCTCCGACCGCGTGCAGACGCGCCGCGAGCGTGCGCGTCTCGTGGGCGCGCACCAGCCGTCGCACGATGGACAAGTCCACCGTGAGCGTGTCGGCGCGTTCCGCGGCTGCGTCGAGCGCCGCCTGCGCCGACGTCCATGCTGCCGCCTCGGGCCACTCGTCCATCGCGCGACGGATGGCCTCCTCGTGCGCGGCCATCAGCGGCGCGAAATCGCGATGCCACGGATCGTCGAGCACCGGCCAGCGCGACAACAGCGCGACGCGCAAGTCGGCCGCCCGCTCGTCGGCGTCGCTCGACAGCGCCTCGATGCGCTCGTCGAGCACCCGCTGCTCGTCTTCCAGACGTGCCAAGCGCGCGCGCGCTGCGTCCTCCGTGCGCAGCGCCAACGTCTCGCCGAGCGAGCGCACCACCGCGTCCTCCTCGGGCAACGCCGTCGCGATCGACGGACCGTGCTCGGGCGCCGCGGAGCGGAGCCAGCGCTCCGACGTCGTCGTCGGCACGTCGATCGATCGGGACGCGATGCGCGCGCGCGTGTGCGCCTCGAGCAGCGAGATCGCACCGTCTCCGTCGAGATCGATCGTCTCGCGCGGCAGCGGCTGTCCGTCGCGTCCGCGGCCACCCAACGCCATCAACACGTGCAGGCTGTAGCTCTGCTGCCGCCGCCGATCGGGATCGGGATCACACCCGCTCGACTCCTGGTCCCACGGCGCCGCGAACAACCCGCACCGATCGCCGTTCGCCGCACCGGCCTCCTCGTTCGCCCCGCGAAACACCACCTCGGCGAAACCGCCCGAGTAGCACGCCGCGATCAACAGACGCACGCGACGCCGCGACGCCGCCGCATCGAGCCTCTCCGCGAGCTCTGCGGCCGACCACGTGAACCCACCCCACAGCGAGAGCACCCCGTCGCGAGGCGCATCACCCGAGTCGCCATGCAAGGCCGCGTACACCAGCAGCGGCCCGCGACCCGCTGGCTCCGCGAGCGCCGCGTCGAGCGCCTGCTCGAGCGCCTCGAGCGTCGCGGGACCATCGGGCGAGAGGCGCGTCGGGCGATACCGCGCGTCACGTCCCGCGCGCGCATCGAAGAGCGCACCGAGCCGCGCCCTCAATGCATCGCGCGCCGACTCCACGTCGCCGTCGGGTCGCAGCTCCTGCACCGTCGGTTGCCCCGCGCCCCCTGCGAACAGGACGATCCCCTCGCCCTCGAACGTGCGCGCCGCGAGCTCCAGGTCCTGCTCCAGCGAGACCTGGTTCGACGACGGCTCCGATCCTCCGCCGACCGCGATCCATCGAACGCCGCCCGTCTTCGTCGTGCGCTTCGCCACCGACGGCGGCGACTTCGATCGTCCGCTCGCGGGCGCCGCCACGGACGGGGCAGGCCGCGCATCGCTCGAGGCCCGATCGCAGCCACACGCGAGGCCCGCGACGATCAGGGACGCAACAAGCAGCCGCCCGCGCATCCGGGTGTCGACTCGTCGCACGTCGGCTCGCAGAGGTTGTCGCATCCCGGGATGCCACAGGGATAGCAGCACGAGAGCCCGGCCCCGCACATCCCGCGATCGCCACCGCACGGCTCGCCGGGTCCGAGCCCCGGGCCCGCGTCGGGACGACAATCGATGAACGAGTCGATCGAGCCTTCGGGGCACGCGCAGCACCCGACGTAGAATGGCTCTTCGCCGCAAGCGCGTACGCAGACGTAGGG
>JADZFZ010000768.1 GCA_020854145.1 Deltaproteobacteria bacterium | reverse complement strand
GGCTGCGGCTGGTGCAACGCGGGCGCCGGTGGAGACTGCCAGGAGGGAACCTCGACGGGCCCGACTGGGGGCACCTGCGGGGACTGGGTCTGGCTGTCGAGCGAGTGCACGACGTCCGGAGGCGACGACTGCAACACCAGCACGACGTGCGATGCGTGCACGGTGCGACCGGGCTGCGGCTGGTGCTCCACGAGCAACCAGTGCGTCTCGGGGAGCACGACCGGCCCGACGAGCGGCACGTGCGGCGACTGGGCGTGGCTCTCGAGCGAGTGCAGCGGCGGCGGCAGCACGGACATGTGCGCGACGAGCGGCACGTGCGGCGAATGCACTCTGCGATCGGGCTGCGGCTGGTGCGCGTCCACGAACAGCTGCGTCGGAGGATCGACGACGGGCCCCACGGTCGGCTCGTGCGCGGACTGGGACTGGATCTCGTCGGACTGCTCCGGCGGAGGCACCGATGCATGTGGCTCGAGCGCGGACTGCGAGGCCTGCACGGTGCGCAGCGGCTGCGGCTTCTGTGAGAGCACGGCGGCGTGCACCGCGGGCAGCGCGAGCGGCCCGACGTCGGGCAGCTGCGGCGACTGGAGCTGGCTGTCGAGCGAGTGCGGCGGCGGGATGAGCGACATCTGCGGATCGAGCGCGACCTGCGGCGACTGCACCTTGCGGACGGGCTGCGGCTGGTGCGAGTCGAGCTTCTCGTGCGTCTCGGGGACGAGCAGCGGACCGACGTCCGGCAGCTGCGGCGACTGGAGCTGGGTCTCGAGCGAGTGCGGGGGCGGTGGCACGACCGATCCGTGCAACGCGAACGGGTCGTGCTCTGCGTGCACGTCGGCCTCGAGCTGTGGCTGGTGCGAGTCGACCGCGACGTGTCAGACGGGCAGCGCGAGCGGCCCGACGTCGGGCAGCTGCGGCGACTGGAGCTGGCTCGCGAGCGAGTGCGGCGGCGGGAGCACGACCGATCCCTGCGACGCGAACGCGACGTGCGGCGACTGCACGTCGGCGTCGAGCTGTGGGTGGTGCGCATCGAGCTTCTCCTGCATGACCGGCACGTCGGGAGGACCGTCGAGCGGCTCGTGCGGTGACTGGGACTGGCTCGCGAGCGACTGCGGCGGCGGGACCACGACCGATCCCTGCGACGCGAACGCGACGTGTGGCGACTGCACGTCGGCGTCGAGCTGCGGCTGGTGCGCGTCGAGCTTCACGTGCATGACGGGGTCGTCGAGCGGGCCGACGTCGGGCAGCTGCGGTGACTGGGACTGGCTCGCGAGCGACTGCGGCGGCGGGACCACGACCGATCCCTGCGACTCGTCCTTCACCTGCTCCGATTGCACCTCGCAGTCGAGCTGCGGGTGGTGCGCCTCGAGCTTCGCCTGCATGACGGGGTCGTCGAGCGGCCCGACGTCGGGCTTCTGCTCGGACTGGGACTGGCTCGCGAGCGACTGCGGCGGCGGGACCACGACCGATCCCTGCGAGTCCTTCTTCTCGTGCTCCGACTGCACGGCCGAGTCCGGCTGCGGATTCTGCTACGACAGCTTCACGTGCCAAAGCGGCTCGTCCGGAGGGCCGTCGAGCGGCTTCTGCGGAAGCTGGGCGTGGCTCGCGTCCGAGTGCTGATCCGCTCTTCGCTTCGAGGGAACATGAGAACCATCGCGACCGCGCTCTTGGCGCTCACCGCCGTCTCTTCGATCTCGTGCGCGAGCGGCGACGACGGCGTGGCCTCCGTCGATGCCGCCGTCGACCGGCGCACGACGCCCCCGCCGACGCCCACGCCGACGCCTCCCTCCACCGACGGGTGCGGCGACGAACGCGAGCCGTGCTGCAGCGGAACGTTGTGCAGCTCGGGCCTCACCTGCTCGGCCGGCACGTGCACCGGGATGGAGGCGTGCGGCCGCGAGGCGCAGCCGTGCTGCGGCGGTGCGGCGTGCGGAGCCGAGCTGGTCTGCGTGAGCGGCTTCTGCGCCGCGATGCCCGAGTGCGGCGGCGACATGCAGGCGTGTTGCGGCGGGGACGCTTGTCGCGCCGGGCTCGTGTGCGACGGCGGCCGATGTGGAGCGACGGCCGCGTGCGGCTCCGAGCGTCAGCCGTGTTGCTCGGGCACCGCGTGCGCGTCGGGCCTCGAGTGTCGCTCCGGCGCATGCGAGCGCGCGGCGGCGTGCGGCGGTCCGCGACAGCCTTGCTGCGGCACGGCGTCGGCGTGCGGCGAGGGACTGGTCTGCATGGGCGGCATGTGCGCGACCGAGCCGGCCGCGTGCGGCGCGGCGGGTCAGGCGTGCTGCGAGGGATCACGGTGCACCGGCGCCGGTCTCGCGTGCTGCGGCGGCTCGTGCATCGATACCGCCACGGACGCACGCAACTGCGGGATGTGCGGCCGCACGTGCAGCACGCGGTGCACCGGCGGGACGTGCGCCGCCGACTGCGGCGCCGAAGGACAGATGTGCTGCGAAGGTGCGACCGCGTGCCGCAGCGGGCTGACCTGCACGAGCTCGGTCTGCCGCCGCAGCACGACCACGCCGGACGCAGGGCCCGACTCCGGACCGGTCAGCCCCACGTGCGGCGTCGCGCAGACCGACTGCACGTCGGCCTCGATGTGCTGCACGGGCCTCAGCTGCCGCGGCATCCCGACGCGCACCGCGTGTTGCGCGGAGTCGACGCGCGCGTGCACCGGCGACCTCGACTGCTGCGGCCAGATGCGCTGTGTCTCCGGGCGATGCGCGTGCCGCACGGGCAGCCAGAGCTGCGCCACGAGCGCCGATTGCTGCTCGGGCCTCACCTGCGAAGCGGGCGTCTGCACGTCGGGCTCGTCGGGCACCGACGACTGCGCGACCTCCACGGCGTGCGGCGGATGCCTCGATCGATCGTCGTGCGGATGGTGCGCCGCGACGTCCTCGTGCGCGACCGGCACATCCAGCGGGCCGACGACCGGCTCGTGCAGCGACTGGCGCTGGTTCGTCGACTCGTGCGACGCGTCGAGCGCGTGCAGCGGCTCCACCTGCAGCGCATGCACGGGTGTCGCCGACTGCGGATGGTGCCGCACCTCGGCGACCGCGGGCATGTGCGCGATGGGAAGCGCCTCGGGCCCCGGTGCCGGCTCGTGCGCCGACTGGGTCTGGCTCCCGTCGGCTTGCACGATGATGAGCACCGACCCGTGCGCGAGCGAGACGACGTGCGGCGGGTGCACGGAGCACGCGAGCGCGAGCTGCGGCTTCTGTCGCACGACGGGCGCGTGTCAGACCGGGACGTCCACGGGCTCGACGATGGGCGCTGCGTGCACGGGCACCAACTGGGTCTGGACCCTCAGCGCCTGCACGCCGCCCGATCCGTGCGCGAGCGAGACCGAGTGCGGCGCGTGCACGGATCATCCGAGCGCGAGCTGCGGCTTCTGTCGCACGACGGGCGCGTGTCAGACCGGGACGTCGACCGGCTCGACGATGGGCGCCACGTGCACGGGCGCCAGCTGGGTCTGGACCGCGAGCGCCTGCACGCCCCCCGACCCGTGCGCGAGCGAGACCGAGTGCGGCGCGTGCACGGATCACCCGAGCGCGAGCTGCGGCTTCTGTCTCGGGACCGGAACCTGTCAGACCGGGACGTCGACGGGCTCGACGATGGGCGCTGCGTGCAGCGGCGCCGACTGGGCGTGGACGGCGAGCGCCTGCACGCCGCCCGATCCGTGCGCGAGCTCGCTCTCGTGCTCGTCGTGCACCGCGGCGACCGGGTGTGGATGGTGCGACGACTTCCTCGAGGAGGGGTGCCGCACGGGCACCTCCGCCGGCCCCTCGGGCAGCACGTGCGGCACGTGGGCCTGGATCTCGGACGAGTGCCCCTGACACCGATCGCGATCGGAACACCGATCGCGATCGGGACTCGCTCTCGGCCCGAGCCCGCCCGTCACTCGGCGAGCACGTGCTCGAGCACACGGCGGCCCACGTCCGAGACGTCGCGCATCTCGCGCACCAACGCGGCCGAGGCTCGCCCCCAGGCGAGCGCGGGCACCGCGTTCGTCGTGTGACCGCGCGTCGAGAGGTCTTCGAGGTTGCCGTGGTCGCTCGTCACGACGATCGTGTCGCAGCCCGGGTCGAGCTCGCGTGTCATCGCGCGCAGGAACGACTCCGTGCGGACCACCTCGCGGCGTGCCCAATGGCCGTCGCTCTGGTGCCCCGCGTGATCGGTCAGGAACAGCTCGAAGAGCGCGAGGTCCAGCTCGCCGCAGGCGAACGCGATCCGGCGCGCGGACTCTTCGATCGTCGAAGGACGGACGGGGATCCCGTGGCCGATCGCGAGCTCGTGGGTGAGATCGAACAGCGCCGCACGCCCCGCTTCGAGGTCGTCGAGCGTCCGTAGAGGCCCACCGCCTGCCAGCGCCGCGCAGGTGCACGCGCCGCGGCGCACGTCCGCGTCGGGCCTCGCGCGCTCGACGGGAAACGCGTTGAGGTACGCCACGCGCCGTCCCGCTTCGCGCGCTCGCCGCAGGATCGAGTGCTCCTCGATGATCGCCCGCACCCGCGGACCCGGGAACGCCCACTGGTGGGAGCCCACCATCGCCGCGACGTTCATCCCGGTGAGGATCGACGCCGTCCCCGTGGCGCTCTGTGGGACCCCCGCGACGCCGAGCGTCGCGTCGAGCGGGGCCAGCGTCCATCCGGCAGCCGGCGTGTCGCCCCGCCCGGCGAGCGGGAGCAGCACGTCGCGCGCGACGGCGTCGAACGGATTGTGCGGACCGGCGGTGCCGAGCCCGATGCCGTCCACGAACACGAGCAGCGTCGCCACCGATCAGGAGTCTAGCGCACGGCGCATTCACAACGAACGCATAGCCTCCGTGAGCACACTCACCTGGGCGCACGAAGCCTGCCGTTGCCTCGTCGGCATCGCGGATTACTCATCGGGAGCCAGTCGATGCGGCGCCTCCGGTGCGACGCGCCCGTCGACACCACGGTTCCGGGCCACCGTCCGCGTGCGCCCGACGAACGTCATCGCGCGCTCCCCAGCTAGGGGAGCCGACCAGGGAGGATTGCGCCATGTGGACCATGTGGGGTGACTTCGATCGATCCTTCGCGCTGATCGACGAGCTGCGGCGCCGAATGGACTCGGCGTTCGACGACGTCGGCTCCGGTCGCGCGGTTTCCCGTGGGATTCCCCGGGTGAACCTGTTCGACGACGGTGAGTCCTTCGTGCTCGAGGCAGATCTTCCCGGCTTCGATCCGGGTGCCCTCGAGATCACCGCCAACCAGAGCACGCTGACGCTGAGCGGCGAGCGCAAGGCCACGGTGCCCGAGGGCTACGCCGTGCACCGACAGGAACGCGGCGCGACCCGCTTCTCGCGCAGCTTCTCGTTCCCGTGCCGCATCGATCCCGAGAAGGTCAACGCACGTCTGACCGACGGGACGTTGTGCCTGACGATCGGCAAGGCGCCCGAGGCGAAGCCTCGCCGCATCACGGTCGCCGCGGCTGAGCCGTCCATCAAACCGGTGTAACGCAAAGAGCCCCAACAGGAGACAGCCGGCCATGAGCACGCTTTCGACCACCACCACCGAAACCTCGCCGACGCGGGCCGCCACCGTCGAGCAGCTCGACCAGCGACCGGTCGTGGCCCCGCCGGTCGACATCTTCGAGAACGCACAGGAGGTCCTCGTCGTTGCCGACCTGCCCGGCGTCGACGCCCAGGGCCTCGCCATCCGCGTCGACGGTGAGCAGCTCGTGCTCGAGGGGCGACGCAAGAGCACGTCGCCCGGCGCCCCCGTGGCGCTCGAGCACCGTCCCGCCGACTACCGTCGGAGCTTCGTGATGCCGCGAGGGATCGACTCCACCAAGATCGCGGCCGAGCTGAAGGACGGCGTCCTCCGACTGCGGCTGCCGAAGGCCGAGGCCGTCAAGCCGCGTCGTATCCCCGTCACCACGGGTTGAGCCTGCGCTGGCTGGCGGGGGGCTCGGCTCGCCCCCCGCGGCCCCCTCCGCGGTAGGTGGGGTCGCGCGGAAGACGAGCCCCGGTGCGCGAAGGCTCAGGGCTTCGGGTCGAGGTTGACCCAGATGGCCGACCCGTCGGGAGCCCATTCCTTCTTCCAGATCGGGACGCGCTCCTTCACGCGCTCGATGACGGCACGACACGCCGTGAACGCCTCGGCGCGATGGGCCGCGCTCGCGGCGACGACGACGGCGAGGTCGCCCACGGCGAGCGTCCCCGTGCGGTGCAAGCACGCGATGCGGACCCCGGGGATCTCCGCCTCCACTGCCGCGGCGATGCGACGCATCTCCGCGAGCGCGAGGGCCGGGTGCGCTTCGTACTCGAGGCGCGCCACGGCTTTGCCGTCGGCGTGGTCGCGCACGTACCCGAGGAAGACGTCGACGCCTCCGGCTCCCGCGTGCCTCACGGCCTCGATCGCCTCGACCGGATCGATCGCTGCCTCGCGCAGCTCGACGAGCCCATGGGGCGCGCCGCCGGCGACCGGAGGCAGCAGCGCGATCACGGAGCCGTCTCTCACCGCGGCGTCGAGCGCGACGATCTCGCCGTCGACCGCGACGCGAAGGCGGTCGCGATAGGGTCGCAAGCGCGGCCATCGCGAGCACGCGGCGTCCAGCGCGGACCCGGCGGTCTGTGGGGATCCGGGCGGCAACGTCAAGGGGCTCTGAGGGGTGCCCGCGAGATCCCGGGCCGCCGCAAAAAACTCAATGATGACTGTCGGTTCAGTCATTGTTGACCTCTCTCGATCGGGCTGTCTTGACATCCCCGGACCCCCCACCTAGGGTCGCCGAGAAGCCAGTCGTGGCGCTCCCGAGAGGCTCCTTTCGGAGCCTGCCGCCAAACCCCCGGGGGATGGCGGTCGGTCTCGGTGGTGTGCGGCCGGCCGTCCCCGGAACGGAGGCGAAGACGGTGGGTCCAGGCCAGATCGTCATCCCCGCCGGAGACACGGAAGCACCGGGAATCCCTCGGCCACGTACCCTGGGCCCCGGATCCCGGGCGGGGTTCGGGGGGCCTGCGCGGGCCGCCATCCGGTTCCCGGGACCCGCGGCCGAGCACACCCACGAGCCCACCGTCCGTCCGCTCCTGTTCGTCGACGAGGGGGCGCGACAACGCCTCGAGAAGCGTCTGCAGGCCAACTTCTCCGAGCATGTCGTGCTGCACGTCACGGACAACAAGCGGACGATGATCTCGTCGGCGCGACGTGGAGGGATCCTCCGCGTGCGGCTCCATCACATGTTCCTCGATGCCGACGCGTTCACGATCGGCGCGGTGGCGAAGTACCTGGGCCACGACGACCCCCACGCGTCGCGCGTCGTCAATCGCTACATCGAGGCACACGCCGGCCGCATCCGCCCCAACCTGCGCCGGACCATGCGCTTGGTCGCGAGCGGTCACGTCCACGACCTCGAGGCCATCTTCCGCGATCTGAATCGCCACTACTTCGGCGGTGCCGTGGATGCGGCCATCACGTGGGGCCGCGCGCTCGGGGCCGAGCGGCCACGTCGGAGCTCCATCAAGCTCGGCTCGTACTCGCAGGCCGAGAAGCTGATCCGTGTGCATCGCGCGCTCGATCAGGCGTTCGTGCCCCGGTTCATGGTGGAGTGGATCGTCTACCACGAGATGCTCCATCACGTGTTGCCGATGCCGCTCGTGAACGGGAGAAGGGTCCACCACACGGCCGAGTTCCGGGCGCGCGAGCTGTCGTTCCGGTCGCATCACCGGGCGATGCGGTGGCAGGCCGAGAATCTCCACCGTCTCCTCGGGCGCTGACGAGCTCGAGCCGGCTGCCGACGGCGAACCGCACCGCGGACGTCGCGCTCGTCGTCCTTTCGATCGCCGCCGCGATCCCCGTGTGGCTGATCGAGCTCCTTCCGTTCCAGGATCTCCCGCAACACCTGGCCGCGATTCGCGTGCTCGTCTCGCTCGACGAGCAGGCGTTCGGCATCGGGAGATTCCATACGGTCGATCTGGCCGGGACGCCCCATCTCGCCTACCACCTCGCGGGCGCGCTCCTCGGTCGCATCGCGGGCGTCGAGCTCGGCCATCGGCTGCT
>JADZFZ010000767.1 GCA_020854145.1 Deltaproteobacteria bacterium | reverse complement strand
AGAGGATGCCGATGCAGCACGTGCCGAGGAGCATCGCGACGACGCCGAGGCCGACCCAGAGGAAGACGGCGGAGCGCGTCCGGGGACGTCCGTATGCGGCGCTCGGGGGCGGATGGGCGGGAGGTACGGGTCTCCCCTCGCCCGCGGTGCTCCTTCCCGAAGCCTGCGAGGCGCCGCACTGATTGCAGGCACCGTCGAATCGCCGCTGGTCGCTTCCACAATAGGCGCAGCGCCAGTTGGCACCGGCATTGGCGATTCGCAGCAGCGCGGGGTCGCTCACGGTGGGCGCTGCTGCCGTGTCGCCGGGCATGCGATACGGCTCGTCCTTGCCCTTGGGATCGCCGCAGCGCTGACAAACCGCGTGACGCCCCAAGTTCTGCTGCCCGCACGCCGAGCAGGTCCAGTGCATCTCGATCTTGCGCGAGCCCACGAGCCAAGCGTAGCGCGCAACGCCACGCGCCATCGCTCGGATCACGCTCGACACGGGCCCGAGCCGCGATCTACCGTCGCGCCCTCCCGGGGGACATGGACGTATTTCTCGCAGCAATCCTGTCGTTTCCTGCCGTCGTGTTCACGGCCTTGCTCGGGGTCGTGGTGGTGTATTGGCTGCTCGTCGTCCTCGGCGCGCTCGACCTCGACTTGCTCGGCGGCAAAGCCGAAGGGGCGGTCAAGGGAATCACCGAGGGTGTCCTCGAGGGCGCGACGAAAGGCGTGGCGGAGGGGGTGCTCGAGGGCGCGACGAAAGGCGTGGCGGAGGGGGCGCTCGAGGGCGCGACGAAAGGCGTGGCGGAGGGCGCTGCCGGGTCCGATGGGCACGTGGAGGGCGGCGGCGCGTCGGGGCTCCTCTCGGCGCTTCGATTGCGCTCGGCGCCCGTGACCGTCGTCGCCAGCCTCGTGGTCTTTCACGGTTGGCTGCTCTCCACCCTCGGCAGCGTCTACGCCCAGCCGCCGCTCGCGACTTTCCTGGGCGGGATCGGTGCGTCTGCGGCGCTGCTCGTGCTGGCCACGTTGTTGGCCATCGGCGCCACCTCGATTGCCGTACGTCCGCTCGAGCGGTTCTTCGTCACACACGCGGCTCCTCAGCACGGGCAGCTCACCGGCAAGGTCGCCGTCGTGACGACCGGCCGGGTAGACGCCAAGTTCGGACAAGCCAGCCTCGAGGACGGAGGTGCGGGCCTGCTGCTTCAGGTCCGCTGTGATCACCCCAACGAGCTCAGCCGCGGCAAGAAAGCGCTGCTCGTGTCGTGGGAGGCCGAGCGCGAGGCGTTCGTGGTCGAGCCATACGAAGACATCGTCCCCCATCCCGATGGCGGGGCTGCTCAATCGGATAGTCAACGGAGGACCTGAGTCATGGGGTTCGAGCTCATCGTCATCCTGGCGGGCGTCGGCTTCTCGGCGCTCCTGCTGATCGGCATCCTGATGCTGATCGCGCGCTTCTACCGAAAGGTGGACCAAGGTCAGGCGCTCATCGTCAACACGATGAAGGCGGAGCCGCTGGTCACGTTCACCGGCGCCGTGGTTTGGCCCATCATTCACCGAGCCGAGGTGATGGACATCTCGGTCAAGACGATCGTCATCGATCGTCGCGGCAAGGAAGGCCTGATCTGCGCGGACAACATTCGCGCCGACATCAAGGTCAACTTCTTCGTGCGGGTGAACAAGACGGCCGACCACGTCCTGCAGGTCGCGCAAGCCATCGGGTGCAACCGAGCGAGCGACCAGGCCACGCTGGAGGAGCTCTTCAACGCGAAGTTCTCCGAGGCGCTCAAGACCGTCGGCAAGCAGATGAACTTCGAGGACCTCTACCAGAAGCGGAACAAGTTCAAGGACGACATCATCGAGGTCATCGGTAGAGACCTCAACGGCTATGTGCTCGACGACGCCGCCATCGACTACCTGGAACAGACTCCCATCGAGCACCTCGACAAGGACAACATCCTCGACGCGCACGGGATCAGGAAGATCACCGAGATCACCGCGGCGCAGAACGTCGCGACCAACGAGTTCAAGCAGAGTGAGCGCAAGGCCATCAAGAAGCAGAACGTCGAGGCCGAGGAGGCCGTGATGGCCCTCGACCGCCAGCAGGCGGAGGCGCAAGCCAAGCAGCACCGCGAGATTGCAGTCATCCAAGCGCGCGAGCAGGCCGAGATGGAGCGTGTCCAGGCGGAAGAGGGCACGCGGGCCGGGCTCGCGAAGCTCAAGCAGGAGGAGGAGCTCGCCATCCAGGAGCAGAACAAGACGCGGCAGGTAGAGGTGGCCGGCTGGAATCGGCAACGCGTCGTCGCGGTCGAAGGCGAGCGAGTCGAGAAGGAGCGACAGCTCGAGGTGCTCACCCGCGAGCGCGAGGTGGAGCTTCAGCGAATCGCGAAGGAGAAGGCGCTCGAGATCGAGCGCAAGGCCATCGCCGACGTCATCCGCGCGAGGATCGCGGTCGACAAGACCGTCGCGGAGGAGGAAGAGAGAATCAAGGATCTGCGCGTGGTGGCCGAGTCCAAGCGGCTCAAGGAATCGACCATCATCCATGCGGAGGCGCAGGCCGGCGAGCTTCTCGTGAAGGAGCTCAAGGCGGCCGAGGCCGCCGAAGAGGTTGCCAAGCACGAGGCGCGACGGCGGCTGACGCTCGCGGAGGCCGAGCTCGAGTCGGCCGACCGCGTCGCGCGCGCGAAGATCCGGACGGCCGAAGGACACATGGCGGAAACGGCGGCGCCAGGGCTGGCGGAAGCCAGGGTGAAGGAGGCAGACGCGCTCGCCGTGGAGAAGCTCGGGCTCGCCGAAGCGCGCGTGACCGTCGAGAAGATGGCAGCCATGGCTTCGGGCGAGGAGAAGCAAGGTCTCGCCCGCGTGAAGGTCCGCGAGGCCGAGGCGGCTGCGATCCAGAAGCAGGGCGCCGCCGAAGCGCAGGTGGTGCGCGAGAAGATGGCTGCAGAGGCGGTCGGCGAGGAGCAGAAGGGCCTCGCCACCGCACGGGTGAAAGAGGCGGACGCTGCAGCCCAGGAGAAGCTCGGCTTGGCGGCCGCGACCTCCATTCGCGAGAAGCTGCTCGCCGAGGCGAGCGGAATCGCGGAGAAGGGCAATGCGATGAAGGCGCTGGACGTCGCCGGACGGGAGCACGAGGAGTACCGCCTGCAGCTCGACAATCAGCGTGTCATCGCGCTCGAGGCGATTCGGGTTCGACAGCACCTCGCGGAGGCGCAGGCCGAAGTCATGGGCAAGGCGTTCGCCAACGCGAAGATCCAGATCGTCGGCGGAGACGGCGCCTTCTTCGACAAGTTCTCTCGTGCGGTGTCCATCGGCGCGTCGCTCGACGGGATGGTGGAGAGCAGCACTTCGGTCCAGACGATCCTGAAGGACTACCTGGATGGCCGCGCGAGCCTCCCGCAGGACATCAAAGACGTCCTTTCGCGGCCTGCCTTGTCGGCCTCCGACGTCTCGAACCTCTCCATCAGCGCTCTGTTGGGGAAGTTGATGGTGGGCGCCGACGCCGGGGTCCAGACGAAGCTCCGGAAGCTCGCGGAGCAGGCGAAGGCGCTGGGCCTCGAGTAGGCCGTAGATGACGGACGTCGACGCGGGCTCGTACGAGGTCGTCCGCGGGCGACTGGTCGAGCAGGCAAAGGCGCTGTCGGCCAAGGTCGATGCGCTCAACGCCAAACGTCGCGAGACGTTCGGCGGCACGGAGCTGTCCGTCCTCGCCACGGAGCGGATCCGCACCGAGAACAACTGTGTTCCTTGCGACGTGAAGGGCATCGGCCCCAATCTGCTGCTCGGCTACAACGTATTCATCGGCCTCAAGACCGAGACAGCCGTTTCCGACGTCTTCAGCGTTCACCGCTTCGTGCAAGGAGAGTCGGGCTTCGACGTCGCGCAGCTGCCGGCGGTCGAGACGCCGTTCCTCTCCGAGCCGACCTTCGTGCGCGATTTCCGGGATCTCTACAAGTACTACAAGGACACGCGCCTCGTCCGGCTCCAGAAGACCGAGGGCGCCTTGCTGGCAGTCTTCCAGACCGGGTCGTCGGCGAGAGACGTGAAGGTCTTTCGGTGGAGGCTCGGTCGTGACGGGGTGGGGCCCTACGTCGACAATCGGGGAGACGAGGAGATCGTGCCGCCGAAGCAGCACGACTTCGAGTGGACCGTCGTGGGTCGCGACCGGCTCGTCGCCGGTCGGTTCCCCCACCTCTCCATCGAGGACGAGGTCTTCGTCGAGACCCTTCACGGTGATCTCACGATCAAGGTCGAGAACAACACCGACAGCGGAGTGGGCATCTACTCCGAGCCTGTCGACGATCCCAATCAGTCGCTCGACGACGCGGACGTGCGTTATGCGCGTGTCGGCGGTCTGCTGCTCCTGCGGATCAAGCCGTACCGCGAGGAGGCGCATCGGTACTTCGTCTTCAACACACGTACGAAGCGGGTGGCGCGAATCGACGCGGTCGGCCAGGCCTGCGTGCAGCTGCCCGAGGGGCAGGGCGTGATCTTCCCCGGCGGCTATTACCTGCAGACGGGCGACTTCAAGCGATTCGAGGGCGACGCCGCGGACCTCGCGTTCGACCGCGCCGTCAGGTCTCCCAACGGCGAAGACGTGCTCTACGTGTTCCACCGGAGGAGCGACGGTGTCTACGTGCTCCTCGCGTACAACGTCATTCGGAAAGAGGTCCAGACGCCCATCACGTGTCACGGGATGAGCCTCTTCGACGACGGCAAGCTGCTGGTGCTCCGCGTGGCATCGAGCGAAGCCAGCCGCGTCCACCCCGTGCAGATCTGGCAGACGCCGTTCTCGAGCGCAGAGCACGCGGCGGAGCGAAAGGGTGAGCCGACCTTTCTGTCGAAGGTCGGCAACTCCGATCTGGTTCGCGGGATCTCGGATTGTTACTCGGTCTGTCGGTTGGTCGGAGAGCAGGAGCCCACCCGACGGGTCTACGAGGATCTCGTCGCGCTCGTGGCACGCGTGCTCGACGCCTACTACTGGCTGGGCCACGTCGACGTCGGCGATCTCGCGACGACGCTCTCGGCGATCCGCGCCACGGCGGAGCTGATCGTCGACGAGTTCGACAAGGTCGTGGCGATACGCAAGCGCGCCGCCGAGGCCGTCGCCGAGGCGGAGAGGAAGCAGCGCGAGATTGTCGACCTGCTGACGCCCGACTCGTGGGGCTCGGTGGAGCCATTCCTCGAGGCGTTGACGAAGCTGCGGAGCCAACGGGGCCATCTCATCACGCTGCGCGACCTGCGATACGTGGACCTGCCGAAGCTCGAGTCGCTCGAGAGGGACAACGTCACCGCGTTCGACCAGATCAGCGACGCTTGCGTTCGGTTCTTGTCAGGAGGTGAGGCGTTGCGGCCGCTCGCGGCGAGCCTCGACGCGTTGTCCGGCGACATCGAGAAGCTCGAGCGGAGCGTCGACGTCCAGCCGGTCGCCGAGCGCCTCGAGACGACCGGGAGCGGGCTCACGGTCCTGGCGGAGGTCGTCGCCGGATTGTCGATTGGCGATCCCGCGTTGCGCACGACGATTCTCGAGGGAATCGGCGAGGTGTTCGGCAAGCTGAATCGCGTCCGGGCAATCTTGCAGTCCCGGCGCAAGGAGATTGGCGCAAAGGAGGGCCGAGCGGAGTTCGGCGCGCAATTCAAGCTGTTGTCGCAGAACGTCTCCGGTGCGCTCGCGCTCTGTGACACGCCCGAGCGATGCGACGAGCAATTGGCGCGCGCGATGGTCCAGGTGGAGGAGATGGAGGGCCGGTTCGGCGAGCTCGACGAGTTCGTCGGGCCGCTGACCGAGAAGCGCGAAGAGCTGTTCGAAGCGTTCGGCGCGCGCAAGCAGCAGCTGCTCGACGAGCGGCAGCGTAGGGCGGGTGCCCTCGCGTCGGCGGCGGAGCGAATCCTGTCGGGCCTCTCGCGGCGCGCTCGCACGTTCAAGAGCGCCGACGAGCTGCACGCTTTCTACGCATCCGACGCGATGGTGCTCAAGGTCCGCTCGGTCGCGGAGCAGTTGCTGGCGTTGGGAGACAGCGTTCGAGCGGACGAGCTCGAGTCCCGGGTCAAGTCGTCGAAGCAGGAGGCGCTGCGGGCGCTACGCGACCAGCTCGACCTCTACGAGGAAGGCACCGACGTCATCAAGCTCGGCCGCCATCGATTCAACGTCAACACGCAGCCCGTGGAGCTGACTCTCGTACCGCGAGATGGCGAGATGGCGATCCACGTGAGCGGCACGGGCTTCTACGAGACCGTGACGAACGAGGCGTTCCTCCGCACGCGTGCTCACTGGGATCAGACGGTCGTCTCCGAGAACGATGCGGTCTATCGAGGTGAGTATCTGGCTGTCTCCGTGCTGGCCGCTGCCGAGGAGGGCCGCGACGGCCTGTCGTGGTCCGCCCTGCAGCAGGCGGCTCTGGCTCGTGGCGGAACGGCCGAGCTGGTGCGGGCTTTCGCGGCTGCTCGATACGAGGAGGGATACGAGAGGGGCATTCACGATTCCGACGCGACGGCGATCTTGGAAGCCGTTCTCGCGTTGCGAGCTTCGGCGGGGCTCCTGAGGTTCGGAGCGCGCGCCCGCACGCTCGCGTGCTTGTATTGGGCCTTCGGACCCGATCAGGAGGCTCGTTCGAGCCTGCAGCGCCGGGCGTCGAGCCTGGGACGGTTGCGACACGCGTTCGGGGAGTCGCAGGCGGCCCGGGAGATCGTCGAAGACGTCGAGACGGCGCTCGTCCGATTCGTCGAGTCGGAGGGATTCCGCGGGGCGTCGGTGAGGAACCCGGACGCGGCGAGTCTCGCTGGAGCGGGAATGCGAGAGGCGCCGGGCGCCGGACCAGGGGACGAGCTCGGCTTGGCGAGGCACGCGGCGACCTATCTCGTGGAGGAGCTCACCACCGACCCGCCGAGATTCGCGACGAGCGCGGCAGCCGCCAATCTCGCCGAGCGATTGATCCACCGCCTGGAGCGCGACGGGACACGGGCGGCGTTCGAGGAGGATTTGAAGGCGCTCGAACGGCGGCTCGGGGAACGTAGGGAGCTCGTACGCGCGT
>JADZFZ010000766.1 GCA_020854145.1 Deltaproteobacteria bacterium | reverse complement strand
CGAGGTGCGCGACGATCACCGACTCGAGCAGCGCGAAGAAGATGAACGCGAGCCCGGCTGCGTGGGCCTTGTCGGAGAGCGTCATGTAGCCGATGTCGGGCAGGCTCGACGCGACGAGCACCTCGGAGGTCACCGCGCCGAACGTTCCGGCGACGCCGAGGCTGAAGCGCGCGCCCGTGTCAGCCGGGTCGATGAAGAAGACGAGCGCGGTGATGAGCACCGAGATGAGCAGCGGCAGAAACGTCTTGGCGAACGCGGCGACCGGCGCGTGCCGCAGCGTGATGGCCACGCGGAACTGCGAGTACGCCGCCGGGTCGTCGAGCGCGACGAAGGGGGCGCCCCAGTTGGTGCGGTAGGTCCGGCGCACGACGTCGAACCGCGGGCGCTCGGTGATCCATCCGGAGATCTCGGGGCTCTGGACGTTGCGCAAGCTGGCTTCGTCCACGACGAAGCGGAGCATCGTCTCGTCGAGCGTGGTGTGCTCGAACGCGAGCCGCAGGACGTGTCGATCGAACGGGAACGCCCGGTAGTCCACGTCGACGCGCACGACCGCCCGCTGGCGCCCGTAGGCGTAGTGCGCGCCTTCCGTCACGTAGTGCTCGGCGTGCTCGCGCGTCTCGAGCGAGCCGTTCGCGATCTCGATGCGATCGCTCGCGTCGACGGCGCCGCGCCAGCGTGCCCAGAACCAGTAGGTCACGGTCGCGGTGCCCGCCTTCAGGTCGACGTCGTGGATGATGATCGGCACCGCACCGACGAGCACCGGCGTCGGCTGCCCCTCGGGGACCGCGGGCGGGGTCCGCGATCCGTTCGGCACCGGAGGAACCTCGTCGATGCCCGCGTCGTCGGCCGTCGCGTCGTCGTCCGAGGGCGTCGTGATCCCGCCGGCGTCGGCGAAAGGCCCGGCGTCGGGGTCTTGGTCCTGCGCCGACGCGTGCGCGCCGCGCACGAGCACGGCGAGCACGACGAGCACGACGCGTGTGTTCACCAGCCCGTACGAACGTCGCCGCATCGACCTGGCCCCCTTCCGTGGCTCGAGAGTGCGCGCGCCCGACCGTCGGCGTCGAGGCTCACGCCGAACGACCGATGGGACAAGGATTCGATGATCTCGCGCGCCGCGTCGGGGCCCGCGGGCCGCGGAGCGCCGCGGAGCAGCTCCAGCGGTCGCGCGCGCAGGCCGCTCTCGTCTCGCGAGGAGCGCGGCGGGAACGTGAGCTCGAAGAACGCGGAACGCGCGGCCTCTCGGCGGGCCGATGGGAAGGCGAGGTTGCCCGTCGAGTGGATCACCCAGGTCGTGCCGATGCGCTCGATGCCCTGGAGCACGTGCGGATGGCTGCCGACCACCACGTCGGCGCCCGCCTCCGCCCATCGCCGCGCGAGGTCGCGCTGGAACCGTGCGGGACACACCGCGCCCTCGATGCCCCAGTGCGCCATCACGATCACGACCTCCGCGGCGCGTCGGGCAACGCGCACGGCGGCGACCGAGCGCTCGACGTCGGCCCCGTGCGCGGACGCGATCCCCGCGAGCCGATCGGTGGCGCTCCATGCGTAGCGCCGTGCGAGGCGATGGAACGCGAGCGTCGCGACCCTCCGCTCGCGCACGACCTGGACGCGAGGCGCGAACGACGCGTCGCGGTCTCGGCCGGCGCCCGCGTGGGCGATGCCCGCCGCATCGAGCGCATCCATCGTGCGCACGAGGCCCGCGCGCCCGAAGTCGAGGGCGTGATTGTTCGCCAGCGCCACACCGTCCACGCCGGCGCCGCGGAGGATCGCGGGCGTGCTCGGAGGCGAGCGGAAGCGGAGCTGACGCGGCGCGGCCTCGCCGACGTCACCCACGGTGGTCTCGAGGTTCACCCACGTGAGGTCGGGCGCCCGCAGCATGGCACCGAGCGCACCCAACGGATCGCGCGCGTCGAGCCCGTGCGTGAACGCGACGTCGCCCCCGAAGCCGAGCGTGATCACCCCGTCGGCGCCGGCGCGTGAAGGTGTCGTCGCGACGCACAGCGCGAGCACGAGCGAGCCGTACGGCCCGAGCGTCCGGGCGATCTGCGACGGCCGGGGCCCCACGGCCGGCATCGTACTGCGAGCCGCGGGCGCGGGACCGAGGCGCGTGGGGCGCGGCCGCGGCCTCGGGGCGCGGTAGGCTGGGGCGTGGCCGTCGCACGCTGGGCAATCGCGGCTTCGCTAGGTGCCGTCTGCGCCGCGTCAGCCGCCACGACCCGCGCCGACGCGCGGATCGCGCGAGATCGCGTCGAGGTGCGTCCGGCGATCGGCTTCGTCGTCGACCGGCCCGCGCTGCGACCCGAGAGCGAGGCCGTGCTCGTCGAGGTCGCGGCGCTGCTCGCCTCGCACCCCGAGGTCGAGCGTCTCCGCGTCGAGCAACACGTCGATGGGCGCGGCAGCGCGCACCGCGTACGCCTGCTCGGGGAGCAGCGCGCGCGCGCCATCACGGACTTCCTCTCGGCGCGGGGCGTCGATCCGCTCCGACTCGAGAGCGTCGTGGTCAACCCGTGCGACGGCGCGCTCGTCTGCACCGTCCGGCCGACGAGGCGGACCGTGCTGCGCATCGTCACGCCGACCGCGAGGGAGCGCGCTTTCGTCGGCCGTCGACGCGAGCAGGGCGCGCTCTTCGAGGCGCTCGGCCAGGCGGCGCTCCGATGTGGCGGGGCACGGACGCGTCACGTCGTCGGCCAGCTGGGCGTCGCGCTCTCCGCCGAGTGCTTCTTCGCGTCGGGCGCGACGCAGCTGCGTCGGGAGGCGTCGCCGCTGCTCGCGATCGTCGCTCGCGAGGCCGCGACCCATCGCGCACGCCGCTACACCGTGGACGTCGAGGCCGCAGACGGCAGCCCGCAACCGTGGCAGACGTCGAGCGCACGCGCGGCGGCCGTCGCGGCTGCGCTCGTCCGAGCTGGCATCGACGCGCCGCGCCTGAGCGCGAGCGCGCGGGCCGAGTCGATCGAGGAGGTCTACGACGGTCCGGCGCACCTGGCGCCCGGCAACGCGCTCGTCGTCTTCTCCCTCGATCCCGACGTGGCAGAGACGCGTTGAGGCGCGACCGGGGCTGCCCCGGCGGCCACACCCAGCGCGATCGGAGTACCGGTCGCGTCGCTCCTTCAGCGCCCGGCGTCGTGGGTCAGCACGCGCATCGGAGGCCCTGCGTCGGGGGTGCCGCCCTGATCGGAGACCCCGCCGGGGCCCGCGCCGTACCGAGCGCGATAGAACTCGACGATCTGACGTCGTTGCTCGGGGCTCAGGCCGGTGGTCCACGAGTGTTGCGGCATGCGCATCACCTCGTCGGCGAGATCGGGAGCGAGGTGTCGGACCTCGGGGATGAGCTCCGTGTAGAAGTTGCGCGCGACCTCGTAGGCGCCGTGCCACTGGACGTCCCAGTTCTCCAAGCGTGTCGAGATCACCGGACGCAGCGTCCACGAGATCCGCGCTCCGACATCGTGGGTGCTGGTTGCGCGTGGCGCTCAGGCCTCGCTCTCCGTTGACAGGCCCGGCCCGGCCCGCGGATGCTGCCGCGGGGATCATGCAGGGTTGCTCGTTGTGCGACATCGACCACTCGCGCGGGTCGATGGATTGCCCCGTGACGCGCGTCGG
>JADZFZ010000765.1 GCA_020854145.1 Deltaproteobacteria bacterium | reverse complement strand
CTGCCGAGCTCGCCGGCCGCGCGGAACACCTTCGTGAAGGTCAGCGCGAGGTTCGCGACGGGCATCAGCGCGATGAGAGCGGTCGCCAATCGCGCGCTCCGCATCTTCACGGGTGACCGGCGGGTCGCGAGGATCACGAGCAACGTCGTGGCCGCCAGCGGAACCGACCACAGGTTGAGCGCCTGACGGGCGAGAACGAACGCGGTGACGTCCGCCTCGTGCGGTCGGAAGAGACGGAGCCACGGGAGCCAGAACGACGCGAGCACCGCAAACGCGCCGAGCGCCACGAACCCACGTCCGAACCGCAAGGACGTGCGCGGCAACGGATCGGTCTCGGGCCAAGGGAGCTCCGGCTCCTTCTGGACGGGCAGCTCCATGAATCGCACGAGGCGCAGCCCGTGCGTCGGGCACACGTCGGTCGCCTCGTACGTGTCCCGGCAGAACGGGCAGAAGAGCGGCTCCTCGGCGGCCGGCTTCTCGGATGCGTCGGTCACGAAGAAGGCGAGGGAGGGACGACGGAGGATGGGCCCGAGAGGCGATCGGCGACGTGCACGTTCCACGAGAGGGTGGACAGCGCGTCTCTGCGATGGTTCCCGGCGCTCATTCGGGGGCTCTCACGCGCCGGCCGTCGTCACGGGCCTGCCGAGGGTGCGCCACGCAGCCAAGGCCGCCAGCGCGACGGCGGTCGCACCGAGCACGAAGGGGCCCGACGGGCTGATGCGCTGGAAGAGGATCCCTCCGGTGACCGGGCCGAAGACGCGCGCGAAGCTGCCGGCCGCCTGATAGATCCCGATGACCTCGCCCTGCGCGTCCGGCGGTGCGTTCTGCGACACGAGCGCCGACATCGTCGGCGACACGAGACCGAAGCCAATCGCCAGCAACGCGCACGAGACGATCATCGTCGCGACGTGGAAGGTGGCCGCGCAACATGCGAGGCCTGCGGTGATGAAGAGCAGACCCGCACGCAACACGGCGGGCTCGCCGAAGCGCTTCACCAGACGTCCGACCATGCCCGCCTGGGTGATCGCCATGACGAGGCCGACGAACCCGAGCGAGAGCCCGTTCCATCGGTCGCCGCCGACCTCTTCGGTCCAGCCGAGACGCACGCGCGACAGGAGCGTGAAGGTCCACTCCATCGCGCTGAACGCGAAGGTGACGACGGCCTGCAGCGCCACGACCGAGACGAGCGCGCCCGACCGCCGCACGATGCGGAGGCCCTCGATGCGCGAGCCCCGACGCGACGCCGCGGAGCGCCGCAGATCCGCCGACAGCGACTCCGGCAGCATGACGGCCGCGAGCCCGAGGTTGAGCAGCGACAGCCCCGCCGACACCCAGCCGAGCAGCGGGTAGCCGATGCCCGTGTGACGTCCGACGTCGGCGAGGAGCCCGCCGAGCGGCGGCCCGACGATGAACCCCATGCCGAGCGACGCGCCGACGATTCCCATCGCGCGGGCGCGGCCCGAAGGCGGCGTGAGGTCCGCCACGTACGCCTGCGCGGTCGCGAAGTTCGCCGTCATCGCACCGGCGACGATCCGCGCCGCGTAGAGCGCCACGAGCGAGCTCGCGAGCGCGAAGACGGTCATCCCCGCGATCGTCCCGACGATGGAGAAGAGCAGGACGGGCCGGCGCCCGATGCGGTCGGAGAGCCGTCCCCAGATGGGGACGAAGAGCAGCTGCATGGCGGCGTAGGTCGTGCCGAGCAGCGTCACCTCCGTCTCCGATGCGTGGAATCGAAGCGCGTAGTAGGGCAGCGCCGGCAACACGATCCCGAACCCGAGCAGGTCGAGGAAGATCGTGAACGCGACGATGGCGAGCCATCGCGGGAAAGCAGGCGAAGGGGTCGCGCCCGTCACACCTCACCCCGACCCCTTCGAGGGAGTCTCATTGCAGCGTGGGCGTCGCGGGGATCTCCCCGAAGCTCGCTTCGTAGCGCGCGAGATTGTCGCCGAGCGCGAGATAGAAGCGTTTCGCGTGGCTCGGGGACATCAACGTGCGTGCGAGCAGCCATCCCGCGGAGCCCTGGATGAACGCGAAGTCCATCATGAACGCGTCGGCCTGGTGACCGATCTGCGCGAAGTTGCAGAAGCGACCCATCGCCACGGAGTCCTCGGCCTTGATCGCGATGCGCGGCCCGAGGTTGGGATCGTTGGGGTTGTCGGACGGCGGTTGTTGCGGCTGATTTCCAGATTCGTCGGTCATGGGGGGCGAAACATAATGGGCTCCTCGTTCGGGCTCAACGGATACGGGGTGGCCACCGAGCCGAGAGCCCTGCTAGAAGGGGCGCGTCATGGAGACGCGGTCGCTCACGAAGGCGGATTTCGACTACGTCGTCTCGGTGATCGACCGGTGGTGGGGAGGCCCCTCGACCGCGCTCGCGCACCCGATGTTCTTCTACGAGCTCGGCGGGCACGCCCAGGTGGCGGTCGAGCAGGGCGAGATCGTCGGGTTCCTGCTCGGCTTCGTGACGGCGAGCACCCCGCCGCTCGGCTACGTGCACCTCGTCGGGATCCATCCGCAGTGGCGAAGACGCGGCGTCGCGCGGACGATGTACGAGCGCTTCGAGGCGGAGTGCAAAGCGGCGGGCGCCACGCGCATGAAGGCGATCACGACGCTCGGCAACGAGGGCTCGGTCGCGTTCCACCGCGCGCTCGGCTGGGACGTCGAAGAGGTCGCGGACTACGCCGGCTCCAACCGCGCGCGCATCGTGTTCACGAAGAGCATCTGAGCGCGGGCCGCGCGCGGACCGCACGTGGGCCGCACGCGCAATCGTGGGCCCGCCGCGCTGTGTACCGGTCGGTACAGGACGGCATCGCGCTTGCCGGAGGGGCGCGCCATGTCGAGCACAGTGCGCGTCGTCGTGTCGTTCGTGGTGGTCGTCGCCGCTTGCGAGGGTGGAGGCGGATGGTCCCAGAGTCGCGAGAGCGCGGAGGGCGGCGTCCCGACACCGACACCCGTGATCGACGCGCCGAAGGAGGGCGAGATCGGATCACTCTGCGCGCGCAACGGCGATTGCACCTCGGCGCAGTGCCTCGCGATCGGAAGGTGCACGCACGCGTGCGCGGCGGCGAGCGAGTGCCCCGTCTCGTGGGCGTGCGACGGCGTCGCGGGCGCGGGGCTGCTCTGCACGTGCGCACCGACGGGCGGCGGCGAGGCGTGCAACGGGCGCGACGACGACTGCGACGGCTTCGCGGACAACGGGGCGACGTGCGGCGACGGCCTCGTGTGCGTCGCGGGCAGCTGCCAGTGCCCGCCCGAGCGCGCGTGCGACGGAGCGGGCAGCGGCTGCACCGACCTCGCCAACGATCCCGACCACTGCGGAGCGTGCGGAAACCGCTGTGGCGCAGGCGGATTCTGCGCGGGCGGCGCGTGCTCGTGCAGCGGTGGGCTCACGAGCTGCGCGACGGGCGGGTGCGTCGACCTGACGAGCGACCCGTTCAACTGCGGATCGTGCGGTCGCTCGTGCGGCATCGGCGCAGAGTGCATCGACGGCGCGTGTCACTCGGGGCCCGGCGGTCCGTGCACGACGGACGCGGAGTGCGGCGGGCTCGGGACGTGCCGGACGGAGGCGCAGGGTGCCCCCGGCGGAGAGTGCGAGGTCACGTGCGCGCAGGGCTTCATCGACTGCCCTCCGGGCGCCACGTGCCTCGTCGCGATCTGCCTCCGGACGTGCGCGAGCGACGCGGACTGCAGGCCCGGATACATGTGCGACTGGCTGGGCACGTGCGCGGTGGACTGTCGAACGGACCCGACGCGCCTCTGCGACGCGAGCAGGGGCGAGACGTGCGGCGCGAGCGGGAGCTGCGTGACGCCGGAGTGACTGCGAGTCAGAGCGACGGAAGGCACACGCGCGTCGGGATCGCCGGATCGGCGGCCGGGCCGGCCGCAGGAGCGCCGTTGAGCGCGCCCCAGCAGAAGAGCGCGCCGTCGTCGATCGCGCACGTGTGATCGTTGCCCGCCGAAACGTCTTCCCAGACACGGCTGCCGTCCACGGGCAGAGGCGTGTTGGCCGCGTCGCGCGTGCCGTTGCCGAGCTCGCCGAAATCGTTGTTGCCCCAACAACGCAGACGTCCCGCGCTGCCGATCGCACACGCGTGCGCATCACCGACCGCGAGGTCGATGGACCCGAGCCCCGCCGGCGACCCGATCGGCGTGGGCACCGAGCGATCCGCATCGTCGGCGCCGAGCCCCAACCGACCGTCGCTCCCCGAGCCCCAGCAGTAGACCGCGTCGGGAGACTCGCGCGCACACGTGTACGAGCCGCCGAGCGCGACCTGGATCCAATCCCGGCCCCCGATCTCCATCGACGGCACGAGCAACCCTGCGTCGGGCCCGCTCGTACCGGTACCGAGCTCCCCTTGACCGTTGCGACCCCAGCAATGGAGCGCGTCGCCCGTGCTGCGGGCACACGTGTGGGCGCGCGCGATGTCGACCGCGCGCCACGTGGTCGGTTCGCCGACGGACGGCGCGTCGCTCGTCGTCACGCGGGTCGTGGTCCCGTTGCCGAGCTGACCGAACCCGTTCTCCCCGAAGCAGTGGAGATCGCCCGAGCGCGTGATGGCGCAGGTGGCGTCGATTCCCGCGGCGACGGCGATCCACTCTTCGCCGACGCCGACGCGGGTCGGCGCGCGGTAGGTGCCGTCCGGCAGCCCGAGCCTCCCGCCCCGCTCGTCTCCCCAGCACCACAACGTGCCGCTCGCGCGCACGCCGCACGTGTGCTGCTCGCCGGCGGCGACGCGCGACCAGTCGATGTCCATGCCGATCCGCGTCGGCGCCGGCACGTCCCCGACGCTCGTGCCGATCCCCAGCTGCCCCTGAAGGTTGGAGCCCCAACAGAAGAGCGCGCCGTCGGCGATCACGCACGCGTGCTGCGCCCCGCTCGCGAGCTCGTCTGCGAGAGGACCGTCGCAGGAGCCCGCGTCGCTCGGCCCGAGGTCGGTCGGTCCCGCATCACGCGGTCCCGCGTCGAGCCGCGGAGCTGCATCGAGCCGCGGTCCGGCGTCCGTCGGGCCCATGTCGGGCGGTCGCGCGTCGAGCCGCGGCATCGCGTCGACCGGGCCGGCGTCCACGACGAACGCGTCCATCGTCGCGGCGGATCCGGCGTCGCCCGCATCGGCCGCGGGCACACAGCCGCCCTCGAAGAGCGCACACACCTCGATCGGGAGCTCGCCCGCGGTCTGCGGCGACGACGCGCACACGTAGCCTCGCGGCAAGTCGATCGGGTAGCGCACGGAGAGCGGACACCGTTGCCCGTCGCGGTCGCCTCCCGGGTAGACGCAGTAGCGGGAGTCGCCGACGACGAGCTGGTTGATCCGCGCGCAGTCCGACAGCTCGGCCTCGTCGCACGCGACGAGCGTCGGAGAGACGGCGAACGAGACGAGGACGAGCCGCGCGAGCCTCGAGCGCACACGCAGAGCGTAGAGGTATCGGTGGGCCGAGCGCGAGAGCCCAGCGCGGCGCGCGCTTGCAGGCTCATCGGGCGGCGGGCGTGCCCGTCGTGGAGGATGTCGGACAGTCGGCCGCCACTGTCGGACAGCGTGACGCCGGCTCGCGCACGGGCGTTTTCTGGGGAGATTCCGAGCCGCGATCGCGGTCCACATGTTGCGTCGCTGCTCGCGTCGAGGAGGCGTGGCAGCATGACGACCGAGAGCCGACCGATGAAGGTGATCGATCCGTATCCGCCGGTGCCTCCGCCCGGGCAGGACGACCTGCCCTACGACGACGGAG